>JAZNLU010000074.1:0-21830 GCA_045579245.1 Akkermansia sp.
GGGAGCTCAGGTTTCACAACTTGAAAATTTGCACAATTTTGTATGACACAAAGCACGATTGCTGACGGGGTTCACCTATATTTTGATATAATCCCCCCGGGGTTACGCCGCTAACGCGGCTCCACACCCGGGCTAACTTATATCGCCCCACGGGGCTCTGAATCACCGCCGGAACGGCGGTAATTTCGCTATCCGCGTAGTGGATAATTTCGCTCATGGCTCCAGCCATGAATTTCGCTGCCCGTCAGGGCAATTTCGCGTGCGGGCTTGCCCGCACATCTTCCCCTACAATTTCCCATTTGCCCTTTGCAAACTTATGGAGTCATTTACCGAACGACATACTAATCCGCGTGTCTGCCGCGCGGGTGGAAGCGGCGCACCATGTTCACCAGGCGTTTGCGCTCCACGTGAGTGTATATCTGTGTGGTAGCCAGGTCGGCATGGCCCAGCATATCCTGAATCACGCGCAGGTCTGCGCCATTCTCCAGCAGGTGCGTGGCAAAGGAATGGCGCATGATATGCGGGTACACGTTCTCCGGGAGTCCGGCCTCCTTGGCTCGCTTTTTGATGATTTGCAGGATGCGGTCGCGGGAGAGTGCCTGCCCACGGTTAGACAGGAACAACACCGTGGCGCGGCGTCCCTCACGCAGGAGCTTCGGTCGGGCATGCTCCAGATAGCAACGCAGTGCCTTTGCCGCCACCCCGCCCAGCGGCACAAAGCGGGTCTTGTTTCCCTTGCCCGTGATGCGCAGGTATCCCTCATCCCAATCCACCCGATCCGGGCTCAGGTTCACCAACTCGCTCACGCGCAGACCGCTGCCGTAGAGCATCTCCAGCATGGCGCGATCGCGGCATCCGTAGGGGACATCGGCGGGGTCTATGCTGCTGAGCAGGCGGTTCACTGCCTCTGCGGAAAGCGTCTCCGGGATATTACGCATCATCCGCCCGCTCTCCAGCAGCGCCGCCGGGTCTGTGGGCAGTCCGCGCCGCCGGTGCATGTAGCGGAAAAAGATACGCAGATGCACTGTTGCCACGCGGATGGAGGAATCCATCAGCCCCCGCTCCCGCAGGTGGCGACGATACTCCGTCAACCGCTCCAGGGTAATGCTGTCCAACGCCCATTCACGCCCGGCACACCAATCCACAAAGGCGGTGAGGCTCTGCCGGGCAGATTCCCGATAGTGCACACTCAGCCCACGCTCTGCTGCCAGATACAGCAGAAAGCGCTCCACCTCCGCACGGTATGCCGGATTGGGCATCAGTTATGCTCCCCGCCCGTGGGTTCCGGCAGGGGCACGGATGCGGGGTCAGGCAGAGGCGTTCCAACGCCCCCCTGCGAATCTCCGCCCAGACGCTGACCGGCCGCAGCATCAAGCTGCTTCTTTCGCGCCTCAAACTCAGCGCTTTTATCCGATTTTTTCTTGACCACCACAACGGTTCGCCCGGAAGATGTCGTCATGATTTTCTGGGCACCGTCCGGGGCAGAAGCCGCATCATCTCCCCAGTTTTCCGGCAGCATCGGCATCTCCCCTCCGGGGAACAGCTCCGTTTGTGTCGAAATAAGCGTTTTCACCGGGCTGACTAAATCCGATTCCCGCAAGTAGCCCTTCTTGCCGCCGTCCGTCTCAACAAAATAGTACAGTCCCTCACAGGAAATGATTCGTGCGGAAACGGCATCAACCATGCGCCCGGAGGTATCATGGCTGTGGTCAGGGTTGCGATAAAAAAGGAACACCTTCCCCTGCTGCACTTCCAACTGTTCGCCGGGAGCAAAAGCTCCTTCCTTCACCAGCTTGGCACGCAAAGCTGCACGCGCTTCAGCGGTGCCGGGAGGATCCAGCGGAGAATCCTCTCGCAGATACTCAGGTGTATAGTCCCGCTCCTCCGGGTCGAACAGACTGCAGGAATTCAGCATTCCCATGCTCAACACCACTGTTGCAATAAACGATATTCGCATGGCGATATAGTAATATATTCCCGGCTCCCACGCAAGCTCCTTTTTATGGGTAAGGCACAAAAAAGCAGCACCGATTGGTGCTGCTTTTCAGTACGAAGTATAAGATTCGAACTTATGACCCCATCCGTGTGAAGGATGTGCTCTACCACTGAGCTAACTTCGCATTTTTGCTCTCTCAGTACGAGTGCGGGGGTATTGTATCGAAATTCAACCGACTTTGCAAGCTTTTTTCTGAAAAAAGTTAAATTTCTTGAAAAGAGCCTCCTACAGGCAAACATCAGCTCGTTACACGGGACTCAGCCTCAAAGCGCACCAGCTCGCGCAGGGGGGCATGCTGCGGCAGGCACAGCTCCGGGTCGCGCTCCAGAATGGCGGCGGCATCCCGCGTGGCGCGGTGAATGAGCCGCATATCTGCCAGCCACTCCGGGAAACGCACGGCACCCAGTCCGCTCTGTGCCGTGCCGAGCACATCCCCCGGGCCACGGAGTCGGAAATCCTCTTCCGCTATCTCAAAACCGTTGAGCGTGCGGCACATGACCATGAGTTTGTCATGCCCGGGCTCACCCGGTTTCGCATCGGAGAGGAGTATGCAGTAGCTCTTGTGCCGCCCGCGGCCGATGCGTCCGCGCAGCTGGTGCAGCTGGGAAAGGCCGAACGAGTCGGCGTTGTTGATGAGCATGATGGTGGCATTCGGCACGTCCACCCCCACTTCCACCACGGTGGTGGCTACCAGGATGTGGGTTTCATTGGCGCGGAAAGCCGACATGACCGCATCTTTTTCCTCCGGGGAAAGGCGGCCATGGAGCAAGCCGATGTTCTCCTGCGGGAAAATCTCCTGCCAGCGGCTCAGTTCCGACACAGCGGAGGCGCGGCTGCTTTTCTCGCTCTCCTCCACCAGCGGGGAGACGATGTATATCTGCCGCCCCTCCGCCAGCTGCTCACGCATGAATGAGATAATTTTCTTCATATTGCCCGGACGGCGCATGGCGGTGATGATTTCGCCGCGGTCAGCGGGGAGTTCATCGATGACAGAGACATCCAAATCGCCGTAGAGGGTGAGCGTGAGGGTGCGGGGGATGGGGGTGGCCGTCATGACCAGCACATCCGGATTTTCTCCGGCGGCATAGAAGGATTCGCGCTGTTCCACACCGAATTTGTGCTGTTCATCCACCACGGCAAGCCCGAGGTTGGACGGACGGTTGCCGGGATACAGCAGCGCATGCGTGCCGACGATGATACGCGGCGTTGAATCCTCAGCAAAGCCCGCTTCCATGGACAAATCCGAATCATCTGCCCTGCCGGAAGTACGCAGCGACAGGGAAACATCCGTGTGCGCCAACAGGCGGCGGAAATTGCGGTAATGCTGCTCTGCCAGGATTTGCGTGGGCGCAAGCATGGCCGCTGTCTTGCCGCTGCCCACCGCCAGCAGCATGGCACAGAGAGCCACCAGTGTCTTACCGCTGCCCACATCCCCCTGCAACAGGCGGTTCATCTGCCGGGGTGCTTCCATATCTGCGCGGATTTCCTGCACGCAGCGCAGCTGTGCCTCCGTAAGCCGGAAGGGCAGATGCTCCAGCAGCTCGTGCATGTAGGCATCGCAGGTGGCGGTCACCTGCCCCGGGTGCCCCTGCGAGCGTTTCCGCCGCCACGCCACGCGGAACTGGCACAGGAAACATTCCTCCAGCGCAAAGCGCAGGCGAGCCTTGCGCTGCAATTCATCCTCTGCCGGGAAATGCACGTCCTGCAAGGCCTGACGGTAGGGATAGGTCGGAGCCACATCGTAGCCTGCGGGGCGCACCTCCGGCGAGAGTTGCTCCAGAATGCGCCACACAAGACTGCGGTAGCTGCGCGCTGCCATGCCGGAGATATTGCGGTAGATAGGCACGATGCGCCCCGTATGCACCGTTTCACCGCCGGCGGAAAGCTCCGCGGCGGGCATACGCGGGCCGCCCATGGCCGCCACCATGAGCCGGTGTCCGGCATCCTCATCCTCCATAACCTCAAAGTCCGGGTTGGTCATGGTCAGTTTTCCGGCAAACTCCCGCACTTTGCCATAGATATAGAGATTCATTCCCACGGCCAGCAGTTTGGCCACATAGGGCATGTTGAACCAGCGCAGGCTCAGCCGCGCTCCGTGCGGGTCATCCTCTGCCCCGGCAGAGACTTCGAAATAACGCTTGTAGGAAAAGCGCCAGGCGGCGGCATACACATGCACCCGCAGGCAGACCGTTTCCCCGGAGGTCAGAGAGGCAATATCCGCTCCGGAGCGGCGGCGGTCCTCATAACGGCGGGGAATGCGCAGCAGGACATCCCGCACGCAGTTCAACTCCGCCGCCTGCAAAGCTTTAAGCTCGCGTGGGTTCAACCAGGCGAGCTCTGCAAGGGGTGTTTCCGGGTGAAGAAAGTCCATCGGACAAATGAATCAACGGAAGGATTTACCGTTGTTGATGCAGCGGTAGTAGTAGTCCACGCGGGAATGAAACCACGCCCACTTGGGACCGGGTTTGCCATTGGTCAGCAAGGGCATGGGGCAATTCTTGCGTGTCCAGTGATAATGCGGCACCACGCGGCGCAGGTTGATACCGTAGCGCTTCATGAGAACCGCCGTCAGCTTGGCGGCGCGATCCCAGGTGCGGAAGTGGTTGTGCCCACGGTTCTCACACTCGCACATCTCGATACCGATGGAGTTGTGATTACCGGCGGGAGAACCGGCGTGCCACCCCGTTTCCTTGAGCGGCAGGTTCTGCACGCACATGAACTGGTCAACGGTGAAATGCCAGCTGCGGTTGGTGAACGCACCGCGGCAGAGAGCGCGGGAATGCTGCATGGCCGTGGCGGTAGATGAGTGATTAGCCGTGCTGTGAATGGTGATGAATGTGGGACGCAGGCGGCGGGAACCACGCCGCTGCGGGGCGTTGGAGGGAATGATACGCACCTTGATATTGACCTCACGCGCCAGACGGGAAACGGAACGCAGCATCACAGGTGTGCGCACGGGTTTAAAACGAACGGCTGCCGGAGTTCTCAGGTAGCGATTGGAACCCTGCTGCTGGCAACCGGAGCCCCCCACTGCTACCAGAATCAGCAGAAAAAGTGCGGCGAGTGAGGCAAAACGAATCATGGGGATATGATGCCAGTTTGCCACCCGTTTGGCAAGCGAAAATACCGTTTTACGGAAAATAACAAAGCAGCACCTATTCGCGGTGCTGCTTTGTTGGAAATCGTCTTTTCCAGACTCCTTACGGCATCGGGAAGTTCTTGTTGAACGCCGACACCTCGGCACGCAGGGCATCGTAGGCACCGGGAGTCTCGCACACCTTCTGCGCCGCCAGAATGGCAAGGCAGCGGCCGATGAACTCTGCCACCTTGCGGACATCTTCCTCCTTCATGCCGCGAGTCGTCACGGCAGGAGTACCGATGCGGATACCGGAGGGCTTATTGGTCGTACCCTTGTCGTAGGGGATGGCGTTCTTGTTCACCGTGATACCCACCTTATCCAGAGCCACCTGAGCCTCAGCACCGTTAATACCCTTGCTGCTGAGGTCTACCAGGAAGCAGTGGTTATCCGTACCACCCGCCACAATGCGGAAGCCCAGCTGAGCCAACTTGGCTGCCATGGCTTTGGAGTTCTTCACCACCTGAGCAGCGTATTCGCGGAACTCAGGCTTGAGAGCCTCACCCAGACAGGCGGCCTTAGCAGCAATCACATGCATGAGCGGCCCACCCTGCAGCCCGGGGAAGGTAGCGCTGTTGAGCTTCTTCTCCCACTTCTCCTTGCACATCACCAGACCGCCGCGCGGGCCGCGCAGGCTCTTGTGCGTGGTGGTGGAAACAAAGTCGGCATAGGGCACGGGGGAGGGATGAGCCCCACCTGCCACCAGACCGGCAATGTGGGCCATGTCTACAAACATGATGGCGCCCACCTCATCGCAAATCTCACGGATGCGGGCAAAATCAATGGTGCGGGAGTAGGCAGAAGCACCGGCCAGAATGAGCGCAGGCTTCACCTCGCGAGCCTTGGCAGCCATATCCTCGTAATCGATGCATTCAGTCTCGGGATTCACACCATAGTGAACCACTTTGTACTGCTTGCCGGAGAAATTGGCAAAGAAGCCGTGGGAAAGGTGACCGCCGCAGGCCAGATCCATGGTGAGGATAGTATCACCGGGGTTGATGCAGGCGTGATACACGGACATGTTGGCCTGAGAACCGGAGTGAGCCTGCACGTTGACGGCATCGCAGCCGAAGAGAGCCTTGGCGCGGTCGATGGCCAGTTGCTCCACCTTATCCACCACCTCGCAGCCACCGTACCAACGGCGGTTGGGGTAACCCTCTGCATACTTGTTGGTCAGGCAGGAGCCCTGTGCCTCCATCACCGCGGGGGAAGCAAAGTTTTCTGAGGCAATCAGCTCGATGTTGTTGAGCTGGCGCTGACGCTCCTCTTCAATATAAGAGGCAAGTTCAGGGTCAGAATCCGCCAGCGGAGAACCGGAAGCCGTCACCAGGCGCGCCACGTGACGTCCGCCCTCATACTCCGCTGCCAACCAGCTGTGCAGGATATCATCCACCACGTCCGTGGACACAAACGCAGAGGGCAGACACATCACATTGGAGTCATTGTGCTGGCGGGAAAGCGCCGCATCCTGCGGGCTCCGGCAGATAACGGCACGAACACCTTTCCAACGGTTGGCGGCTATACCCATACCCTGACCGGAGAAGCAGATGAGAATACCACGGTCGGCGCGACCGTCTGACACGCGCTTGCAGACGGCATTGGCATACTCTGCGTAGTTGCAGGCCTCCTTGGTGAACGGTCCCAAATCCTCCACCTCAAATCCCCAGCCGCGCAGAATTTCCACTGCGGTTTCCTTCAAATCCACACCCTTGTGGTCTGAACCAATGGCTATACGAAGTTCCGTGTTCATAACTGTGTACGCCGCTCAGTCTACCACATCGCGCAGGCGCGGGCAAGCGTTATTTCCCCTTTTCGCGGCATGCTCTCTGAAGCAATTTCTGCACTCTCTGATTGCAAATGCCGCCGGAATGCATAATCTAACAAATTGCATGAAGACAACACCCCAAACCCAAGAAGGCGTTCCACTCGTTCTCAACGAGTCGGACATCATCCGCTTATTTACGGAATTTACGGAAACTGCAGCCATTATGCAGGAGGATAAACTGAGCATTATCCACGCCTTTCGCCGCATCATTCAAGCCGGAATCCGCAGCGTGCGGGAGGAAGAGGAGAGCGTTAGTTTCAGCGAAGCCATTACTGCCAGTCTGCAGGCGCGGCAGCATCGCCGCCCCAGCACGAGACGAGACTTGCGCTCCTTCACCAATCGGATGCTGCGTTTTCAGGATATTTCCGAATGCAACCTGCGCAGCATCTCAGCCCCGCGCTGCCGCCAAATGATGAATGAGCTGTTCAACCACAGCCCACATGTGTACAGGAAAGCTCAAACCATCCTGCACAGCATCTTTTCCTTTGGAAGGCGGCAGGGCTGGTGTGAGCGCAACCCCGCCGAATGCCTGACGCTGCCCCCCATCGTTGAAGAACGAGTCAATATTCTGACCATGGCTCAGATACGGGTGCTGATTAAGGCATGCAACCGCACCCACTTCCGCTGCATGGATGCGGCGGTGCGGCTGATGCTCTGGTGCGGCATCCGCCCCGGTGAGGTGCAGCGTCTGCGCTGGGGTGATATCGACCCCTCCGAAAAGGTAGTCTACGTAGAATCCCACGCCAGCAAAACCGGCGGTGCAAGAGCTGTCCCGCTGCGGGGCGGGGCTCTTGTACTGGCAACACAGAAGCACCCCCGAGAAGAATTGATAGCACCGCGCAACTGGATTCGGCTCTGGCAGCGCATCCGCGACACCTCCTGCCTAAAGCCATGGCAGAGGGATGCGCTGCGCCACACCTTTGCCAGTATGCACCTGAAGCACTATCACAATATTCTGATGCTTCAGGAAGAAATGGGGCACCGCGACAGCTCCCTGCTGCGCACCCGCTACTTGAATCTGCGTGACGTGCGCCGATTTGCGGCACGTGATTTTTTCACTCAGGATTTTATCTATTAGCTTGATAGCAACTGCGGAGCATGCTAGATTATCCGCATGCTCCGCAGTCAACTCATCACCACTCTGCATCAGCTGGCGGAACCGACATACCGGGATTTCGCCGCACGTCTCATACCCGGTGAGAACCGACTGCTGGGCGTGCGACTGCCGGCACTGCGCCGACTGGCGAAACAATATGCAGCAGCCGACTGGCGACATCTATTGGCGGCACCGCTCGCAACGGATGCTTCTTTTGAGGAGATTCTGCTGCGAGCCATGCTGCCCGCTTATGCAAAGGATACCACACTTGCAGAACGTCTCCGTTACCTCGCTCAGGAACAGCCAAACCTCAACAACTGGAGCCTCTGCGACTCCGCCTGCGCTACCTGCCGCTTCGTGCGCGACCACCTCGATACGGTCTACCCCTGGCTGGAGTCGTCCTTTCTGCACTCAGAAAAAGAATTCACGGCACGCTTCGGTATCGTCATGCTCAATCATTACTACGCTGCGGATGCACGGTGGACACCGCATGTCATCCGAGCCCTGAGGGAAGTGCCGCAGAATGCCTACTATGCCGCCATGGCCGTGGCATGGTGTGCCTGCACCCTGCTGACCGCGCGGATAGACCTGCGCGATAATGTCGGCATGGAACTGCTCGCTCCCGGATACCTGCCGGAGCACACACGCAAACTTCTGCTCAGAAAACTACGCGAATCTCAAAAAAAGTGGAGCAACGATAAAATCTATTGACGGTTACCGGGTTCTGTGGCAGAATGACAGCATGGAAGACACGCCCATCCCACCGCCGCCGGCTGCCGTGCAGATTCCCTGCCCGAGCAATTATCTCGTCCTCTCCATCCTGGTGACCCTATTCTGCTGCCTGCCGGGCGGCATCATCGCTATCGTGTACTCCTGCCAGGTCAATTCCCTGTACAATGCCAACAGACTGCCGGAAGCCCAAAACGCCTCCAAATGGGCACTGCGCTGGAATATCATCTCCATAGTCAGCGTGGCGGTTCTTTTCTTCATCGGTTTCATCGGGGCCATGGCTGCATACCCGATGATTGAGGAAGAACTCCGCAACAATCCGGAGCTGCGGCAGTCCATCCACGAGGAACTTCATCGGGAGCTCCACAATGAATCGGACGAGGTTCCGGTTGAAATGAGAGACGACATCATCAACGAAGCGCTCGACTCCCTTCCCGGGGGCAGATAAGCCTCTGCCTAGCATGCAGCATTTCCTCATCTGGCTGTGGAGATTGGCACCGCCGGTTCTCCTGCTCGTACTGGCTGCGGGGATGCTTTGGTTTCCGCAGTTGCTGTCAGAGCTGGTGGGCAGCATGTCCCCCGGCTGCACGTTCCGCAGACTCACCGGGCTGGAGTGCCCGGGCTGCGGAGGCACACGGGCACTCCGCGCTCTCATCAGCGGCGAGCCGTGGGCAGCACTGCGCTTCAACCCTTTCATCATCGTCACCCTGCCCATCCTGCTCACAGAATACATCCGCAGCTGGCGCATCCATTTCCACCCGGAAACAGCGGCGCGGCCACGCAGCCGCAGCTACTGCATCATCCTGCAACTCTATGCCGCCGCCGCCGTTCTCTGGGCAATCGGCAGAAATCTCGTGTAAACTTTCACGTACCAACTTTCACGGGGCTCTTGCCCTTTCTCGCACAGCTTTCACGTACCGACTTTCACGGGGCTCTTGCCCCTTTCACGCGCAGCTTTCACGTACCGACTTTCACGGGGTGCATGCCCTTTCACGCGCAGCTTTCACGTACCGACTTTCACGGGGCTCTTGCCCCTTTCACGCGCAGCTTTCACGTACCGACTTTCACGGGGCTCTTGCCCCTTTCACGCACAGCTTTCACGTACCGACTTTCACGGGACTCTTGCCCCTTTCACGCGCAGCTTTCACGTACCGACTTTCACGGGGCTCTTGCCCCTTTCACGCACAGCTTTCACGTACCAACTTTCACGGGGCTCTTGCCCCTTTCTCGCACAGCTTTCACGTACCAACTTTCACGGGGCTCTTGCCCCTTTCACGCGCAGCTTTCACGTACCGACTTTCACGGGGCTCTTGCCCTTTCACGCGCAGCTTTCACGTACCGACTTTCACGGGGCTCTTGCCCTTTCACGCGCAGCTTTCACGTACCGACTTTCACGGAACTCTTGCCCCTTTCACGCGCAGCTTTCACGTACCAACTTTCACGGGGCTCTTGCTCCTTTCACGCGCAGCTTTCACGTACCAACTTTCACGGGGCTCTTGCTCCTTTCACGCGCAGCTTTCACGTACCGACTTTCACGGGGCTCTTGCTCCTTTCACGCGCAGCTTTCACGTAGGCGGAGTCGCCTTACACGTGCGCCCTGTGAACTTTTACGCACAGCTTTCATCTGGTTTCGCAGTTTTCCGGAGAAAACGCTTGCAATCATGCAATTTTGCGCTAAACTTTGGGAGAAATGGAAAGCATTCTAGCCAACCTTTCTTTTGAATTTGCCGTTGCTGTGGTCAAATTATGTGACAACATAAAAAATCGTCCGATTCTGAAAAATCAGCTCATTAAATCGGCAACCAGTATAGGGGCTAACATTCGAGAGGCGAATTACGCATATAGCCGGGCAGAGTTTGCTGCAAAATTACAGATAGCACTAAAAGAATGCAACGAAAGTCAATATTGGATAGAGCTGATGGCTGCTACTGACGGAATGAGCAAGGAGCAGGCAACTCTTCTACTGAACTCCTGCGGGACTATTCGCTATAAGCTGATTCGTTCACTAAATACGGTAAAGAGAAATGGTACGTGAAAGCTGCGCGTGAAAGGAGCAAGAGCCCCGTGAAAGTTTACACGTGAAAGCTTTCACGTGAAAGAGGAGTCCCCCATGTACTCGCTTATGTCATATTCCCGAAGAATAAGGTTTTGACTTTCGGGCAGGGCTTGGGTACAATGCATGGCGATGAGTACGGCCTTTGTTCCGGAGGATTATTTTGCGCGTTACAGCGTGTCGGAAATTTTCGGCACGGGGGAGACGTGTGAAGTGGATTTAGGCTGCGGCGACGGCGGATTTCTGCTGGCCATGGCAGAGCATTACCCGGAAACGCGCTTTCTGGGCGTAGAGCGCCTGCTGGGCCGCATCCGCAAGGTGTGCAATGAGAGCGAGCGCCGCGGGCTGAACAATGTGCGGGGACTGCGGGTGGAGAGCCGCTATTTCCTGGAATGGCTCATCGCCCCGGGCAGCATCAGCCGCCTGCACTACCTCTTCCCCGATCCTTGGCCCAAGGAAAAACACCACAAGAACCGCTTGGTTCAGGACTCTTTCATCCCCGTGCTGCACCGCGCTCTGGCACCGGGCGGTGAGGTGCTCTTCAAGACCGACCACGAGGAATACTTCATCTGGGTATGCGAGCGCATGGATGCCTCGCCGCTCTTCCGGCGTGAGGAGTGGAACGCCCCGTTCTACCCCAAAACCGACTTCCAGAAACAATGGGAAGCCATGGGTAAACCCATCTTCTCTGCCCGCTACGTCCGTAACGATGTCCTTTGAACTCCACAGCACCGACCCCAGCGGCGCGCGTCTGGGCACGCTGCACCTTCCCCATGGGGATGTGCCGACACCGATTTTCATGCCCGTGGGAACACAGGGCACGGTCAAAACCCTGCATCCCGAGGATTTGGAAGCACTGGGCGCACAGATTATTCTGGGCAACACCTACCACCTCTGCCTGCGCCCGGGAGATGAAGCCATCCGCGAGCTGGGCGGGCTGCACCGCTTCACCGGCTGGAACCGCCCCATGCTCACGGACTCCGGCGGGTTCCAGGTGTGGAGTCTGGCGCGTCTGCGCAAGATTACGGAGGAGGGCGTGCGTTTCTGCAACCATATTGACGGAGCGTACATGATGCTTTCCCCGGAGCGCAGCATGGAGATACAGGCCAATCTGGGCAGTGATATTGCCATGCTCTTCGATGAATGCCCGCCCTACCCCTGCGACCGAAAATACGCTGAAAAATCACTGGGACTGACGCTCCGCTGGGCCAAGCGCTGCAAAGCGTGGATAGATGAGCACCAACCCCGCAGCGGAACCGGTCTCCAACAGCATTTCGGCATCGTTCAGGGTTCCGTGTTCGCCGATTTGCGCCGCCGCTGTGCGGAAGAACTGGCAGAAATGGATTTTGACGGCTACGCCATCGGCGGTGTATCCGTGGGTGAACCGGAGGAGGAAATGCTGCGAGCCATTGAGAATTCCACCCCCTGGCTGCCACAGAACAAGGCGCGCTACGCCATGGGGCTGGGTACTCCGTCCCAGCTTCTGGAGATGATTGAGCGCGGCGTAGATATGTTTGACTGCGTGATGCCCACGCGGCTGGCGCGCCACGGTATCGCCATGACGCCGGACGGTCCTATCCACATCAAAAATAAACGCTGGGAAAAAGATGACAGCCCGTTAGACCCGGAGGGACATCCCCACGTGACTCGCTTCAGCAAGGCAGCGGTGCGCCACTTCTTCCGCGCGGGAGAAATGCTGGCACTGCGGCTTCTTTCCTTCCAGAATCTTCACTTTTATCTGCGGCTCATGGCGCAAGCGCGAAGCGCCATTGCAGCCGGTGAATTCGCTGCCTTCAAACGCAGCGCCATCGCGCGTTACCAAGCAAACGAAATACCATCATGAACAGTATCATACTCGCACAGGCTGCCCAGCAGAGCGCTGGTGCAGAAGGTCTCAACATGTTGATTACCTTCGGTCTCATCATCATCATTTTCTACTTCATCATCATCCGCCCGCAGCGCAAGCAGCAGAAGGAGCTCAAGGAACGCCAGGATTCCCTCCGCATCGGGGATGAAGTTATCACCAACAGCGGTATCTACGGCACCATTCGCTCTGTCAAGGATGACACCGTGAGACTGGAAATTGCCAGCGGCACCATCATCACGATTGCCAAGTCCTGCATCGTTCAGACCCAGGCGAAAGCTACGCCGACGGAAACTAAGTAAACCTTACAGAAGTACGAGTTACGAATGACGATGTACGAATTTAAAATTCGGCACGCCTTGCTCATCGGTTAAGTTCGTCATTCGCAACTCGACATTTCCCCATGCTTCCCGTCTATACCCGCGACGACATAGCTGCGCTGCCTGCGGATTCCCGCATTCGGCTGGGAGTCATCGGCAACCCGATTGCCCACTCCAAATCCCCGCAGATGCAGCAGGCGGCACTGGATGCAGAAGGGAGGCCGCTCACCTATGTGCGCCTGCTGGCAGGTACGGAAGCCGGCGCATTTGAATCCCTGCTGGAGCTGCTGGTTCGGCGTGGATTTGCGGGAGTCAATGTCACCGTACCGTTCAAAAAAAAGGCATTTACCGCAGCCGTTCAGGCGGATGACCTCTCCGCTCTCTGCGGGGCAGCCAACACTCTCGTGCGGCGGGAAGATGGATGGCACTGCCACAATACAGACGGTCCCGGCTTTGAGCGGGCAATCTCGGAACTCTGCGGAAAAACACTCAGCGAACTGAACATTGTTATCCTGGGTGCATGCGGGGGTGCGGGATCCGCCCTCTGCTGCCAGTGTATCCTCTCCGGCTGCCGCAGACTCACAGCAGTAAATCGCCCACGCCCGGAGCTGGAGCAACTGCACCGCCTCCTGCAGACGAGGGCAACGGGGGAACTGCATACCACCACATTCTCCTCTCCCGATTTCCGGGAAGCAACGGAAAGCGCAGACCTTATCGTGAATGCCACCAGTCTGGGGCTTCACCGGGGTGATGCGTTGCCGCTGGAAGTCTCCCTGCTCCGCCCCGGGCAGACGGTATACGACATCGTGACTCACACCACACCGCTGCAACAGGCCGCGGCAGAACGCGGTTGCACCGTCTCAGACGGACTGGGCATGCTGCTGTGGCAGGGAGCCATCGCCTACAACCACTGGTTCGGCAGCATGCCGGATATCAAGAGCATGCGCCGGGCTCTCACCAATTGAGTCTTTCATTTCATGGCAGTTCTTTCAAACAAAGACTGCTACAGACATGTTACTGAGACAACTGCGCAACTGCAGCACCGGCATAAGATAAAGAAAGCAGTCCCGGCGGGAATCGAACCCACATCTGCCCTTTAGGAGAGGGCCGTTCTATCCATTGAACTACGGGACCGGATGAGAAAACTATGAGAAAGCGGCGCGGACGCGTTCGAGCTGCTCAGAAGTGAGGATGGGGGAGAGCTCGGAAAGCATGCGAGCGAAGTATTCCGGGCGCGTCCAGCCGTGGAGGGGCTGCACATCCGGCTTCGCAAAAGCCCAGGTGGGCACGGGCATGACCACATCCAGCACGTATGGGGCAGCTGCACCCATGCGGCAGAGGGCGGCAGTCGCCTGCTCGGCAAGGCCGGGATACAGGCTCAACAGAGTAAGCACCCAAGTGCAGGCCGGGCGATTGGCTGCGAGGGTCAGTTCATCCAGCATATCGGACAGACGCTCCTCACTCAGCAGCTCCAGCGGCTGGAGCAGAGGAAGCACACGCATATCCGCCATGCTGAGGACGGCTTCCAGCAGCGTGATGGGAGCATCCTCATTGCTGCGCAACTGCTCCACCAGACATTGCACACCCGCAAGTTTTTCCTCCGGCCCGGGCTGCGCCAGAGTGGCCATGCAGAGGGCGGCTTTGCGGCTGAGGGGGGCATCCGGTTCCTCCGTGGCATAGGGCAGCAGGGCTTTCCAGCCTTCTCCCTTGCGTCCGCTGATGAAGCGGGTGAACTGCGCCAGGCTCACCTTACGAGCGGCCGATGTGGTTTTTTCAGCAAAAATGCGGTAGATGTCCAGGTTCTCGTTCTGCTTCTCCTCGTCGTTGCTGGCTAACAGGGCACAGGCCATCATGGCCAGTGGCCATTGGTCAGCACCAATCTCATGCACACGCACGGGGTCGTGCGCCATGGCGGCGAGACGCTCCAATTCGGAAAGGCTGGAAAAGTTGTCCTGGAAGATACCCATAATGCAGAAACTCTATAGTATTACAGGGCGGGAGTCACCGGGCCAAGAGGTCCCTCACCGGGCTGCGCCGGGGTGGTCAGGCCGAAAGGATCAGTATCGGATGCCGGGGATGATGAGGGCGCGGCTGCGGGAGCGTCACCGAAAGGATTTAGCGAATCCTGAGCCGGAGTACTGATGGGTGCAACAGGACGGGGAGCGTCCACATCCAGCAGCAGAAGCCGCATCTCTACCGTCTTGGCAGATACGAGGGCACTGGTCTCGCACTTGGTGCGCGCCTGCTCGTAGTACCCGCGGGCTGCCTGCTTGTCACCGCCGGCGGCTGCCAGGTCACCCAGCGTCACGTACCCAAGTGCTATGTAGGGAGAATCACCCATCTGCACAAGCTTCTGCCAGGCGGCAGAGGATTCTTTCTCCTTGCCCTCCTGCATGAGGTGGGAGGCGATGGCCACCTGTGCGCGGGAAGCAATCAGGGGATTGGATGAGCTGTCGGCCAGCTGCTGAAGAGAGGCCAGAGCCTCGGTATTCTTATCACCACCCAGCAGGGAAAGCGCCCGCAACAGTTCTGCCGTGGCAGCAGAGGGGGTATCGGCATAATCCTCTGACAGGGATTTCAGGGCAGCGGCATCATAGGCAGAGGGAGCAGCCACAGCTCCGGGCGCCGTTGCCTTGAACACCTGCATGGTGCAGGCAGAGGCCTCGTTGCGATGGTCGTTGCGATGAGAGAAATAGGCAATGATGCAGGCCGCAGCCACGCTCAGACCGATACCGCCCCACATCAATTTCTTGTAGTGGGCGTTCAGGAAAAGCTCGTGCTTGGAGGGTCCGATTTCAATCTCGCCGATGGCCTTGATCTCCTCGGGAGAAAGGGGGCGGATATCGTCATCGTTTCTGGTTTTGTCGTCCATGGTTCAGGATCTGTATATATCGTTGAGCATGTGGATGCGATCCACGTCGAAATAGTTGTTGATACCGAGGTTGCGGTAAATTTTCAGCGTTGCCCGCGAGCGATTGAGGGTATAGAAGTGAATACCGTCCACATCTGCATCCAGCAGTTCGCCGCACTGGTTGCTGGCATAGTTGATACCGATGCGCTCGATGGACTGCTTATCGCCCCCGGCTCGGAGCATTGCCTTGAGCAACCGGGCGGGGAAATTGGTTCCTGCCGACAGTTCTGCCATGCGGTTCATGCCGGAAATGGTGGTCACGGGCATGATACCGGCAATAATCGGCACATCAATACCCATAAGCCGGCATCTGTCCCGATAATCAAAGAAGGCGTGGTTATCAAAGAAAAGCTGCGTGCAGATATAGTCCGCTCCCTCATCCAGCTTGGCTTTCAGGTAATCCATCTCCTTGAGACGATTGCGTGAATCGGGATGTCCCTCCGGGAATCCGGCCACGCCGATGGTCAGACGGAAGGGGAAGCGCTGGCGCTCCTCCCATGTGCGGATGAAGCGAACCAACTCTGCTGCGTGGTGGAAAGCCTCGCGGGTCAACGCAGCGGGAGCGTTGCGGGGAGGATCACCGCGCAGCGCCATGATGGCACGCGCTCCGGCATTGATATAACCATGAAGTATTTCTTCCAGTTCCTCCTCCGTATGCCCCACACAGGTGAGGTGCGGCACGGTGGGAATACCGCGGTTCTGCAAATCAGTCACTACTTCGCGAGTGAGTCGGCGGGAGCCGCCCCCTGCCCCATAGGTAACACTCACAAAGCTGGGGCGAAAGTCACGGAGTTCCAGAATGGTATTAGTGAGCGCCTGAGCACCTTCCGGCGTTTTGGGCGGGAAGAACTCAAACGAGAAGCTCGGGACATGACCGAACAAAGCTCTGGATGAATTGGAACTCATGGTTGACACGAAAAAGAATGATCACTCGATGGGAGTGAGTGCGGCCTCCACCTCCGGAAGCTGATTATCCGGGTTCTGCTGCGGTGCCGGCAGCTGCTCCGGGTTGCCGAAGTTGCCCACGTCCTGCAGGCGAAGCTGCTTGCTGCTCTCAAAGGGAGAAATTATCACCTCATCACCTTCACGCGGGGTCGGGATTTCCATCTGTGGCATAGATGAACCAAAGTCTGCCTGTTTGATGGTGGCACTGAACTGCCCGGACTCCGGGTCATTACCGTCGACAACAGCTTCACAGATGAGCTTACCCTCGCGGCGAACGGCCACTTCCAACCCCTCGGTGATGGGGGTATTTGCCTGAGGCTGGAAGAGAATGACATTCCACTCCGCATCAAAGCCTTTCACCTGCCCCAGCACGATAGGCTGATTCTCCTCCTCGCGAGCGGCCTGAACGGCGGCCTGAGCTTCGCGTTCTTCCTGTTTGCGCTTGGCAGAGGCAATAACGCTGATTTCCTCAGCCTCGTTGATGGCCTGTTCGCGCTGGCGCTCGCTCTCTTCGGCAGCTTCGCGGGCATCTTTTACCTCCTGCGTATCGGTTTCGGGAGCCAGCTGTTCCATGCGGAGGCGATGGTCGTATTCTCGCTGTTCATACTCCTTGCTCTTCATCGTGGTCTGGTAGACATTGTAACGCTCCTGCTGCTGCGGCAGCAGCACGGTCACGGCATAGAACATCAGCCCCACCGTCAGGCAGAAAAGCACCAGAATTGTCACGCGAAAACCGTTCATGTGTGCAAGTATAGCAAAAAAGAGTGGGCTTTCAAGAAAAGAATCTGTCACAAAAGCGGTAGTTTTTGGCCTACAGCATCGTTTTGCACTTGCAAATTACCGCGCCCGCCTATATAACACCTGTATAGATATGATGAACTTGCCGAATATCCTTACGCTCTGCCGCATTGCTCTGGTCATACTCTACACTGCTGTACTGGCGGTGGACGGATTGCCGCATGAGGGAGTCAATGCGGTAACAGGCGGTTGGTTCAGCCCGATTTCCGTCACCGCGTGCATTGCCCTGTGGGCGTTTGTCGTGGCTGCCATCACCGATTTTCTGGACGGCTACCTTGCACGCAAATACAATCTGGTGACAGACTTCGGCAAACTGATGGATCCGCTTGCAGACAAGATTCTGGTCTGTGCCGCATTCATCTACCTGACATATGTGGGCATGTGCCCGTTCTGGGTCACCATCATCATTATTTTCCGAGAATTTCTGGTGACCGGACTGCGCCAGCTAGCTGTCACCAAGGGTTGCGTGATTGCTGCTGACTGGTGCGGCAAATGGAAAACCGGGGCTCAGCTTGGATTCTGCATTGCCTGCATGGTTCCCCTGGCCTACGGCGGCAACCTGCCTGAACCGCTCCGCACGCTGAGCATCGGACTGGGCGGCGAACTGACGCGCGGTATTTTCCTGTGGCTGAGTGTCCTGTTGACCGCAGGCAGTGGTATTAACTACTGCATTCAGGGCCGCAGATTCCTCTCCTGATACCGGATTTTACCATCCGATGCAATGAAATGGGCGGCATCCGAAAAAGATGCCGCCCGTTCTGTTTGTTGAAAATGAAGCGGATTATTTGCTGTGGATATTCAGCATCTGAGCGTAGGTGGGAACCGGCCACAGGTCGGCATCTACGATGGCTTCCAGAGCATCCACCGTCACGCGGGCGGCCTCCATGGCTGCGCACATGTCAGCAGGCTTGCCGGAGGCGATGGCTTCCTCAAGCGCTGCAACCTTGTCCGGCAGCTCGTCATAGAGCGCACCCACGGATTCAGCCTTGGCGATGGCCGCCTTGAGTCCGACCGTGAGCCCGGCAGCTTTGATAGCGGCAATCGTACCGCAAATCTGGGTCATCTGAGCAGCGACAGCCGGCAGGTAGATGGTCTGGAGCATGTTGAGGCAGGTCTTGGCCTCGATGTCGATAATCTTCTCGTAATTCTCCACCTGGATTTCCTTGCGAGCCAGAAGCTCCGCGCGGGAAAGCACGCCGTACTTCTCCATGAGCTCCAGCGCGGCGGGGGAAGAAAGCACCTCCAGCGCCTCCGGGGTGCTCTTGATATTGGGCAGACCGCGGCGGGCGGCTTCCTCCACCCACTCCTCAGAATAGCCGTTACCGTTGAAGATGACACGGTCGTGGCGGGTGACGATATCCTTGAGCAGGGCGGAAACCACGGAGTTAAACTCCGGCTTGCCGGCATAGGGTTCCAGGTAGGTGGCCACTTCATCCAGTGTTTCGGCCATCATGGTGTTGAGCACCGCCATGGGCCAGGCACAGGTCTGAGAGGAACCGACGGCACGGAATTCAAACTTATTGCCGGTAAAGGCGAAGGGCGAGGTACGGTTGCGATCGGTGGTATCCTTCGGCAACTCCGGAAGGATATCCACACCCAGCTCCATCATGGTCTTGCTGCAGGAGCTCTTTGCACCGCCGTGTTTTATCTGGTCGATGATGTTGGTGAGGTCATCGCCCAGGAAGATGGAGATGATGGCGGGCGGGGCTTCCTGCGCACCAAGGCGGTGGTCATTGCCGGCCTTGGCGGTAGAGGCACGCAGCAGGGCTGCGTGACGGTCAACAGCCTGAATGACGCAGGCCAAGAAGGTCAGGAAGAGGATGTTGCTGTGCGGGGTCTTGCCCGGGCTGAACAGGGAACCAAGCTCCGGGGTGGAAAGCGACCAGTTGTTGTGCTTGCCTGAGCCGTTCACACAGGCGTAGGGCTTCTCATGCAGCAGGCAGACCAGATTGTATTTGAGTGCCTGGCGCTGCAGGATGTCCATAATCATGACGTTATGGTCAACCGCCACGTTATTGGGCTCAAAGAGCGGAGCCAGCTCAAACTGACCGGGAGCAACCTCGTTATGACGCGTCTTTGCCGGCACACCCAGCACCCAGAGGGCATGATCTACGGAGTTCATGAACTCCAGCACACGTTCCTTGATGGAGCCGAAATAGTGATCCTCCATCTGCTGATGCTTGGGAGGCAGACACCCGAAGAGTGTACGCCCGGTCTCGATGAGATCCATGCGCTGCTGGTACAAATCGCGATCCACGAGGAAGTACTCCTGCTCTGCACCCAGATTCACGTCTACATAGCTGGGGTTCACGCCAAAGCAGTTCAGCAGACGGGTTGCCTGACGGCTCACGGCCGCCATGGAACGCAGCAGCGGTGTCTTCTTGTCCAACGCTTCACCCGTGTAGGAGCAAAACGCTGTGGGAATACACAGCGTAGCCGTGTTGGCTGTGCGCTTGATGAATGCCGGACTGGTGGGATCCCAAGCCGTATAGCCGCGTGCCTCAAAGGTGGCACGAATACCGCCGGAGGGGAAAGAGGAAGCGTCCGGCTCTGCCTGTATGAGATTCTTACCGGTAAACTCACATATCATGCCGCCCTTGCCATCCGGCTCCACAAAGGAATCATGTTTCTCTGCCGTGGCATCCGTAAGCGGGTGAAACCAGTGGGTGTAGTGTGTAGCGCCCTTGGAAAGCGCCCATTGCTTCATCGCCTGCGCCACCTCATCCGCAATGCTGGTATCAAGCTTGCCGCCCTTGCGAACGGTAAGCATCATCTTCCTGAATGCGCTCTTGGAGAGATATTTCTCCATGGCTTTGATGCCGAAGGTATCGCTGCCGTACAGGGCCTCGAGTGCCTCTACTGAGTCGGTAATGGTCTGTGTTTCCATTGCGTGATATCTGAGAATGGTATACGATGCAGCAAGGCGCTATCATACACCCTGCGCGGTTATTATATCTGATTTTTTACCACATAGCAAACCTCTTTTCGCCCCCGTATGGTGATTTTAAGATTAAAATACCAATTATAGGCTCTCCCCCCTCCGGAGATTATTGCAGATAACCCAAGAAACCGGCATCCATACTTCCTCCTGTATTTCAACTTTTTACTCTATCATTGATGCTTCTCAAGTCGTTTTGTGGTTCAGATTGGCAGATGTAACAAAAATCAATACTCAGGACCGCCCCTTCTAATAAACGTCGGCGCGTTTGCAGTCAATAACTAACATTGAAAAAAAGCATAAATTAGATTGTAAAACGAAAAGAGAAAAAACCACCCCAGCGCTCAAACCTCACCTCCACCTGAGAGTGATTTTTGGTATGAATTGAGCCCTCAGTAGCAGTGATGGTGGACATCGCAATCATCATCGCAGTCATCATCCTCCATAGCGAGATAAAGTAACCCGGCAAAAGCGGCAATAATAACGCCGTTTTCCAAAACAGTCACGGGCAGATCCACCAACAGCCAATTAAAGGGAGCCGCCACCCGAATCACCCCGGCATTCGGGGACTCATAGGTATAGGACACCATCTTGTCACCGGCCGGTTTCACCACCGGTATCGAGAGGCATTGTTTTTTGAGCAATTCCGCATTCGGCACTTCCTCCAGGAAGAGGGGTTCTTTGGGACCTTTTCCCTGCCCGGTCAAATACTGAGCAAAGTCTGCCGGGATGCGGAAAAGCCCCATGCCCCGTTTCTCTGAAACAGGTTCCTGATACTGCTCGGAAAGCCCACACTGCAACCGCACGGGGATGCCGTACCGATAACGCGGCAGCTCAATATAGTATTCCGTTCCGTTGGTATACACCACCGGATTGGGCGCGGTTTACAAATCTGCCGTATTGGCGCGAGCCTCATAGCGCGCCTTATCCAGAAGCCGCCCCGTAGAATTGAAATAACAGCTGTTCAACAGAGCCACCGTCAGCAGGCTCGATACGCCCATGCGTAAAAAGGGATTCCTCATCATAACAGGCAGAATATTCCGTAACGGACACACTTATACGCGTTGGTATAATTAAAAATTAAAAACTAAAACTCGTCATAAAGAGGAATTACGATTACATAACTTGTTTATTTGCAATATAATAAATAAGCTAAAACGCGTACTTGCACAAACAAGCCATGCAACCACACAAACAGTTTGACAGAATTTTGGAGATA
>JAZNLU010000075.1:0-50106 GCA_045579245.1 Akkermansia sp.
CGGGGGCAGGCACAATACGCGCATGCAAGAGAGAGTCATCATACCGCTTGAGGAGTTCCCCGAGGAAGGCCTGTTTATCGAGGGCGAGGCTGACGGCGCGCTTTTCGGTATTGACAACACGGGGGCGCAGAGTGTGGGGCCCCTCAGCTACAGTCTGGAGGCTCAGCTCTACGAAACGGAGCTCGTGCTGCGCGGCAGCATATCGGCGCCCTTCCGTATGCGCTGCGATCGTTGCCTGCGCGAATTTGACTATACGGTCGAGATAGATGAGCTCACCATATCCTGCGATGTGCGCGGAAAAGTCGCCGCCGATGTGACCGAAGATTTGCGCGAAGAGATTCTTCTGGAGCTCCCCGGATACCCAAAATGCGAAATTTCAGGCCTTGAATGCGAAATAAATGACACATTTTGTGATTTTAGGCTGGACAAAGACCCCCAATCGGGTGTAAACTCGGCCACCCCGAGTGGCAAGAGCGTCTGGGATGCCTTAGATGATTTTCCTCAAAAGTGACGCACTGGCCCCACTCTCACTCACAGTAAATCTTAACCAGAATATAGAACTATGGCAGCTCCGAAACGCAGAACGTCCAAGATGAAGCAGCGCTCCCGCCTGGCCGCCCAGGCCTGGAAGGCTCCCAAGCTCGGCAAGTGCCCGAAGTGTGGCGCAGCCGTCCCCGGTCACACCGCTTGCCCGCAGTGCGGCACCTACAAGACCCAGAGCGGTGCTGAGGTTATCGTGAAGCTTGTGGACTAATCCTCCTCATTCTCCTTTCCGTTTTATTTTTCAACCGCCTGCACAGTTGTGTAGGCGGTTTTATATTGACAAATATACCCTGTACTGGTAGAGTACTATCAAGCAGCACGTCTGTGTACTCTTTTAACCTTATTTTCTTCACATGAAGCTCGCACTGGATGCCATGGGCGGCGATTTAGCGCCGCAACCTAATATCGACGGCGCAAAACTTGCTCTACAAAAGCTTAATTCTCTGAAAAAACTTTACATGGTGGGCGATGAGCCCACCCTGCGTCGGTTGTGTGATGCCGCCGGTTACGGAGCCGATCCTCGACTGGAGATAGTGCATGCACCCGAGGTAGTGGGCATGGAGGAGAACGGTATCGTAGCCGTTCGCAAAAAGAAGAATTCCTCCATGAGCATTGCCGTGGATCTGGTGAAAGACGGCACCTGTGATGCCGTACTCTCTGCCGGCAACACCGGGGCCGCCGTGGCAGCCAGCACCATCAAACTGCGTCTGTTGCCGGGCGTAGAACGCGCGGGTATCGTATCCCCCCTGCCCTCTGCCCGCGGCTATGTGCTGGTGAGCGATACGGGTGCCAACCCGGATGCCAAACCCAGCCATCTGGTCGGCTACGCGGTCATGACCGCTCTCATGGCTCGCTACATTTACAACGTACAGACCCCCAACGTGGGTGTGATGAGCAATGGGACAGAGGACTGCAAGGGCAGCGAGTTCTCCAAAGAGACCTACAAGCTGCTGCGCAGTCTGGCAGACGAGAGAGTACTGCCCTTCAACTTCATCGGCAACTGCGAGGGGCACGACCTCTTTGACAGCGAGCTCAAGCTGGATGTAGCCGTTACAGACGGTTTCGTAGGCAACATTCTCCTCAAGAGCGTGGAATCCACCGCCAAGTTCTTCTCCGGTCGCATCAAACAAGCCGTGAAGCAGAGTCCCCTCACCATCCTGGGTGCCTTGCTCATGAAATCCGCCTTCGGCAGCCTGCGCAAACAGATGAGCGCCGACACCATCGGCGGCTGCCCCCTCATGGGCGTAGGCGGCGTTTCCATCATCTCCCACGGCTCTGCCAGTGCCACCGCCATCTACAACGCCATCCGCATGGCAGACGGCATGTGCCGCAACAACGTCAACGAGCGCATCATCGAGGCCATGGCGAACATCAACCCCATCCTCAAAGCGATGGAGTCCTAAACCGGATTCCCCATTTCCTGAACGAACCAAGCGCAGTCGATAAGACTGCGCTTTTCATTACGAATCTTGATAAAAAAGAAACGCCAACCGTATCAGATTGACGTTTTGAGTAGGGCTACAGGGACTCGAACCCCGAATAGCGGTGCCAGAAACCGATGTGTTGCCAATTACACCATAGCCCTGTGTTACTTGGAACGGCGGGAGTATACGCCTCTGCGTTCAGGAAGTCAAGCTTTATTCTGCAATTTTTTCAAAAAAGATGTTTTTAGCAGTAATTAAACCGGGAATCCTTAAATCCCCGGTATAAGCAAGCTATCATGACAACTGTTCAGAAACAACCTCCACATGAGATGCAGAATTCGAAAAAAACGTTCATCCCCGCAGGGCGGCATCCACAGCTTCGGCACAGCGGCGGCCGTCCAACGCGGCAGAGACGATACCGCCGGCGTAGCCTGCACCCTCGCCACAAGGGAAGAGGTGCTCCAGCTGGGGGTGTTGCAGGGTAGCGGGGTCACGCGGGATACGCACGGGGGAACTGGTGCGGGTCTCGCAGCCGATGAGCAGGGCATCCGAGCCCGCAAAGCCGCGCAGTTTGGTGTCAAAGAAGCGTAATCCCTCCAGCATGCGGGAGCTGACGCTCTGCGGCAGCAGGGCGCGTAAATCCCATGAGGTGATACCGGGGTGGTAGGTGGTCTCCGGCAGCGTGGCAGACACCTGCCCCGCCAGAAAATCCTGCACCCGCTGTGCCGGGGCTTTCTGCATGCCGCCGCCCGCGCGGGAGGTGGCAATCTCCAGCGCTTTCTGATAGGCTATGCCGGAGAGCACGCCGTGCTCTGCCAGGTAGGCATCCGTATCCTCCGGCTCCACGGTCACGACAAAGCCGGAGTTGGCAAAGGGTGAATCACGGCGGGAAAGGGACATGCCGTTGACCACCACTTCATCATTCTCCGTGGCAGAGGGGACGATGAAGCCACCCGGGCACATGCAAAAGGAGTGTACGCCGCGGTCAGCTATTTTGGTGGCCAGGGTGTAGCGGGCGGCGGGCAGCCCCTCCGGGCGTTTTTCGCCGCGCCGCAGGTGATACTGGGCGGCATCGATAAGTGCCTGCGGATGCTCAATACGAACGCCCACGGCAAAGGGTTTACGCTCCAGCAGCAGACCATCCGCATGCAGCATGCGGTACACATCGCGTGCGCTGTGTCCGGTGGCCAGAATGACCGCATCGCCCGTGTACTCATGCCCGTCTGCCGTGCGGACACCGAGGATGCGCCGCCCGTCAAGAGAGCGCAGCAGTGCACACACGCGGGATTGGAAATGTACCTCACCCCCTGCCCCGAGAATGCTGCCGCGCATGGCTTTGATGATATCCGGCAGTTTGTTGGAGCCGATATGCGGGTGGGCATCCGTCAGGATATCCGGGGAAGCACCGTGTGCCACAAAGGTCTCATACACCTCCATGACCGGGCCGCGCTTGGTGGCGCGGGTGAAAAGCTTGCCGTCCGAGAAAGTGCCGGCACCGCCCTCTCCGAAACAGTAGTTGGAGTCCTCCACCACATAGCCGTCGCAGTTGATGGGGCGCAGGTCAAAACGGCGGGCGGAAACATCCTTGCCACGCTCAAGCACAATGGGACGCAATCCCAGCTCCAGACTGCGCAGAGCAGCAAAAAGCCCGCCCGGGCCGCTGCCCACGATAATGACGCGCTTGGCGGTATCCGGCAGCGGGGTATAGTGACGCTCCGGCAGCGGGGCCTCCGGCAGGGGCTCATCCACCGCCACCAGGAAGCGGAGCTGGCGTGAAATCGGGCGGCGACGGGCATCAATACTGTCCTTGAGCAGACGCATGCCCTGTACACGGTAGGGGGAAATACCCAGTTTCTGTGCCACGGCCTTGCGGCGTGCTTCCTCCTTGAGAGCCCTACGCAGCGGCAGGTGGATGTCCAGCTCGGTAATCATGTTGTTTCAATACTCTGTTGCATGCAGAGGGCGGGGGCAGCCTCGCAGTTGCAGCCCACCACCACGGCGGGCACACCGGCCACGGTGGTGAATGCCTTCACATCATCCAGCACCACGGAGGAAGCGGCTATCTTGGCGCTCTCACCGATTTCCACCCGTCCCAACACCTTGGCACCGGCACCGATGAGCACCCCGCTGCGGACGATGGGGTGGCGGGCGCCGCCTTTTTCCTTGCCGGTACCGCCGAGGGTGACCTCATGCAGCATGGAGACGTTGTTTTCGATGATGGCGGTTTCACCCACCACAAATCCGGTGCCGTGGTCCAGCAGGATACCGCAGCCGATGCGGGCAGCTGGGTGGATATCCACGCCGAACACCTCACTGCTGATGCTCTGGAAGAGCAGAGCGAGCATATAGCGCCCCTGTTGCCAGAGAAGATGCGCCACACGATAGGTGACCAGCGCATGAAAACCCTTAAAGAACAGAAGCGGCTCCAGCGCATTGTGACAGGCGGCATCGCGCTCTACCACCGCCTGCAAATCCGCTGCCATGCACTCCACCACGACCGGGTTTTGCTTCAACAACGTGCGGATGAGTGGCTCCAGATTATCGCGCTCCATATCCCGCCGGGAAAGCTTGCGAGCCAGACGCACCGCCACGGCATTGCTCAGCGAGGTGCGGCTCAGGATAACATCATCCAGCATACCGGCCAGCTTAGGCTCACTGTCGGAAGCAAGCTGAGCAGCGGCATACACATCCTGCCAGACGGCGGCGGCAAGTCCGGAGGTCTCCGGCACCATTTTTTCCGGGCGTATCATGTCACAGGTATCCGGCATAGGCAAACTATCAGACAAGGCAGTCACGCAGCATCTCATCCAAACGGTAGGTCATCTCCGTGAGGGCATCGCGGGCGGGGGATTCCGGCAGCATCCAGAGCACCTCCCGTGCCTCTTCATTGCGGGTCACGCCCTCCTCCACGGAAAGACGGATTGCTTCCGCGAAGGCATCTGTGCCGCGCAGGCGGGCATAGTCAATCTCCTCATGCTTCTCCACCGCGCTGCGAACGTATTCTGCCACGTCCTCGCTGGTAGATTCCATGAGGAAGAACACCGGCAGCGTGAGCTTGCCCTTTTCGGCATCCGTACCCAGAGTCTTGCCGGCAGAGTCATCCGTGCCGGTCATGTCCAGGCAGTCATCGTAAATCTGGTAGGAAATCCCCAACAGGGTACCCATGCGGTTGAGTTGACCAATCATCTCATCATCCAGCCCTTGCAAATAGCCGGCACCGCTCATAGCCATGGCAAAGAGGGTTGCGGTCTTCTTGCGGATAAGCTCGTAGTAGTCTGCACGGCTCATCTCCATATCCCAGAGCCGGGTGGATTGCTCCACCTCACCCTCACAAAGGTCACGCACCGCCACTGCCATGCGGCGGATGAATCGGGAATCACCGATATCTGCTCCCATCACCATGGCCTGAGCCAGCAGGGAATCCCCCAGCAACACTGCCAATTCATTACCCCAGAGAGCATTGGGTGTGGGTTCATCCCGCCGCGTATCAGCTTTATCCAGCACATCATCATGCACCAAAGATGCCATGTGCAGCATCTCCAGCAGTGCAGCAAAGGTGATGTGCTCCTCCTTGATACCACCGGTAGCAGCTGCTGTCAGCAGCACCAGTCCCGGGCGAATCATTTTCCCACGGCTGCGGCACACGCGGAGCATGTACTCCCGCATATGCGGCGAAAAATGCTCCGTCTGAGATTCAATGGCATCCCGCACCTTCTGCAACTCGGCCTTGACGGTCTGAAGATGTGCCTTGCGGTTACGCAGTTTGCTGAAAAACGGAATACTCATGCAGTAAGAACTATAGAATGAAACCCATGCGCTGCACGGCAACTCGCCCGCAGCGCGGGCGGATTGTACCACTTTTTTTCTGTCTTGGCAACTCTTAACCACGATTATTGACTAACAATCTATGGGCAGTCCGAGATTTTGCAATGATTTTGTTTCGCCTGCACAACGTATCGAGTTAAAGCCTTGACGGAGGAGTGTCATAACTGTGCAATCACGAAAAACTAATGACACCCCTTTTCTTCCAACGCCAGTGTCGGAACGTCTTTCTGATTTTCCTCCTGCATCAGTTCCCATTTCAGCGAAATAACTGCTGAAAAATTTGTATCGCGTGAAGGTATTGCCGTTCATCGGGATAATCATTTAAGACTGAGGGTAGGTAAACACAAGGATGATTGGTATCTGTTGGGAAATGGGGTGCGTTATATTACAAATAACAGGTCGTATTTTTTCTCACGGGAACAGAACTTATAGAACTTATGATGTTATTCATGAAACCACCCCGGAGACGTTCGGTTTCAAAATGGATAAAAGCACCGTTAATCTGCTGAGAAGAGGCAGCTTCAATGAATTAACCCCTGCGGAACAAGGCGCGGCACTCACCCCTGTCAGCAAAGAATCTTCCGTTGGAGAGTTGTCAACACAAAGATTAACGGGCAGTACCGTTTTCCGGCGAAGATTGCTGAGGTTGCCGTTTTTGTTGCCGCCGATATTCCTGCCACTGTTGCAGTGAATTTGCTTTTACCGGTATGGTCGCTGCTCGGGCTGATGACCGGCATAGGTTGGTAGCCACATGTCTCACCGCAACTTTGATACAGTTTTCCGAAAATCGTCTATTTTTCCTCTTTACCTGCACGCATAAAATATGCTAACATACAGACAATGAAGAGTCGAATCATTCTGCTGCTCCTTTTATCGGCTTTGCCGGCATTTCTACTGACAGACTGCAAGCGTAAGCCGGAAAAGGAAGCGCCAACACCGATTACCGTACCGAAAGGGCTCAAGATGAAACCCTATACGGTGCGGGGGGTGCGCTATCGTCCCATGTCGGTGGAGCAGGCACTTCAGTACACTGAGACAGGAGAGGCTTCTTTTTACGGTCAGGAGGGCAGCCGCAGTGCTTCCGGAGAGATTCTCCGCGCGGGTACCTGTTACGCTGCACACCGCACCCTGCCCATGCCCTGCACCGTTCGTGTGACCAATGTCAGAAACGGGAAAAGCTGCGAGGTACGAGTCATCGACCGAGGACCTTTTCACAAGCGCCGTATCATTGATTTGAGCCGCGAAGTCGGCCGACGCATCGGCATGAATCTCTACGGAACCGGGCAGGTGAAAGTAGAGGTCATCAGTATCGGTAAGGGAAAAGACCAAATCTTCCGTAAAGCGGAATAACTGATTGACAAATGGGGGCTGAGCAGTTAAAAAACCTCACGCCCGCCCCCATCGGGGGACATATCCCCTTCCCTCTTCCCTGATTTGCGGGAAATTAAAAATTATTTTGGTGTTTGCCGAAATTTAGAGTTGACTTTTGGAGTGTATTGGAGTGTACTGGTGGTGACGCAAAGTGTACTAAAAGGATGGAAAGTGTCTCCACAGAACTGTTCACAGGAAATGTGACACGCAAGCTGGATCCCAAGAGCAGATTGGCGATTCCGGCCGGGTGGCGTTCTGTGCAAGGTGCTGAGCTTACAATCCTTGAGGCCTCCAGCGATGGGTTCCCGATACTGAAATGCTTCACGCGGGAAGCCTTTGCCGCCAAGATAGCCAACATCCGCGCACAGGGTGAGGCCCGCGGCGTAGCACCGGGAGAGATTGACCGCTACATAGGTTTTATCGCCGGGCGCTGCTTCCCCGCCGAGGTGAGCAGCCAGGGTAAATTACTGATACCCAAGGCGCAGCGCGAATCATTAAAATTAACGGAGACAGCAACCGTGGTAGGGCGCGGACCGCACTTTGAGATATGGGAGCCGGAGAACTTCAGGGTAGCCAACAGCCCGGCAGCTGTGGCTGATTTGGACAAGATATTCAACATGATTTCATGAGCACTCCCGGCACCATCACCCGCTCCAAAAGAATCACCCCCGCAGGTATCTGCTACCGGGTGCTGATGTGGGAGGACTGTGCCCTGCCCCCGGAAACGCTGGAGGACTGGAAACAGACCCGTGCGGAGCTGCTTGCGCGCATGCGCGACGCGGGCGTGAAAGGCGCACGCGGCAATCTGGCGCGTCTGGAAAGCGAACTGCGCGAACTGTCGACACGCGCTATCGAGGAACCTCTGGCTACGTGCGCCCGTGCGGGTTTTTCTCTCGCGCGCGTAAGGGGGCTGGCAGATGCGCTCGAACAGGAACAGGAGGTTCTTGGCTGGCAGCTGAACGCATGCAGCGCCAATTTGCTCGTGGAATTGCACGGCGAGGAAGGCATTGACGCTCTGCTAACCCGACTGCGTGCCGCCACCCCGGAGATGTCATGGTGCTCTGCTCCGTTGGTGGAAGCGATGAATGCCGCTGCTGCACAGGAGCGGCTCAGCCGCTACGAACAGGCGGCTGAGGAAAACTCCGCTGAGGACGATGAAAACGCTGAGCATGCTGCGCCGTTCCGCCACGTCACCGTGCTGGCCCGCGAAGCGGTGGACGCACTGCTTCCCGCCGAAGGCAAGGTGCTGGTAGATGCCACGCTGGGTGGCGGCGGTCACAGCGAGCTGATGTTGCAGGCAGGTGCCACAGTCTGGGGAATCGACCAGGATCCCGCCGCCCGCCGCGCCGCCCGCAAGCGTCTGGCAGCCTACGGCGACCGACTTCAGGTGGTAGCGGGCAATTTCCGCAACGCAGCGGAGCTGCTGCGTGAGCGCGGTCTGAAGCAGGCTGACGGTCTGCTGGCAGACATCGGCATCTCCTCCCCTCAGGTAGACTGCCCGGAGCGCGGCTTCTCTTTCCTGTCCGAAGGTCCGCTGGACATGCGCATGAACCCGACTGCCGGACGCAGCGCGGCCGATATCGTCAACACCGCTTCTGAGACCGAACTGGCAGACATCCTTTGGCAGTACGGTGAGGAGCGTGCCAGCCGCGCCATCGCCCGCAAAATCGTGCAGGAGCGGAGCAAAGCCCCCATCACCACCACCACGCAGCTGGCAGAGCTCATCTGCACCGTGCTGCCGCGCAAAGGACGCCAGCACCCCGCCACCCGCAGTTTTCAGGCACTGCGCATAGCAGTGAATGATGAGCTGGGCGCGCTGGAAGCCCTGCTGGAGAGCGGGCTGAGCCTGCTGAAAAGCGGCGGGCGCTTTGCCGTCATCACCTTCCACAGCCTGGAAGACCGCGCCGTGAAACGCTACTTCGACCGCGTGACCCGCCCGGAGATTGACCGCCCGGAGTGGCCCGCCCCGCGTCCCAACCCGGAGTACGCCGCGCGCCTGATTTTCCGCAAACCCATCACCGCATCTGAGGCGGAATTAGCCGCCAATCCGCGCGCCCGCAGCGCCAAGCTGCGCGTCATCGAAAAACTTTAACCCCTCACACACGTATCACCCCATGTCCTCCCCCCGTCCCACCACCCGCTACGCCGGACAAGTAAGCTTCCGCTTCCTGTTCTGGATGGTAGCAGTCGTCCTGCTGGTATCCACCGGCGGTGTCACCTATGCCACCCTCAAGAGCCTGCAGGTCGTAGAGCGCACCGCCATCAACAATCTCCAGCGTGAGATTGCCGAGTGCAACATGAACATCAACCAGTACCGCGCCAAAACCAACGAAATGGCCAGCCGCTGGGCAATCCGTGACAGACTCAACCAAACGCACTCCCGCCTGCAGGAAATCTCGCTCGGGCAGATTGAAATAGCGCAGACCATGAGCGATGGCACACGTGTGACATACATAACCGCGCCTCAACCCTAAACACTGTGATTTTACACCTTGAAGACCAAAGTTCCATTTGCAGGACGAAGCCTGCTGCTGTGCGTTATCATCATCCTGATATCGAGCAGCATTGCCTATCGTCTCGTGGAACTTCAGGTCATTGACTCCGAAGACCACAGCAGCATTGCGGCAGACGAACTCATCTACAAGGAAACGATACCGGCTCAGCGCGGCATCATCATGGATAGGCATGAGACTATCCTCACCAACAATATTCAAAACGCCGAACTGGTGGCAGACCGCTACCACCTGCGCGAAATCACGGTTGTGGTGGATGGACTGGCATACAATCAGGCTGTCCACAGCAAGGAATGGAACGAATACAGCGATGGCAGTCCTGTCAAGGCAGATGACGATGTATTGAAAGTCAAACAGCACCGCCGGAATGTCGTGCGCAAATACCGCAGCAAGCTTCTGGAAAATGCCGAGCGGCGCATCAGCGCTGAAGAAAAAGCCAAACTGAAGGCAAGCATCGACACGACGGATGCCCGCAGCAACCGCCTGCTCAACTATGACCCGGAAGTGTGTGAGTACTATTTCCGGCTGCATGACCAACTGATAGCAGATGTCATCTGCACCCAGCTCAACCCCGTGCCTGAGTTTGCTGAGCAACAACTGCGCATCCCGGCGCCGACCGGCGGCAGCAGCAACAAAAAAGGCAACAAGTCATCCTCTGTCTCCCCCCAGCCGCTCCGCAATCGCAGCATCACCCCGCAGGAAATTGTAGACAAAATCGCCCAGCCGGACGTAGCGGCGCACAATGCAGAAGCCGCCAAAACCGGAGCGGAACCCCGCAAATACGTCAACCGCATCATCCTTGCCAACAACCTCAGCTTTGACATGGCGGACAAAATCCGTGAGGCGCTGAAAGCCGCGCACATACGCGGAGTCGTGGTACAATCCAGCCTGCGGCGCAGCTATTCCTCACCGGCACAGCTCTGTCATGTGCTGGGTTATGTGAACCATGAAAACAAAGGCATGAGCGGAGTGGAAGCGTACTTCCACAGCTACCTGAACGGTGTGAACGGCATACGCGAATACCGCCACAATGCCCGCGGACAGGTGCTGGCCAATGAAGATGACCGTGACCTGGCTCCCAAACACGGGCTCAACCTGCGGCTCACCATTGATATGGATATCCAGCATATCGTGGAAGAAGAGCTGGATGCGGGCATGCGCCGCTTCCGCGCCGAGCGCGGCTGCATGATTGTGGTAGACCCCAAAACGGGTGATATTCTCGCCATGGTCAGCCGCCCGGCATTCAATCTCAACACCAAGGAACTCATCACCCACAAGGGCGTATTCCCCCGCGGAAGCGTGAAGGATTCTCAGGGCAACACCGTGACAGGGGATTTCAACTTTGCCTGCCAGACTCGCTATGAGCCGGGTTCCACATTCAAAGTGATAGCCGTGACCGCCGCCCTGGACAAGAAGCTGCTCAACATCCACTCTTACATCAACTGCTCCCCCTTCTCCGTGGGCTATGGCTCCAAGCCCATCAATGACCGCCCGTACAACTACGGCAGCCTGCCGGTCTGGGGCGTGCTTGCCAAATCCAGCAACCCGGGTGCCGCCAACATTGCCCTGCGTGCCAAATGGCCCAACTACAAGAGCTATGTGGAAAAATTCGGGCTGGATAAACCCGTGGGTATCGACCTGCCCAGCGGCGGTGCCTGTCTCATAGCAGACGGCTCCAACATCGTGAACTTCTCCCGCATTGCCTACGGGTACTCCGTAGCAGTCTCCCCGCTGCACATGGCCATGGTCTATGCTACCATTGCCAATGACGGCGTGCGCATGAAACCGCGCCTCATCGACCGCATCATCGCGGCAGACGGAACCGTTTACAGCGAGTGTACACCGGCGGAAGGCGTGCGGGTCATGAGCTCCAAGACCGCCGCCGACCTGCGATTCGCGCTCGAAACCGTGACCCGCGGAGCCAAGGAAAACGGCAATCCCGTGCGCCGCGGCACCGCTACGGCAGCCGCCATCCCCGGTTTCCGCATAGGCGGTAAGACCGGCACCGCCAAGAAAGTAAAAGACGGCGGCGGCTACTATGACAACCTCTACACCGTTTCCTTTGCCGGTGTATTGCCGATAGACAACCCCAAACTGGTGGTCATGACCGTCATCGATGAACCGCACCCCACGGACTGCAACCCCGGCGGCGGTACGGTGGCAGCACCCATTTTCCGTGCAGCGGCCGAGCGCATGATTAAAACGCTCAATATCACCCCCAGCGATCCGGAAGCCTACGAGAAATATCTGGCTGAAAAAGCAGAAGGAACCGCAGCCAATACCAAACAATGAAGCATTTTCTGCCAGCACTGACCTTCTCACTCACTCTCTGCGCGGCAGCGGCGGCACAGAGCGCGGGGAGCAGTGTTTCTCCGCGCATGCAGGAAATTGCTCAGCAGGAGTTGGAAGCAGGGCTACGGGATTACCGCGCCGGGAGCGGCTGCATGCTGGTGCTGGATGCCGCCGGCGGCGATATTCTGGCACAGGCGGAAAGCGGTAACACCATGACTGCCAATACCTACTTTGAACCGGGCGGACTTTTCATACCCGTCACCGTTGCGGTGGCCATGGAATATACCCGCCTGACCCCGGAGACGCTAATTGATATCAACACGCTGGTGACGGAAGAGGGCGATACCATAGAGTCTTCCTATCCGCACAGAGCCTTGCCGACATGGTGTGTTATTGCGAAATCGCTTGATGCCGCCGCCGCCAGAATAGCCTTAAGTGTCGGGAACGGGAAACTGAACATTTTCCTGCATCAAGTCGGCTTCGACAAAGCCAAAACGTTTGCTCATGCATTGGCGCAGACGGGCTGCGGCAGAAAAATCCGTGTCACGCCGCTGCAGATAGCCGGCTTTTACGCAGCACTCGCCAACGGCGGCAGGAAAGTTATCCCGGACACCATGCCGGGCACCGTTGCCGGTGAGAGAATCATGGCGGTTCAGCATTGCACGGACATCATCAGTGCCATGGAAGCAGCCGTCACCGGACAGCGGGCATTCAATGGAATCTACGAACCGGGTACAGCCGGCAGGGCAGCCGTGCCGGGAGCGCGCGTTGCCTGCTCAACAGGCACCACCCCAATCAACAATACAACAGATGGTGCAGATACAGCCCGGGAGTGTATCGCTTCTGCCATCGGCATCGTGCCGGCAGACAAACCCGCAATGGCGGTGCTGGTTGTACTGGAGAATCCACGCCCACCATTCATCACCCCCGGCGGTGATACCGTGGCAGCACCCATACTGAGCAAAACTCTACAGCGTTTGTTACCGGAAATCGGTATCACACCGCAGACTGACACACAAAGCAGGAAATAACCCCTTTTCAACAGACGTAACAATTATCATGAACCTGAAGAAACTCTCCACCCGAATTCCCGGAGCTATCATCACCGGCAACCTCAGCAAGCCCCTGAGCCTTCTGACGGATGACAGTCGCAAGGTTATACCCGGCAGCTGCTTTATCGCCGTCAGAGGTACGCAGTTCGACGGGCACAGCGCGATTGAGGGAGCCATCGCCGCCGGAGCCGCCGCCATTGTGGCAGAGACCCCGGTGAGCCCCACCGCACAGGAAAAGGGTGTTATGTGGGTGCAGGTTCCGGACTCACACCTGGCGGACGGGTTGCTGATGAGTGCCCAGAACGGCAATCCTTCTGATGAGATGGTGGTGCTGGGAGTCACCGGCACCAACGGCAAGACCACCATCAGCTACCTCACCAACGCCATTTTCCGTGCCGCCTGGCAGCGCGCCGGACTCATCGGCACTATCATGTATGATGACGGAGCCCGCCGCACGCCCTCTCACAACACCACGCCCGGCTGCGCCGAACTGCAGAGCATGCTGGCAGCCATGGTGAAGAACGGCTGCCGCGCCGTTGCCATGGAAGTCTCCTCCCACGCCCTGCACCAACAGCGCACTGCCGGTACCCGCTTCCGCGTGGGCATTTTCACCAATCTTACGCAGGACCACCTGGACTACCACGGCACCATGGAGGAATACTATGAGGCCAAGAAACAGCTCTTCGTCCGCATGGCTGCCGACAGGGAAAGCAAGGCAATCGCCGTCATCAACATAGATGATGAATACGGTCGCCGCCTGGCGGAAGAGATGCGCCCGCTCATGCGCGTGCGCACCTTCGGCACGGCGGCGGATGCCGATTTCCGCGCGGAGCCCAAGCTGGTATCGCTGAAAGGCAGCCAGTACGAATTGAGCTACAAGGGGCGCTCCTATCTGGTGCGCACGCCGCTCATCGGCGCCTTCAACCTGTCCAACAGTCTGGCGGCTCTGGCAGGCGTGGTAGCCGCCGGGGTAGGCATTCAGGATGCCATCTCCTGTCTGGCGCAGTCACCGCAGGTGCCGGGGCGCTTGGAGCTGGTCAGCAGTGTGAACAACGTGCAATGCTTTGTGGACTACGCCCACACCCCGGACGCTGTGGAAAACGTGTGCCGCACCATGAAAGAACTCTGCCGCTCCGGCAGACTCATCACCATCTTCGGCTGCGGCGGTGACCGCGACCGCACCAAACGCCCGCTCATGGGCGAAGCCGCCGCCCGCTACAGCGATATCTGCCTGGTCACCAGCGACAATCCCCGCACGGAAGACCCGGAGGCCATCATCGATGAAATCATGCCCGGTATCCCCACCGCCAAGCAGCACCGCATCACCGACCGAGAGGAGGCCATCCGCGCCGCTCTGGCCATGGCTCGCCCGGGTGATGTGGTTCTCATTGCCGGCAAGGGGCATGAGAATTACCAGATTTTCGCCACGGAGACCATTTCATTCTCTGATTCGGCCGTGGTACACAAATATTACGAGGAAAAGAACCCTGAGGGCATCAGCATCCCCTCCCGCAAACCCGGACACTGAGTCCCCATCCGATATCACCATGACACACCTATCCGTCAGCGACCTGATAGCAGCCACAGGCGGCAGCGCCGTGGCAGCGGGTGACCGCGCCATCACCGCCGGAATCACCACGGACAGCCGCGCCATTGCGCCCGGCTGCGTCTTTGTGGCACTGTGCGGCGAGCGGTTCGACGGCAACTGCTTTGCCGCCGATGCCTCCCGGAAGGGAGCCGCCGCCGTAGTCGTTTCCCGCACGGAGGGTGAGTATGCTCCCGGTTGCACGGTGGTGCTGGTGAATGATACGCTGACAGCCCTGCAGAGCCTGGCGGCGTGGTGGCGCGGGCAGCTGGAGCCGCTGGAGGTAGTGGGGCTCACCGGCTCCTCCGGCAAGACCAGCACCAAGGACATGTGCCTGTCCGTGCTCTCGCAGAAGTTCCGTACTCTTGCTACCAAGGGCAACCTGAACAACCACATCGGTGTCCCACTCTCTATCCTCTCCGCGCCGGAGGGCACGGAAGCCGCCGTCTGGGAAATGGGCATGAACCACGCCGGCGAGCTGGCACCGCTCTGCGGCATGACCCGCCCGCACATCGGCATCATCACCACCATCGGCTCTGCCCACATGGAATACCTGGGCAGTCGGCAGGCCATTGCAGAGGAAAAATGCACCGTGGCTCGCGCCCTGCCGAAAGACGGTTTCATGATTTACCCGGCGCACGATGATTTTGCGGACTACATCGCCGCGCAGACCACGGGCATTCCCCTGCCTGTGGGGGGACAGGACTGCGCCGTGCGGGCACTCAACCCGCGCAGTACCGCTGCGGGCACCACCTATACCCTGCATATTGACGGGCTGGAAGAGGTGGAAATATCCCTGCCCGTACCGGGAGCCCACATGGTGAGCAACAGCCTGCTGGCCGCCGCCGCCGGCTGGAAACTTGGCTGCACCCCGCAGCAGATTGCCGCCGGGCTCTCTGCCGCCTCCCTCACGCACGGGCGGCTGGCATGCAGGCAGGCAGACGGCTATACCGTGGTGGATGATACCTACAACGCCAACCCCGAAAGCATGAAAGCCGCGCTGGAAACCGTGGCTTCCCTCCGTGGCACCAACCGCTGTATTGCCGTGCTGGGCAAGATGGGTGAGCTGGGTGAAAGCGGCATTGCCGCCCATGCGGACATGGGACGCTGCGCTGCGGAACTGGGCTATGCCGCCGTGGTAGTGGTGGGTGCCGCCTGTGCGGAAACGGAAGCCATGTGCAGCGCAGCCGCCGCTGCCATTCCTGCCCGCCGCGCGGACAGCCCCGCTGAGGCAGCTGAAATACTGAAAAGACTCATGCAGCCGGGTGATGCCCTGCTGTTCAAAGGCTCCCGCTCTGCCGGCATGGAACGCACCATGTACGAACTTTTCCCCTCTCTGAACCCCAAACAATCATAACATATGTTACATTTCCTCCATACAGACCCCGGTATACTCGCTCTGTTGGCGATACTTATACCCTTTGTCGGTTCCCTCCTCATCGGGCCGAAACTCATCGCCGTGCTGCGCGCCATGAAAGCCGGGCAGCCCATCCGCGAGGCTCGCAAAGGCGTGCTTGCCCCGGAGCATCAGGGCAAAGTAGGGACTCCGACCATGGGCGGTCTCATGCTCATCGGGCTGGTGCTGCTGACATGTCTGCTGGTTTGCGACCTGACCTCCCCCGTCATCCAAAGCTGCCTACTGGTCACCTTTGTGACTGCTTTTCTGGGCTTTCTGGATGATTATGCCAAAATCACCAAAAAGAGCACGGACGGCGTGAGCGGTTGGTTCAAGATTGCGCTTCAGGCATTGGCAGCCATCGGCAGTGCCGCCTACCTGTACAACACCGTGCCGGGAGTGACGGAAGTCATCATTCCTTTCTACGGTCATGTGGATTTCGGAATCTGGTTCATTCCCTTTGCTCTGTTGGTCATCATCGGCACCTCCAATGCCGTGAATCTGACAGACGGGCTGGACGGGCTCGCAAGCGGCTGCACCATCATCACCGGATTGACCTACTTAGTGGTTGTCACCGTTCTTACCTTCGTGAGCGGATTCACGCTGCCGTACATGATACTGGCCATCGTGTTTTCCTGCATCGGTTTCCTGTGGTTCAACTGCAACCCGGCACGCGTGTTCATGGGTGACACCGGCTCGCTGGCTCTCGGCGGCGCACTGGGCACCATTGCCGTCTGCACCGGTACAGCCTTCTTTTTGGTGATTATCGGCGGCGTGTTCGTGGCAGAAGCCCTCTCCGTAATGATTCAGGTGGGCTGGTTCAAGCTCTCCCGCAAGCTGTACGGTGAGGGACGCCGCTTCTTCCGCATGGCACCCATCCACCACCATTTCGAAAAAGGCGGGCTGAGTGAGACTCAGGTCTGTGTGCGCTTCTGGATTGTGTCTTTCTTACTGGCAGTGTTCGGTCTGACAGCCCTCGTCTACACGCAGTATGCGGAACAATCACGCCTCCTGCGTGTGGATTCCGAGTTATACGAGTCCTCCCTGACCAAATAACCTTCTTCTGACGACCATGGATATCACCGGCAAAAAAATAGCAATTCTGGGCTGCGGACGCAGCGGACTGGGTGCGGCGCATCTAGCCATGGCACGCGGCGCGGGCGAAGTGTGTATCTTTGATGCCAACCCCGCCGCCACCTGTGCCGATGCGGGCATAGCCTTTGTCCCGGGCGCCACGGAGGAGCATGCGCGCGCCTATGCGGCAGAGCTCGTGGTGCTTTCCCCCGGTATTGAGGCCGACATACCGTGGACGCTGGCTTTCACCGCGCACGGGGCCCCGCTCATCGGTGAAACGGAGCTGGGCTGGCACTACTACAGCGGGCGAATCATCGCCATCACCGGCACCAACGGCAAAACCACCACCACCGCCCTGCTGGAGCATGTGCTGCAGAGCGCCGGTAAGACTGCCAAGGCATGCGGCAACTACGGCTACCCGCTCTGCGAGGTGGCACTCATGGAGCCGCAGCCGGAATTTGCCGTGCTGGAAGTTTCTTCGTTCCAGATGGAAACCATCGCGGACTTCCGCCCGGAGGTGGCCATCTGGCTGAACTTTGCGCCCGACCACATGGACCGCTACACCAGAGTGGAGGACTATTTCAACGCCAAGATGCGCATCTTTGAGAACATGAGCGCTGAGCAAATCGCCATCGTGCGCGAGGGCGAGGAACTGCCCGGGCTCACCCCGCAGCGCATCGGCTTCTCCTCCGTGGTCAACACCGGGCAGCTGTATTTTGAGGACGGTGCCATCATGGAAAACGGTGCTGTGCTCACCCCGCTGAGCGGCACGCCTCTGGTACAGGCACATAACGCGGAAAATGCCATGGCTGCCACGCTGGCATGCCGAGCCGTCGGTCTGGATGATGCTGTCATCAGCGCCGGAATCCGCAGTTTCAGCCCGCCCGGACACCGCTGTGAATTGGTGTCAGAAAAGGACGGCATCCTGTGGCTGAACGACTCCAAGAGCACCAACCTGCACTCCACGGAGGCGGCCGTGCGCTCCCAGACCCGCCCCATCATCCTGCTGGCGGGCGGCAAGGATAAGGGGCTGGATTACACGGCCATCAACTCCATGCTGAAAGAGAAAGCGCGGCTCTGTGTCGTGTTCGGCCAGATTGCCGAGCAGCTCGTGGACACCTTCTCGCCCGTCTGCCGCACCATCCGTGTGGAAACCGTGGAAGAAGCCGTGCAGGCAGCCCACCGTGAGGCACACGCGGGAGATGTGGTACTCTTCTCTCCCGGCACCTCCTCCTTTGACCAGTTTACCGGCTATGTGCAGCGCGGCAACTGCTTCCGCGATGCCGTCAGGAAAACCCTTAACCTCTGATTTTACCATTCCCTTTTATGAAAAGAAGCCCCCTGAAATCATTCCGCAATTCTGACCTTGACCGCGCCAAGCCCCGCAAGCGCATCTTCCATTCCTTCATCAACAAAAACCTGAAACAGCCCAAACGCCACCACAGCGACACCGGACTGGTGGAAGACCGCACCAGCAGCACCACCATCGTCCGCATCATCGCCGGGCTGCTCATGGTGCATGTGGTCATCATCGGCGGCGCACTCATGCACGGCAAGCTCGTGAAAAGCAAGACCGGTATCGCCGTGGCACCCGGCGTGACCCCGCCCCCGGCAGCCCCCGCAGCACCGGCTCAGCCGCAGGCAGGTCCCGTGAATATGACCGCCGTGCTCACCCCGCAGCCTGCCCCCGCTCCGGCACCCGCACCCGCACAGCCGCAGCAGGTACACATCACACAGAACACCGCCCCGGTGCAGCCCACCGTCACCCCGGCACAGCCCGCGCCGCAGCCGGTTCAGGCAACCCCCGCCCCGGTACAACCCGCCAACACCGCCATTGTGAAACACCGCGCCGCCTCCGGCGACACTTGGAACAGCGTAGCCGTGCAGTACGGTATCACCGTGGATGAGCTCAAAGCAGCCAACCCCTCTGCCGCCGGCAATGCCAACCTGTTCACCGGCATGTTCCTGGATGTCCCCGTCCCGGCGGATTCCGCCGCCGGCAAAGCCGCTCTGGCGGCTGAGCAGCAGGAGCAGGAAGAAGCTCGCGGCACCGTTCACGTGGTCAAAAAGGGTGAGACTCTCGGCGTCATTGCCCGCAGATACAAGATTTCGCTCAAGAAACTTTACAGCCTCAACAACCTCACGGAGAAGGATGCCCGCCGCATTCAGCCGGGACGTGAACTGAAGGTGAGTGAATAATTATCTTCCCGCCGGTCTCCATGTCAACGCGTCTGAGCATCATCTGCATCTGGTCCTGCTTCATCCTGCTGCTCATCATGGGCATCGTGATGGTGGCGAGCACCGGACTGAGTGCTCCGGCTCCGGGGCCGAATACCTCCAGCAGCTCCTACATCATCAAGCAGTGCGGATACGGCATTCTCGGACTGACAATGGCACTGATTCTCAGTGGGTTTGATTATCACCGCCTGCGCCGCTGGGTTCCGACATTCTGGGTGGTTTGTGTCATTCTGCTGACGCTCTGTTATGTGCCCGGAATTGGTCGCAACATCAACGGTGAATCCCGATGGATTAACATCGGCATCACCTTCCAGCCCAGTGAGCTGGCCAAAATCACCCTCATGCTGGCCATGGCCAGCTGGTACACCACCCACCGCGAAATTGCCGGAACGTTCTGGAAAGGCTTTGCGATTCCCGGCGGGTTCATCTTCGGCTTACCGCTGGTACTCATTCTCATGGAAAAGGACATGGGTACCACGGCGGCGTTGGCCATGTCCGGCTTCTGCGTGATGTATGTGGCAGGGGCACGCGGCTGGCTGATTCTGCTGTCTATTCTGGTGGGAGCGCTGGCGCTCTACCTCATGACCACGGGCAATGAAAACCGCATGACGCGTATTGAGGCATGGCTTGACCCACAGGCATTCAGCCAGGGGGCGGGACGCCAGCAGTGGATTGCCATGCTTGCCTTTGCCCGCGGCGGTGTCTCCGGCGTAGGTCTGGGCAACGGTATTGAGAAATACGGCAGTCTGCCCTTTGCTCACACGGACTTTATTTTTGCAGAGGTGGGTGAGGAGTGGGGCTTCCTGGGCACAGTGCTGGTACTCACGCTCTACACCTTCATGACGGTGGCGGGAATCGTGCTGGCTCTGCAGACACAGGAGACATTCGGACGCATTCTGGCCATCGGTTTGGTGTGCACGATATTCTGGCCGGCAGCGCTGAATATGATGGTGGTGACCTCCATGCTGCCGAATTCGGGTCTGCCGCTGCCTTTCATCAGCTACGGCGGTACCAACCTCGTCTTTACCATAGCCGCCATCGGGCTGCTCACCAGCATCCAGCGGCACACCCCCAATATTCCCCCGAACTACTGGCCCAGCCGCCGACTGAAAGAAAACCCGAAATTATGAGCGAAAAGAAGCCACTGAACGTCATTATCGCCTGCGGCGGAACAGGCGGGCACCTGTTCCCCGGTATCGCCGTGGCGCAGCAGCTGCGCCGGCTGGGACACCGCCCCACGCTGCTTATCTCCCGCAAAGAGGTGGATGCCGATGCCTCCCGCAAATACGGTGACTTGGAATTCCACAGCGTCCCCGCCATTGCCAAGCCGCCGCTGCTGTCCCTGCGCACCCCCGGCTTCCTCTGGAAATTGCTCACCACTTATCTGAGCTGCAAGCGCATCATCAAAAAAGCCGGGGCAGATGTGGTAGTCGGCATGGGTGGGTTCACCTCCCTGCCACCGGTGAAAGCAGGGCGTGCTCTGGGGCTGCGCACCTATGTGCATGATTCCAATGCCATGCCCGGCAAATCCAACCGCATGACCGCCCGCTGGTGCACCAAGGTGCTGCTGGGGCTGGGCGAGGCTGCGCCGTATTTCCCGGGCAGTGAATGTGTGGTGGTGGGTACTCCCGTGCGGCAGGAGCTGCTGCAGCTGCCCACACAGGCAGAGGCTCGCCGGAGCCTCGGTCTGCCTGCTGAGGGACCGGTCATCCTGGTGGTAGGCGGCTCACAGGGAGCGCGCAACCTCAATTCCCTGCTTATCGACGCCGCCAAGGCCGACCCGAACGTACACTATCTGGTCATTGCCGGCAAAGCGGACTACGACCGCGTGAATGGGCTGGCAGGCGGGGCAGCCAATATCACGGTGATGGGCTTCTGCTCCGACATGCCTGCCGCCTATGCCGCCGCCGACGGTGTGATAGCCCGCGCCGGTGCCTCCACACTCACCGAGCTGTCACTCATCGGCAAAGCCACGCTGCTGATCCCCTTCCCCTTTGCAGCAGACGACCACCAGACCCACAACGCCCGCGTGTTCACCGCTGCCGGAGCCGCCGCCATGTACCAACAGAGCGAGCTGAGTGCCGAAAAAGTGCATGATTTCGTCCACAACACCATCATGCAGCCCGCCGCCCGCACCGCCATGGAACAGGCCATGCGCAAGCTCTCCCGCCCGGATGCGGCGGAAGCCATTGCCCGCGTCATCTCCGGTGAGTCCTGATTCTTTCCCCCCACACCTTGGAAAACCGCACCCTCGTCCGCCTGACCGGGCGGGGGTGCTTCATCGGAATACACCGCCATGCCCACCATCCACATCAGCATCTCCCGGCAGGAACTCCGCCTGACGGGTGATAACGGAGAGCTCCTCCTCTGCTGCCCCATCTCCTCCGGGGCGGCAGGTACCGGCTTTGAGGAGGGTTCCGGGCGCACCCCCACCGGGCGTTTCAGCATCTGCTCCAAGCACGGGGAAAACGCCCCGCTGAACACCCTCTTCCGCGCCCGAATCCCCGTGGGCACCTGGCCCTGCCCGGAAGCCCCGCAGGATGCCATCCTGGCGCGTATCCTCTGTCTGGACGGACTGGATGCCGCCAACGCCAACACCCGCACCCGCTACATCTACATCCACGGGACCTCCGACACCACCCGGCTGGGCTCTCCGGTCTCCCACGGCTGCATACGCCTTTCCCCGCAGGATATCGCTGCGCTCTACCCGCTGGTTCCGCTCGGCACCGAGGTGCTCATCTCCTGAACCACAGCAAAAAGGAGCTGTCCGCTGAAAGGCTTCGGTTTTTCTTTCAATAATGAAAAACGTAATTTACTTGCGGCGGACGGGAATCCAATTATCATTTGGGTAATTTCAGCTGACTCCCATTGGCTGGATATTTCTTCAACTCACCAATTTAGTTAAAACCCGGGCAAAAGCCAAATGGTAATAATGCGTGCGCAACTGAATTCACACTTGAACCTGAGCGGAATACCTGCTAAACTTGTGCGGCAGCATGCAACCAGTCACACCATATCTTAACCCTCTGTGGCCTGATGCAGAGTGGGATGTTTCCGGCGCGTTCGTGAATGACCACGAGCTGGTGGCGTTCTTTGATTACTGTAAACACGTGTTGGGCTTTGAGCCGTTTCACATTGTTCACGGAGCTCCGCTCTGTGAATGGAACAGCGGGCGCGTGCTCACACAGCTCATCCGCACGGCACAGGAAATACGCACCGCCGGGTTGGAGTATGAGAAACGAAACATTGCCGTTTACACCACTTTCACCAATCTCTATCTGAAAGAGGAGCACATGAAGGACAGACTCTGCAATGCCATGTGCATCTTCCTGAGCCGGCATAACCCCACCGGGCAGAATGCTGTCATTGCCGCTTCAGATATACTGACTCAGCACATCCGCAGGGAGTATCCCAAGCTGAAACTGGTATCCTCCATCCTGAAAATTACCAACGGCGGCGGCAAGGGCAAGCTTGACGCCTACAAAAAACTGGCAGAGGAGTATGATGAGGTGATGGTGCACCCGGATGATGTGCTTAATTACGATTTACTCGAACAAATTGAGGACAAGGAACGCCATATTCTGCTGGTGAATGAATACTGTATCCGCAACTGTCCTCTGCGCCCGCTGCACTACAAATCGCTCTCCGAAAGTTCATTCCGATTCCTGAGCTACGACAGCTCGGATTTCGAGAAACTCCAATCAACCAACGGCTGCCAGGATTTGTTCACGCTGTTGGCCGACCCGAAACGCAGCGTTCTTTGTCTGAACACACCGGAGATTCAGCGGTTGCGGGACATGGGCTTCCGCCACTTCAAACTACAGGGGCGCGGACACAACAACGCTTCCTCCATTCTCTTTGACCTCCTGCGTCTGGCTCTGCGCAATGATGCTGCGGATGAGAATGCTATGCACTTTGCCGGACAGATGTTCTGGGAACGCCTTCTTCCCCACCATCAGTCATGAATACAGAATCCACAGCTTCGGCAGACATAGCTGCCACCCTCAGCCAACTGCGCGGGGATTACCTACCGCAGGCAAGCTGGACTCTGGGCGGAGCGTTTCGCTATGACCGCTCTTTACAGACGATTCTGGGTGTACTGCTGCAGGTCGGCAGTCTATTCCCCATCACCCACGTGGCAGGGGTTATACCCTGCTCCCATTCGTTGGATTGGTTTGTGCAGCGGCGTCCGGTACAGCTGGCGGATTATACAAACGCATTGGAAGCGTACGCGCAAAGGAATCTGGGTGTGGTGCTGGTGCTTGACAACCCCTTTGTGGCGGAAGAACAGGTGGAGGACTCCTACATCTCCCTGATGGTACAGGAACTGTACAAGCGTGACCGCGTCCGAAAAAACGCCGTCTGCGTGGCTTCAGACATGCTGGCAAAGTACATCCGCTCCATTTGTCCCAAACTCCCCATCTTCTGTCACGACAATCGACTGACTGCTGAGCCGGGCAAGCGCACCCCCGCTCTGTACAACAAGCTGGCAGAGCAGTATGACCGCGTGCGCCTGCATCCTACAGATGCCTCCCGCCCGAGCATTTATACCGCTCTGGAACAGCCGGAGAAGTTTGAGGCGGTGATAAATGATCCCTGCCTGCGTAACTGCCCGGTGCGGCGTGACCACCTGAGACTGCTGGCACAGATGCGCCAGCAGCCATACAACACAGAGCTAATGGCACAGCGCAGTAACCTTATTTCCCGCACAGCCTGTCAGCAAATCAACAAAGAAGCCCTCCAGCAGAAAGCCACCTGCAATCTTACCCGCGCAGAATCCGCAGCTCTCCATGCGGCGGGAATCCGCCGGTTCGTCATCCGCGGCAGCCAATTCCTCAATGAGTTGACTCTGCTCTGGGATATTCTGCACTGCATGCAGAATGATACCCCGCAATTCTCTAACAAATCAGCCCTCATCGCCGTCTCTGCCATGGCTGAGTTCGGCAAGGAAAGCTTCACCCTGCCCAGCGGGCTCAAACAGTTCTCCTTTTCCCATTACGAATAAACCACACCCCATTATGAAACACTTGCATATATTCACTTCTGAATCCGTAGGCGAAGGTCATCCTGACAAGGTGGCCGACCTCATCTCGGACTCCATCGTGGACGCCTGTCTGGCACAGGATGCTGCCAGCCGTGTGGCCTGCGAAACGTTGGTGAAGGACAATCACGTGGTGCTGGCCGGTGAAATCACCACCAAGGCGGTGCTGGACTATGAAAAGATTGTGCGTGACACTGTCAGGGAAATAGGCTACCGCACGGCTGCGGATGATGATGTGTTCAACGCCGAAACGCTGCATGTGGTTAACTATCTCTCCACCCAGAGCCCGGATATTGCTCAAGGGGTGGATGCCCGTGCAGCAGAGGGCAAGGAAGGCTGCGAGCAAGGCGCCGGCGATCAGGGCATCATGTTCGGCTATGCGTCCAATGAAACTCCGGAGCTGATGCCCGCCCCCATCATGTTCTCCCACCGTATCATGCGTGAACTGTCTCGCCGCCGCCATGCCGGAGAGGTTTCCTGGCTGCGCCCGGACAGCAAGAGCCAGGTGGCTGTAGAATATGGTGCGGACGGCAAGCCTGCCCGCATCCTCAACGTAGTCCTCAGTACGCAGCATACGGAGGATGCGGATATTGAGACAATACGTGCCTATTGCCGCCAACTCATCATCGATGTTCTGCCCGCCGAACTGATTACCCCGGAAACGGAATACTTTATCAACCCAACCGGCCGCTTTGTGGTAGGCGGTCCGCATGGTGACTCCGGTCTCACCGGGCGCAAAATCATCGTGGATACCTACGGCGGCATGGGACGCCACGGCGGCGGTGCCTTCTCCGGCAAGGATTGCAGCAAGGTAGACCGCTCCGGCGCCTACATGTGCCGCTGGGTCGCCAAGCATGTGGTGGCCGCCGGACTGGCTGACCGCTGTGAGTTGCAAGTTGCCTACGCCATCGGTAAGGCAAGTCCGGTTTCCATCATGATTGATGTGGAAACCTACGGTACCGCTACGGTGGAGGATGAGCTCATCATTGAGCGCATCAAAAAAGCTTTTTCATTCAAGGTGGCGGACATGGAAAGCGTGCTGGGGCTTCGCCGCCCCATTTTCCGAGCCTCCACCAACTATGGTCACTTTGCCAAGGATGAACTCCCATGGGAGCAGCTTGACCCCACCCGCCTGAGCATCCTCAAGGGTGAGTAATTACCGCGCTTTCACAAATCGGCAGGTGCCACCTACAGTATCAATGGGTGGCACCTGTTTCATCTGTGTCAGTCCTTCTCTTGCTGGCAATAAAAAAGCGTCAGAAACGTTCTGAGCGATAGTTAGGTAAACGAGGCGATAGTAATGAGCGCATAAACAGGGAATCCCACCAGGCAGCAGAGGCACAGCGCCAGACCTTCCCACACTCTGCCGGGTTGTGTGATTATGAAAACGCCGCAGAAAAGGCTGATGATGATTCCCAGCGGTATACCAACCCACCCGATGCCGACCAGGGAATCCAGAAAAACATTCCCCTCCCCATATGCACCCAAATCATTCCCCCCGACAAGGCACAGCATGGGCACCAGAAGACAGGCAGCTATCAGCGGCCACCATGAAAAGGGGATGCGGAAAGGCTTAGACTCTATTTGGGGAGTTGGTTTCATGCTCAATGCGAGGCACATTCTAACATTAATGTCCCATATTGACAATAACAATATCAAATCACACGCATGGTTTCTGCCCTTGTTTTTCTCCACTGCAACTCTCGCTCGTGGCGAAAAAGACGCACCCGCGTCTGTGAAAAGCCACTGAGTATATCACTCTATCACCGTCCAGAGTCGGCCGTTGGCGGCGTGGATGAGGCGAATGTTCAAATCAAAGGCGCGGCAGAGATTTTCCTCTGTCAGCACCTCGGCACGCTCGCCGTAGGAGAGAATTTCGCCCTGCCGCAGTATCATGCCGCAGGAGAATTCCGGCAGGATGTCCTCTATACGCTGGGTGATGAAGATGATGGTGAGCTGCGGGTGAGATTCGGCCAGCTCTGCGATGGTTTTGAGGAGGAATTCGCGGCCGGCGATGTCGAGATAAACGCTGGGTTCATCCAGAATCATCAGCTCGGGGTCGGTCATGAGGGCGCGCGCCAACAGCACTTTAACCTGCTCTCCGCTGCTCATGCTGTTCACCTCACGCTCCGCCAGTTCCTCTGCCCGCAGGGAGTGCAGCAGGGAGGCCGCGCGGGCTTCCTCCTCCGGCGTAGGGTCACGGAATAGGCCGATGGTAGCATCCGGGCCGGAGAGTACCATTTCCCGGCCTGTCCAGTTGTGCTCGCTGTTGAGCCACCGGTGCATGAGCGGGCTCACCCAGGCGATGCGGCGGCGTATTTCCTGCAGGTTAACGGTGCCGAAGCGGTGACCCAGCACCTCTACCCGCGCTCCGAAGAGCGGCCAGGCGTAGCCCATGAGCATGCGTACCAGCGTGGTCTTTCCCGCGCCGTTGGCCCCCAGAATGAAGCAGCGCTCCCCGCGCTTCACCTGCCAGTTGATGTTTTTGAGAATCTCCCGCCCGGAGAGGAAGACACGGGCGTTTTCGATGTTGATGATATTCATGCTCAGTGGGGTAAAAGGAACAGGCCGCAGCCGGAGCGATTGGCTCGGCTGCGGCCGGAAAATCAAACTGCGGCGTATACCGACGCAGCAACGGGTCGCATTAGTTGCGCTCGAAGAGGGCGCGAATCTTGCTGCCCACGATTTCGACCGGATGCTCGGCCAGAGCGGCGCGCTTGGCCATCAGGTTGGGGGCACCGGCGGCGGCCTCTGCCAACCAGTCCTGGGCAAACTTGCCGGACTCGATGCGCTTGAGGGATTCCTTCATCTTCTCCTTGACCTCCGGGCCGAGAATCTGCGGACCGTTGTAGTACTCACCGAACTCTGCGGTGTTGGAGATGACGCCGTTCATGGCCTGGATACCCTTGTTGTAGATGATGTCTACGATGAGCTTGGCCTCGTGCACGCATTCGAAGTAGGCCATCTCGTGCGGATAACCGGCCTCGATAAGGGTTTCGAAACCATACTTCATGAGGTCAACCAGACCGCCGCAGAGCACGTTTTGCTCACCGAAGAGGTCCTCGTAGGTCTCCTGCTCCATGGTGCATTCCAGCACGCCGCCGCGGGTCAGACCCTCTGCCTTGGCCATGGCGAGCGCCACGTTGCGGGCGTTGCCGGAGGGGTTCTGCCAGACAGCGATAAGACCGGGGCAGCCGAAGCCTTCCTCGAACACGCGGCGTACCTCCGTGCCCGGTCCCTTGGGCGCCACCATGATGACATCCACATCTGCCGGGGGAACGATAGTCTTGAACACATAGGCAAAGCCGTGAGAGCAGCAGAGAGTCTTGCCGGCGCTCAGACCGGGCTTGATCTGGTTCTCAAACACCTCACCGTGCTTCTCATCCGGCAGCAGGATGTGGATGATATCGGCACGGGCAGCGGCGGCATCCACCGTCAGCACCTCGAAACCGTCCTGAACGGCAGCATCCCAGCTCTTGCCGGGTCGCAGACCGATGATGACGTTCACGCCGCTGTCGCGCATGCAGAGTGCCTGGGCGCGACCCTGAGCACCGTAGCCGATGACGGCCACGGTCTTGCCGTTGAGAACGCTCACATCGGCGTCCTTATCGTGCAGAATATCCATGATGATGTAATATAATGGGGTTAAACTTATCCTAAATCCGATACGTGGGATGGATGTACGCAGCAAATTTAGCATCCAGGGGCAATAAAGCAAGCAAAAAAACAGGCATGCCTCCCGCGAATCCGTAAAATGGCAGCTTTTTCCTTGCAAGCCGCCGTAAATATGGTACATTGGGTGGGTATGAAAAGCCATTTTACCAAAAGAAATAAAGGATTTACTCTGATAGAGCTGATGGTGGTCATAGCCATTCTGGCGGCTCTGGTGGGCATAGGTGCGCCCGCTGTGTACAGCCACATGGGTCTGGGGAATGATGCCAAATGCCGCGCGCATCTCGAACAGTTGGTGCAGATGGGTACCAAGTACGGGCAGGATCTGGCTCACAGGGCACTCCTGCCCACCAGCGGTATGGATGATGACGAAGACACGGAGACAGTCAGTGAAACGGATGGCTGGTGGGTGGCTCTTGCTCCCATGCTCGGTAAGGGCACGTACACGATCCCGAAGGAAAAAGGCGGGGAGATGAAAGTTTCTTCTATCTTCCACTGCCCGGCAGATACCCGCAAGGCTATCGACAATGACTCCCGGTTCGTTGCCACGGAAAAGACTGTTTCCTACGTCTCCTGGACAGATGGATCCGAGGACCCGGACAATGTGAACTCCTGCATCCGCACCACGGCCAAGCAGAATCTGGACATGCTTCCCTGGCTCTCCGACGGCAACCCGGTGAAGGGACAGAGTGTGACGGATGCCGCCACCTTCCGTAAGATGGTGGTGCCTGCGGCAGAGCGCCACAGCGGCTCCGTGATGATGGCTTATGCCAGCGGCGTGGTCAAGGCTGTGGAAATTGACACAGCCAACCCGGAGGCTCAGTTCCGCAAGATTGCTCCCGCGCTTGCCAACCGCAAGGTGAAGACCGGCGGGGATGAGGACGAGGAAGAGGACGAGGATGCCGAGGATGAAGAATAAGGCATCTTCCCGGCTGCAGCCGCACCCTGCCTGTGTTCCGCACCTGAGCGGTGCGGTGGCGGTGGGACTGAGCGGCGGGCGGGATTCCGTGGCCCTGTTGCATGTGCTGTTGCAGCAGGGCAGTCATGTGCATGCCTGTCACGTTCACCACGGTATCCGTGCTGAGGAGGCAGATGCGGATGCGGAGTTCTGCCGTCATCTCTGTGAGCGGCTGGGCGTTTCCTTTGAACTGCACCGTGTGGATGTCCCCGCGCTCGCACGGCAGCAAAAAGTCTCCCTGGAAACAGCTGCCCGCAGCGCGCGCCGGGAGATTCTGGCGGCGGCGGCAAAACGCAGCGGAAGCCCTGTTGTGGCACTGGCTCACCATGCGGATGACCAGGCAGAAACCGTGCTATTCCGGCTGGCTCGCGGAGCGGCAGGTCTGCGGGGCATGACCCCCGTGCATGCGGCTCAGGGCACGCTCTGGCTGCGCCCCCTGCTGGGATACAGACGGGCCGATATCACGCAATACCTGCTAGAGCGGGGCGAAAGCTGGGTAGAGGATACCACCAACACCGTGCCGGACGTGGCTCGCAATAGAATACGGCTGGAGGTGCTGCCCGCGCTCAACCGCGCGCTGGAGCGGGATATCACCCCTATCCTGAACCGCAGTGCAGATCAGCAGGCTGACACGCTGGCGGCTCTGCATGAAGCGCTGGAGCTGATGCCGCTCACCGACCCGCAGGGGCGACTTTATCTCCCTGCACTGGAATCCCGCAGTACTGCTTTTTGCCATGCCGTGCTGCACCATTATCTTTCCCGCGCCGGTGTACCCGGACTCACTCACGCCCACATCTGCGCTGTGAGCGATATCTTGCCTGCGCAGACTGCAGCGCACTGTGTCAATCTGCCCGGTGGGTTTCGCGCCGTGCGGCGACAGAAAAGACTTCTACTCATTCCACCGAAGCAAAACGGTGGAATCGAATCCGACAATGCGTTTTAATCAACAGCAGGGCTTAGCGTTTCAGGAAAGAAGAAGCCGTCTGCACCAGATATTCTGTCAGCCCGTGAAATTGCTGTAATACAGCTGCAGCGGCGCTCTCTTCCAGCTTGGCTTTCAGCGAATCAGGACGCAGCGCTGCCGGATTTTTCATCCCGGCGGTCAGGATTCCCTGAATGGCGCTGACAGCCGATTCATTCCCCAACAATGCCTCCAATCCGTTTTTAAGCTCAGCAGGGCAATTATCACGCAACACGGCGCTTACCTTTTTGCGAATGGCCAGAGCGGCCAGTTGTTCCATCAGTCCCATGTGATGTTTATATCAGTTGACACGGGTTATAATAAAGCTACACTCACCATATGTCAAGCCGCCTTTTTTCCCGGCCTCTCAGGAAATATGGTTGCTTGGAGTGATAATTGAATCATAAAACTGAACACGTTTCCCCTCTCTGCTCCGCCACCGGCGGTACGCACCCAAGACAAAGGTAACAGAAAAGTACCACCACATAGGTAACACAAGTACCAAGACATAGGTTACACTTTTGGAGAGACATATGGCATAATGACTTTATGCCATGGAACATCAAAAGTAGTAATCAAATGAGAAGCGAGTTCATAAAAATTGTAAGTCAGCCGGAGATTTCTATGGCTGAAGCGTGCCGGTCATTTAACATCAGTCGAAAAACAGGATATAAATGGCTCAGAAGGTATGAAAAAGATGGCGATTCGGGGTTGATGGATCAAAGCCGGAGGCCTGTAAATCAACCAACTAAACTATCTGAGAAGGTACTATTACGCATAGTCGGAGTTCGTGTTGCCCACAAGCATTGGGGAGCAGATAAAATACGTGCAATTTTGAAAAGAGAACACATTTCACCTCTTCCCGGGCGCACGACTATTCATCGAGTATTGAGGCAGGCTGGCCTTATCAACCTGCGCCGTAAGCGCATACCCAGACTTGATAATTTGCGTCTTGTTCAAGATGGGGGGGCTGACCTGCAAGTAAATGATGAATGGACAATCGATTTTAAGGGGTGGTGGAGGTCAAAAGATGGGGAAAGAAAGTGTTACCCTTTGACAATACGAGACGCAAAAAGCCGTTTCATCTTAGGGGTAACACTCCTTCCTGACTCAAAGGAAGAGAGCGTACGGCAAGCCATGATAAAGGTATTTGAGCGTTACGGATTGCCAAAATCAATACGAAGTGATAATGGCTCGCCGTTTGCATGTACTCAGGCATTGCTTGGGTTGAGCAAGCTGTCCGCATGGTGGATTAGGCTGGGCATAGAGCCTAATCGTGGTCGTGTGGGGTGTCCCCAAGATAATGGAGCCCATGAGCGGATGCACAAGGATATGAAAAGTGAATTGCAGGCAGAAAGGTCAGATACTCAAACAGAGATGGATGAATGGGTGCATGAGTTTAATACCATACGACCGCATCAGGCATTGAACGGGGACACTCCAGCTCAACACTACCGAAAAAGCCCCCGGGTCTATACAAACAGCCTTGTGGACTATGACTATGGTAATATGCAAACAAGAAAGATAGACAAGCATGGTGACCTGAAATGGCACAGCATGGACTACTTCCTCTCGGAGGCGTTGAGAGGGGAAAGAATAGGGCTTAAAAGCATAGGCAAGAGGCGATATGAAGCATGGTTTTGCGAACACCTACTAGGCATCATAGATGAGGAAGCTGAAACATTTACGCCTCAATTAGCAAAAGGCTGCAGACAGAGAATCATCCATGCCAGGCGTAAACAAAAAGCCTACATCAAAGAGTTTTAACGCCGTCACCCCCCATCGGCGCACCGCGCGGCGGCTTTGCGCCTCCGCACCTCGCCCTTCGGGCTCGTGCTACGACACAAAGCCGCCGCGCGGCACATTAGACTTGCATCATAGCAAATATAATGATACAAAACTTACGCGCAAAAGTGTAACCTATGTAGTTGAACTAAAGTGTTACCCATGTGAGTGGCGCACCGGCAGCATAAGCTCCCCCCCCTCACCATATGACCACCCAGCAAAGGGCAAAAATCGAGAGCGCTCCATGTAAATGGCAAACTCATGTTAAATCCGCTATCGGCATATCATTTCCGATGATGCGGGTGGCGGGAACGGAGGTGATGCAGCCGATACTCCATGCGCTCACGCAAGTTGGCATCTATCCAAGCATAAGCGGCCTGCAGTCCGTCCCGTGTATAAACGCGCCCAATCTGCGCTTCCACCCCGGTAGCGTTACCGACGAGCCGCAGAAAGTTATTGCTGGTAAACTCCACAAAAAGTGCACCGTCAATCACGCCGCCGTTAAAAGAAAGAATCCACTCTCGCACATAGAGTGCCAATACTGCATCACCCACCCAAGCCTGTGAGCGAGTTACGGGGTCTTGATCAGGGCTTAACTGAGCCATATTCGTTCGTTTGTTTAACAGTCATACACAAATGCGCGCCAACACCCGGCGCGCATTCAAAAAATACGTTGCAGAAACCCGTCCTATCAACCCTGAGCACGGGGTTCACGTGCCGCTGCCGTCTGCACACCGGGACGGGTGATAAAAGGACCGCCCGCCGTAGGTGCTTTCTGAGTGAACGCCAGCCCGGCCTGCTCGAAATCCTTACCGGCTACAGGGAAATCCTTGCGCAACGGGTGGTAGGGATATCCCTCCCACATCATAATGCGCCGCAAATCCGGATGCCCCGTAAACTCAATACCCATGAGGTCGTACTGCTCACGCTCGAGCCAGTTGGCAGAACGCCAAACGGGGACAAGACTGGGTACGGCGTTCTCAGCTTCTGTGATAGGGCAGCGCACCAGTAAATTAACACCAGTCTCGGACTGAGTAATGGTGTAGTGTGTCTCAAAACGAGGCTCGTAACCCATGTTATCCACAGCAGAGACACACAACAGCATATCAAATCCGCAGGCTTCTTTGGCATATCGCATCACAGCCGAAAGATCTTCCGGCTGTACCGTCAACGTAACATCGCTTCGGAACTCCTTGCGACCGACCTGAGGAAAACGAGCGCAGATAATATCCGCTGCGGCGTTCTGACGTTCGGAAAGTGTGGGGACAGGCATATTGGATAAGATGTAGAAATGTTCGTTCAGCACTATTTAAATCCCGGAATTCATGCAATCCATGGGAACGGTATCAATATTCTGAGGTACACGGGACTCATGCTTGCTGAAGAAGCCCTTGAGAGGATGCTCAGTAGCGGCTATCTTGTCCTGCAGCGTCATCAACCCCTGCAGCAGAGCCTCCGGACGGGGAGGACAGCCGGAGATGTACACATCCACCGGTACAATCTTGTCCACTCCCTGCAGTACAGAATAGCTGCGGAACATACCCCCTGAGCAGGCACAGGCACCGCAGGCTATACACCACTTAGGCTCGGGCATTTGTTCCCAGATGCGCCGTACCAGCATGGCCATCTTATATGTAATCGTACCGCAGATGAACATGAAATCCGCCTGACGGGGTGCATAGCGGTTCACTTCTGCTCCGAAACGGGAAATATCAAAACGAGAGCACGCTGTTGCCATGTACTCAATAGCACAGCAGGAGGTACCCATGGGCATGGGCCACAGGGAGCTCTTCTGCACCCAGTTGATTGCTGCCTCGACCGTAGTGAAGACGAAACCTCCGTCTGCATCCGGGTCACACATGTAATTTTGCTCAAGTTCCTGAAGATTATCGCTGGCCATAAGTGTGCGTAACGGGGAGGAGGAATGATATTATCTGCCCCGTTGCCACAAGCATACTCCATTTCGCCCGAAAGGCAAGACAAATTTGATTCCCGAGCTTATACACAAGCGAAAAGCTCAGAAAAAACTCTATCGTGACAGCACTTCCGCCGACGAATATCCAAGCAAGTAAAGCATTAGTTCTTATCCGTATCAACCGTTTCAAAGAGCGGGCGATAGGACGGGAGACTCCAGTTGAAATATACCGCAGCCATGCGGGTGACAAAGACAATGATAGTTCCGACAATGTAGGCTGTATCCACGGTACAGCCCAAATACTGCAACCCCAGAAACACCACACACCCCGCAAAGGCAGCGGAAGCGTAGATTTCCCGAGAGCGAAAAACATAGGGAACATTACCGGTAACTATATCTCTCAGAATACCGCCCGCCACACCGGTGCAGACCCCCATGCAGATGCATACCAAATCAGGGCAGCCCAGCATCTGTGCCTTGGCTGCCCCCAACATGGTGAAAAATGCCATAGAGAAGGCATCCGCCACACGGATAGTACCCTTGGGCATACCAATGTAGCGGGTTACATAGAACACGATTACGGAGGTAATAAGCGCCATGTAAAGAAACTGCACATCACTCTCCGTCACCCAGTAAATGCGCACGGATGAACCATCCGGCTGAATTGTTCCGCTGAGCAAAAGATCACGCACAGTACCGCCTCCAAGCGAGGCAATGGTTCCGCAAACAATGATACCGAATAAATCCATGCGAACCCGGGTGGATGCCGTTGCACCGGCAATAGCACCCACCACCGTGGCAAACACACAGCTCAGGTAAAAGAGGATGTGGTCATCAAACCCGGTAATCTGCGCCAGTGTCAGCATTTTATTTGAAAAGCTGGTTCAACATCCAGATTACCGCCAGAATCAGCAGCACAGGCCAGAAGATACTCAGCGCTCCCACAGCCAACAGGGCAAAGATAACCAATCCCAAAGCCACCAACAGCAGAGGCACCAGCATACCGCTGCGCCACAGGGATTTGAGTACCCCCGGGTTAGCCTCCTCTTCTTCCTCTTCACGCAGGTTGACACTGTGCAATGGTCGCCAAGTTCCGGAATCCTCACGCCGCACCCAGGTGTTATCATCCAACTGCCCGGCAGCGCGCAGCCGCACCAGCTCATTTCCGGTGACGGGACCGATTTTTTCGCTGCCGGTATCGTAGTAAAATTTGCGAGCCATAGGATATTGAATCAGGCATGTATAGCGCGCCCGTCCGCTGCCAGCACAGCCTCATGGATAGCCTCCGAAAGCGTGGGGTGCGCATAAATCATGGCATTGAGGTCAGCATCCGTCAGCTCACTATTAAGAGCCAACTCCGGAGCGGTAAGCAATTCCGTGGCATTATCACCCACGATGTGGGCACCCAGCAGTTCACCGTTTTCCTTTCCGAAAAGCAGCTTCACAAATCCCTCCGTGTCACCGCCCGCTACAGCACGACCGATGGCCTGGAAGGGGAATTTGCCCACCTTGTACTCCACGCCGGCTTCCTTCAGTTCACGCTCACGCTTACCCACACTGGCCACCTGCGGGTGGCAATAGGTACAACCGGGCACAACTGTGGGATGAGCGGGCACATGGTCGGCATCAAACATGCCCTCCACCGCCTGCTCAGCCTCATAGCTGGCCGTGTGTGCCAACATAATTCCTCCGATACAGTCACCGGCGGCATACACGCCCTGCAGGTTAGTACGGTAACGTTCATCCACCTTAATAAAGCCGCGTTCCGTCAGTTCCAGACCGGCAACTTCCGGCACCACAGGCACCACACCGATAGCCACCAGACAAACATCAGCGGTAATCTCCTGAGTCTTGCCGTTTTTGGCGGTAATGACAGCGGTCACGCTCTGACCGTCATTATCCCTGAGACTTTCCACACGAGCCCCGGCCATGCAGGTGATACCCTGCTTTTTAAACGAGCGCTCCACCGCTTGGCTTACCTCGTCATCCTCATTGGGCAGGATACGGGGCAAAGCCTCCACCAGCGTCACCTTCGTACCAAAGCAGTGATACACGTAAGAAAGCTCCGTACCGATGGCACCGGAACCAATGACAATCATACTCTGCGGGTGTTTGGCAAGAGTGAGAGCCTCCTTACTGCCGATGATGGTGCTGCCATTAAAGGGGAACACGGGAACCTCACGCGTGCGGGCTCCGGTGGCAATGAGAATATTGGGGGCTTCAAGCGTGGTCACGGTACCGTCTGCCGACTTCACCTCTACCTTGCCGGCAGCGGGAATGGAAGCCTCACCGCTCACGCTGTCAATTTTATTTTTCTTAAACAGGAAGGCGATACCGCCGGAGAGGCGGTCGCTGATCTGACGCGAACGAGCAATAACAGCACTCCAGTCAAAGCTGAGCCCCTCTGTACTCATACCGAACTCCGCAGCACGGCGGGCAACGGTGTTGTACACCTCGCCGTTTTTCAGCAGAGCCTTGGTGGGAATGCAGCCCCAGTTCAGACAGGTGCCGCCCACGCGCTCACGCTCCACGCACACTACCTTTTTGCCCAGCTGCGCAGCACGGATGGCACCCACATATCCGGCAGGGCCACCACCTATCACAATCAAATCGTAACTCATGCGGGCATTGTACCCCATCCGCTCCCGCCTTGCAATCTGAAAAAGCGGCTTACCTCACAGAAATCTCCAGCGATACAGGACAATGGTCTGATCCGGTGATATCCGCATGAATCTCTGCCGCGGTTACCTTAGAAAACAAACCTTCCGAGACACAGAAGTAGTCAATACGCCAGCCCACGTTCCTGGCGCGTGCTCCGCCGCGGAAACTCCACCAGGAATATGCCTCCCGCCTGTCCGGGTACAAGCGGCGGAAAGTATCCGCAAAGCCTGCTTCCAGCAATGCCGTGAAACCGGCGCGCTCCTCATCCGAGAAGCCGGCACTGAAATGGTTGGCAGCAGGGCGCGCCAAATCAATCTCCTCATGCGCCACGTTCAAATCCCCGCAGAACACCACCGGCTTGGTTTCCGCCAGCTTACTGACGTAGGCTCGGAATGCAGCATCCCACTCCTGCCGATAGGGCAAACGCGCCAGCTCATTCTGTGAATTGGGCGTGTAGCAATTGACCAGATAAAATTCCTGAAATTCCATGGTAGCCACGCGTCCTTCCGTATCATGTTCCGGCACGCCGATACCCAGAGAGGTGCTCAGCGGAGCCACACGGGAAAGTATCAGCACACCGGAATACCCCGGACGCTGCGCCGGATTCCACAAAGCATGCGGCCAGGAAGCCAGCCAGAGGTCACTCACCTGCTCCGGGCGGGCTTTTACCTCCTGTAGGCAGAGCACATCCGGCTGCAGCGCATCCATCTTCTCAGCCAACCCCTTTCCAAGCGTGGCTCGTATGCCGTTCACATTCCAGCTCACCAGTTTCATACTCGGCTATGCTAAATGACCACGGCTCGTTTGTCAAGAGGGAACTACCCCATTACATCACCGTTACACCACTCCATCTCTCTGATAAAAACAATTCCAAAAATCGCCGCTCGATAATCCTTTTTGCCCCTCATGTCCGAAAAAGGTACGAAAAAAAACGAATTTCTGATATTTACTTTGACAAATAAAAAAAAATCGACTATACTGCGCCCTCCATTAGTGCTGCAATATTAACAACGGAAGCTTGGAAACAAAGCGCAGCAGCTTCCAACAATTCGTTGCACCTGCCGCAAGGTGCACACAAACCTCAAAATAACAATGAAAAGTGAACTCATTACCAAGATGGTGGAAGCAGGCGTCCACTTTGGTCACCAGACTCGCAAATGGCATCCTAACATGAGAGAATACATCCTTACCCAAAGGAATGGTATTCACATCATTAATCTGGATAAAACCGTGAAGTGTCTGGAAAATGCCTGCGCATTCCTCAGTGAGCTTGCCGCAAAGAATAAGAAGATTCTCTTTGTGGGGTGCAAGCGTCAGGCTCAGGAGGCAGTGAAGGAGGCCGCTGAGGCCACCGGTCAGTACTATGTGAACTTCCGCTGGTTGGGCGGTATGCTCACCAACATGACCACCATCAAAAAGAGCATCGCTCGTCTTGATTACCTTGAGAACCTTGACAAGCAGCCCGAGTACAAATCCATGTCCAAGAAGGAACTTGCCGCTCTTGCACGCGAGCGTGAGAAGTTGCAGCGCAACCTTCAGGGCATTCGCAACATGGGCGGCGCTCCCGATGTGATGATTGTCATCGGTGCCGATCATGAGGATATTGCTATTCGCGAGGCTCATATCCTGAATATTCCCGTCATTGCACTGGTTGACACCAATACTGATCCCAAATGCGTGGAGTACCCCATCCCGGGTAACGATGATGCTGTGCGCTCCATCCGCCTGATTCTCTCCGTGTTGGTAGAGTCCATCAATAAGAGCAAACCCGCTTGAGTATAATCATTCAAACCACTCATTACGACAATGGCTGAAATTACTGCCGCAATGGTGAAGGAGCTGCGCATCAAGACTGATGCCGGCATGATGGACTGCAAGAAGGCTCTGGTGGAGTGTGACGGCAACATGGACGAAGCTGTCAAGTACCTCCGCGAGAAGGGCATTGCCAAGGCCGCCAAGAAGGCTGACCGTGAGGCCAAGGAAGGCATCGTGGCCACCGCCGTAGAAGGCAAGGACGGTATCATCTACGAAATCAACTGTGAGACGGACTTCTGCTCCAAGGGTGACAAGTTCCGTGCTCTGGCTGCCGAAATCGGCGCCGCTCTCAAGGCTTCTGCTGCCGGCACGCTGGAGGAGGCTCTGAACGTGGCCATCAACGGCACCACGGTGGAGAAGTACATCGCTGAGCAGTGCGCTGTCATCGGTGAGAACATGAAGCTGCGCAAGTTCGGTCGCTACACGCTGGCCGGTGAGGGCACCATCGCCTCCTACATCCACATGGGCGGCAAGGTGGGCGTGCTTCTGCAGGTGTCCTGCGACAACGCCGCCACTGCTTCCGCTGAGGCTTTCCAGACCATGTGCAAGGACATCACCCTGCACATTGCCGCCTGCGCTCCCAAGAGCGTTGATTCCAGCTCTCTGGATCCCGCGTTCGTGGCTGAGGAGCAGGAGATCGCCAAGGCTCAGCTCATCGCAGAGGGTAAGCCGGAGCACCTGCTGGAGAAGATTCTTCCCGGCAAGCTGCGCGCTCTCTACAAGCAGAGCTGCCTGCTGGATCAGGAGTTTGTGAAGGATCCCTCCGTCTCCGTTGCCAAGCTCGTGGAGAACACCGGCAAGGCTCTGGGCGACAAGGTTGCCGTGGTGGCTTTCCACCGCTTCCAGCTCGGCGCCTGATAGGTATTCGCACACATATTTCATTTTCCGCTCTCCCGTACCAAGCGTATTGGGAGAGCGTTTCTTGTTTTGCAAACAGCGGACAAGTCGCTTCTTTTGTTGATGACGATTCCTCTTTTAAGTTCCCGGTATATGGTGGAGCGGTGCCGTTGCAGAAGAGATGCCATTTGAGCAACGGACATACCTTTAAGCCTCCAATGTTCAATTTGCTGACGCTCTGGTTCATTTATGTGCTTGCTTTTTCTAGAGAGAGCACCCCAATCTTCTTGGGTGCTTTTCATCATCGTTAAGTGTTGTTTGTAGTTAAGTTTTCACAGGCATTATGCCTCCTACAACACCGAAAAGCACCTCTTTTTTGTTTTATCGCGGCATACGGGGGGAGGAGGCATTCGCGTCCTTCCCCCGCTCCCCCATCCTGCTAGGACAGTTTGGGCACCTATGGTGACTGTTTGGGGCGCTTTCCGGTGTCGCATTTGATTTTACAACTCGCACAGATACGGGGCGGGTAATGAAAAAGGATTGACTGGGAAAAGCGTCTGTGGTATAGACTCATAACCATGCTGAATTGTTTGTGCAGATGGACTCTTAGCGCTGTGCTGATATGGTTGGCACCGGCGTTTGCGTCTGCCTTTTCTGCGGAGGATTTTCTGGCAGCTGTTGAGCAGGACCCGGCGGTTGCTGAACTGGAAAGCGCCATTGCTTTGGCTCAGGGCAACCCGGAGCGAAAAAAATCACTGACCGCACTCAAAAAACGCCTGTCAGAGGAGAAACACCAGGTACAAAATCGGCTGCGGGAGGTCAAACCGCTGGCGCTGAAAGCCCGGCAGCGGCAGGATGTCAATGTGCAGGACGGGAACGGGCGAACCCTGTTGATGCATGCGGCTCGCTTCAGTAATGGCAATGCCATTGATATGCTGCTGAGGGAGGATGCCGCTCTTGATTCCGTGGATAAAAAAGGCCGCACGGCTCTGGACTATGACCGCACAGAAGGGAACGGGGTGCTCGCTGTCCGCGTGATTGCGGCGTTGGAGATTGCCATTGAACGCGGTCATACTGAAAATATCCGGCGCTATTGTCAATCCGGCATAGCCGCTGATGCCATGCTGACAGAGGGACCGCTGCTGGGGTGTCTGTTGCGCGCCGGTCAGCATTTGTTAGCGACAGAACTGTTCCGGGGGAAAACTCCGGCAAATGAGGCTATGTCTGACGGCACACTGCTGAGTGAACTGATTGTGCTGAGCGGAAACGCGGATTTGCTGAATGCGGGGGCTGCGGCTTTTGGTAGGGAACTTTGGGCTTTTTCTCCCGGCGGGACCGATACGCTGCTGCATATCCTGCGCACGGGCAATCTGAAAGCGGTGCAGTTATACGCGCACCATTGCGGAGTCAGCAGTGAGCTCTGCTCGCTGGCGGTATGCCATTCCACACCGGAAGTCGTAACCTGGGTATTGCAGCAGGCACAGGCTGATGCTAAAGCGGATACGGCGGGGAATTCCCCTCTGTTTACGGCAGCTCGGCGGGGGAATTCGGCTGTGTATGAGGCTGTGCTCGCGGCGGGGGGAGAGGTAAATGACCGCAATGAGGCCGGGGAGACACTGCTCATGCACGCGGCGCTCAGCGGCAGCCCGGAGATGGTTAACGCCGTGTTGCAGAAGATTAATGCAGATTTGGCAGCGGCGTGTGATGCGTCCGGACGCACGGCTGTGGATTATGCCCGTTTATCCGGGAATAAAATGGTTGAGTCGGTATTGCTTTCCCGCGGTGTACAGTCCGGGAATCAACAATAGGAGGGAGAAGGGAAGAAGATGGCTATCCATGTACGCTCCACCCGCCGCGCCGCTAAAATATGGCGTGAGCTGCGTATCAAACTGGCACGGTTTGCCGTTGTGGCATCTATCCTGTTCATGTTGTTCGGATCAGGAACCATGTACCTGATCCGAATTTTTAATCCGCCTCAACCCTCTGCTTCCTTCATTGCCTGGCAGGAACCTGCCGGCGGGCAGGTGCAGAGCGTGCAGCAGGAAGCCCGCGCAGCAGGAGCAGTTCACCCTGTGCAGATTACCGTGAATCCCGTCATCATTTCCACGGCAGAGGCGGTTTCTCTGCCGGAGGTCATTGATGTGGATTTGGAGGATTCTGATGTGACAGCGGATTCTTTCTCCGTGGATTTAGGAAGCGGCTTTGGTGAATCCCGGGGAGACGGATTCGGTGATTCCGGAAGCGGTCAGGGCGGGCGCGGTTCGGGCCGGGGCAGCGGGAAAGGCTCCGGCGGAGCCATGGGGTACAATGATGATGTTCAGGTGGTACTGGTGCTGGATGCCTCCGGCAGCATGGATAGACTTTTTGCCGCCGTGGCCAATTCTCTGGAAGAGCTGTTGCACACACTGAGGGAATGCCGGGTGAACGGTCAGCAGGCCAATATCAATGTGGGTATCGTGGTCTACGGACATTCACGGGATGACGGCGCCCCCTTTGAACTTTCTCCTTTCTCTCAGGAGCCGGAGGAAATGCGCACCAAGGTCAAATCCATCAACTGTGACGGTGTGTATGAAAACTGCGGTGAAGCCATTGATTTCGCCCTGAAAAATTATCCGTGGAACAAGCGGAAGCGGCGGGAGTTGCTGAAGGTTGTGTTTATTGCGGGCAATGAATCCTTTGACCAGGGCTCGGTCAATTATCGCGATGCTCTTGCGCGGGCTCACGGCATGGGCATTATTGTCAATACCATCCACTGCGGTGAGTTCAACCCGGAGTGGCGTGCCGCAGCACGGCTGGGCGGCGGAGAGGGGCTTGTCTTTTCCATGCAGGAAGAAGCTTCTTACGAATCACCCCGCGCTTCTCATGCCGAACTGATAGAAGCTCTGTACCACATGCCCCTGTTTCCGCTGGGTTCTCCGGCTGAGCAGGCGGCTCTGCGGGAAGCACATGCAGCCCGCCCCCCACTGCCGGATATGTCGGATCCCAAAGCCGTGTACGCCTGGTCACGGCAGCACCTGGATTCTCTCCTGCGGGGCAGCCGCCGTGATGCCGTGGAACTGTGCCGGCAGCTGGGTAATTCCTGCACGCCGGATGCTCTGGGAGGCCGCGGCAATCTCCCGCCGGAATTACGCGCCATAGAGGATGACACAAAACTGATCGACACGCTGTCAAAACTGGCGAGCGAACGCGGAAATCTCATCTCACAACTCCGCAGGGGAGACCACTCTTCTTTTATCGGCAAGGTGCTGGACACCTTGATACTGCAAGCCGCTGAGCGGGGAATAGAAATTACACGATAGGGACACCATGCAAGTACTCCGAACCATCGACAGTCAGGGCGTTGTGAGAGAATTCCCCCTTAATTTGCAGGAGGGGGAGTGTCTCACATTCGGTCGCTCGGAAGACTGTGATATTTCTCTGCCGGAGGAGGGGAATCTCTCCCGCTTTCATTGCCGGATTCTGCGTTCTGCCGGGCGCATCTGTATCCGCGACAACGCTTCCGTGAACGGCGTGTACTGCAACGGCGTCAGTGTCGTGGAGGCGGAAATGCGCCCCGGTGCGGAATTTGTGCTGGGGCTGTGCACTCTCTCCGTAACAGAGTCCCGGGATGCAACAGAGCAGGAGCAGCCGCCCGTTCTTCCTCCGCAGTCTGAGGAATCGGTGGTGATTCCCGCTATTCCTCTGAGCGAGCCTCTGCCGATTTCGGCAGCCGCGTCTGCACCGGCTCCCGCCGACGCTTCTAAACCGATTCGCATAAAAACTCTGCACCTGCACACGGCGAGCGTGCCGCCGCGCAGGTTGCTCACAGCTGCTGCACCGCCGCCGCCCCGGGAGAAGAAAGTGTACCGCACCCGCCGCATGCAGACCCTAGCAGAGTTAGAACCGCCGCGCAAAAGCACCCGCCGCCCGGCAGTTAGGACAGAGAGCAGAGTGTCGGCAGAGTGTCTGCCTCTTTCCCGCAGCGGAGCCGAATGGGGCTTACCCACAGGCTTTTCTGTCAGTCTGGGCTTGCAGGTACCGCATTATCCCCTGCGGGCAGAAGACACCATGGCGCTGACGGTAGCTGCTGAGGAAAAATGCTACATTGCCGTGATTCAGTATGATGCGGAGGGAACTCCCTGTCTCATCGTTCCCGGTTCAGACCGTGAAAACACCGTGGTCTTTCCCCATGTGCTGACCCGCTTTCCCCGGGGCTCCGGCGCGGATTACGAGCTGGTAGCGGAAGCGCCTTTCGGTCCGGTACAGCTGGTGCTGCTGGCCTGCACGGCTCCCTGCGCCTGGGAGGATGCCTACAACACCGCGCTGGCGGCACTGGGACCGCGCCCGCTTCCGGGCAAGTTGGAACACGCCGTCATGGCAACCTGTGCATCGGGAGTGCAGCCTTCCGTATGGAGTTCCGCCATCCTGAGCATTCTCACGCAGGGGGGCGGTCAATAATTCACCTTCACACCAATGGAGTTCGGGCATATCATTGTTCTGACGGAGGTGGCGGTACTGGTCTGTGTGTCAGTCGCGAGTGTCGCATACGCTATCCGCGCCCTGTACAGGCGACACAGGGGATTTGGCTGGAAAACATTTCGGGAGTCGCGGTATCTGTATTTGATAATGTGTGTAATAGGCGCTTACAAAGGTTTGTCGACCGGGGTAGAGGATACCCGCCGCTACCGAGAATTTGCCGCGCAGGGGGTGCAGACAGAGGCTAAGGTGGTGCATGTGGGGCACGGAACCGGCAAGCGGGGAAAAAGGTATCAGAATTTTATCCGCTATCAGGATGCATCAGGCAAGCAGCATCATGCGTGTTTTGTTGAGTACAGCCCCTGCACCATAGGAGAAAACGTGGAGGTGTGCTACCTGAGGAGTGCTCCGCATAACGCCGTCAGAAAGACGAAAGAGCTGACATCTCCCCTGTTTGCCTCCCTTGGTCTGATTGCCGGAAGCAGCTCTGCAGGGTTGGCTTTTGTCTTTCTTGTTATCATCATGCTCTACAGAAAGGAGAGGAAATAAAGGTGAACGACAAAAAGAAAAATAAAGAGTGGCGGCGCTCGTTGAAGCTCAGGACACAATCCGAATATCTGCAACGCTGGAACGCTGAGTGTCTGCCGGTAAATCATGAGCTGATTCGGACAGTCTCCGTTATCATGGGCTTGCCGACTCCCTGGCTCTACCCGTCAGACCTGCTTTCTGATATTTTGTTCAATCCCTATGCCGATTTGTCGGATGTGGAAGCCCTGCTTGCCTTGGAGGAGACGCTTTGCTGCGAGCTTGATATCAATGTCTGCTTCAACACCCCGATGACGCTGGGAGATTTGTTCCGCTCATCCTGTTGAAAAAGGAGAAGCACGAGGGAAGATTTTCTCACCGGCGGTGATATGCCCCCTCCGCCGGGCAATTACCGCTGAACCTCGATGCCCCTAATCGGGTGATAGTGACTTCCGCCCCCCCCAGTGTGTATAGCATACGACTCAACAAAGGTCAAATGAAATCCTCTCCCTAAAGTGAGACTTGCTCTGCATATTGAGACGCAAATTTTGCTTGCTAAATAGGAAAGGATGGATTATAGTCGCGCCGTGCAACAGATCGCTTTCAATGAAATCAGTGCGGCAGAGGTTTCTGCCATTCCTGCTCTGGAGTTGCTGCAATTGTTCAGCGGCTTCAAGGTGGATGCCGATTGTCTGAAAGACAATCCTACCGATTCCCGCTATGGTGTGGTAGAGCGTAACGGACGCCGTATTTATCGCTTCCGTTCACAGGATTACCGCATTTACTTTACTGTGGAAGGTGAGGGGACAGTAGTGGTACAGCGCGTGCTGCATGCGGATTCGCTCAAGGATTTCCTGTTTCGCTCCGGTATGGGCGGGGATTCCGAGGATGTGTCGTTGGGTAATAGCCGCTCGTTCTGGCAGCTGATAGATGACGGTGAGCAAGCTGCCCGTAAAAAATGATTTCTCCGGGAGGGGGAGTGAGCAATGCCGGGGCGTCTGAGAAGTATGTTGCAGGCACCTGTCCGCGTGGCAGCCGTGGCGAGTGTTACTCTCACACAGCTGGTACGTATGCGTTTATTTCTCGTTCCGGCGGTGGTTGCCGTGCTGTTTCTGGCGTTGCAGTTTGTGCCGTATCAGGAAAATATCAGCATGGAGTATCAAGGCGTGGCTCAGCTCCAGTTTCTTAAGGATGTGTGCCTGGGCTGCATGCACCTCTTCGGGCTGATTTTCTGTGTTGCTGCCACGGCGTTACTGATTCCCCGCGATACTGAGGACAGAATTCTCTATACTATCCTGTGCAAGCCCGTGCCGCGTTTTGATTACCTGCTGGGTAAGGCGCTCGGAGTTATGTTGCTGCTGTTTCTGATGCTGGGGGTGATGGATGGGATGATGAGTCTGCTGTTGCACCTGCGTAGCTCGGCTATTGAAACGGAGTTGTCAGCGGCTCTGACCGGTCATGGTTACACGGCTGAGGAAATACGCCCCTATCTGGAGCAGGTAAGAGATGCAGGCAATAGCCCGAATCTCCAGCGCGGCATTTTGGCTTCTCTGTTGGGTTACACGGTGCTCACGGGATTTACTCTATTGATTTCCTGCTGCACCAGTGGCAGTATCGTGAGTATCATTTTTGCGCTGGGCGGCTACTTTGTGGGGATGTTTCAGAGTTCTCTGTTCATGGTGTTCGGAACGGCGGGGGAGGGTACGACGCCTCTTATGCGCGGTGCAGAATCGGTGTGCCGTGTTCTGCTGCCGGATTTCAGTATCTTTTCCGTGGCGGACACGGCAGCAGCCGGCGCTCCGCTTGCCTGGAGTACGCTGGGAACTTTGGCGCTCATAGCGGCGGGGTATTTGCTCCTGCATGTGCTGACTGCAACTTGGATTTTCAGTCGAAAGGAATTCTGATGTCGCTCATGTCATGCTGACCGAACTTCGAATACGTGCTGCCGCGGGAGATGTTAGAGCCTGTATGCAGTTGGCCAAGAGGTTAATCCGCGGACGGGGTGAAGGACGTAATTATGAAGAAGCGGTGGAGTGGTTTGACGCGGCGGCTCGTGCTGGTGATGCGGATGCGCTATATTGGCTGGGGAAATGCTATTTGAAAGGACTTGGCTGCCCGCGTGATCCTTCCGGCGGTGTGAGCTGTCTGGAGCGTGCTGCGGGACGCGGTCACGCTTCCGCTGCTTTGAAGCTGGGAGATTGCTTTGTTCAAGGACTGGGGGCTCCGCGTAGTACAGAGTTGGCAGCTTATTGGTACCGGAAGGCTGCTGCTTCCGGAGCCCCCCAAGCCTATGCCGCTCTCCTGAATCTTGCACGCCGTCGCCGATAAAGCGAAACAAGCCTCACACCGATTTGGGCGTGAGGCCTGCTGAAGATTTGTTGCAGAATGGGTTACTGTTGATCGGGCTGGGCAACCTGAACAAGACGCAGAGGGGTGCGCTGCACGAGCTCACCGTCAAGCGTGATGTCAATGCTGTAGTTGCCTGTCTTCTCGAAGCGAAGGCCTTGGAAGTTCATAATGAGGTTACGGGTCAGGAAAGCCGCACCCTCGGGAAGAGCCACCTTCAGGTCACCCACGATGGGCATGCGCTCCTTGTCAAGCGGGGTGCCGTCCTCGTCCACAATGGAGATGCCGAGCTTGTGGTCACCGGCATCCTCAGGGGTCATGCAAAGGCGGAGAGCCAGAGCGCAGGCGGGGTGTATAACAGGGAACTGACGGGCGAAAAGCGTATCAAAGGCACCCTGCACGCAGAGCTTGCCCTGATAATCGGCGGCGTAGTCGCAAAGGACTGCAACTTGAATATCCATGGTATTATATTTCGTTTTAATGAGGTGATAAAAACCCGATAACGGGAAAAGATACATTATTTCTAGCACAAATGTATCCGGATTCAAGCTAAAATTACATCAGCATGCTAAAGCTGACAGAAAAAGCATATATATCACTTGAGCACCCGCCCGATTTCACGGTTAGCTGCTACTACAATTGGTAGGGAAGATACGAGTACACAAAGCAATAATGAGGCACAAATGAGCTGCAGCTCCGGCATGATTTCAGCCGCACTCAAGCGGAACTCTCCCAACTTGAAGAATTGCGTGAGAATGATTTTCTGGCTGTGCATAAAGACGGCAAAGGCGGCTGCAAATGCAGTGGCAACCAGAATGATGTTTTCACATATAAAACTCATAACCAATAGCATGGGGTGGATGCCGAAACTTTTCATCAGTGTGTAGATGTATTCGTTCTGGCGGTATTCCATACCGGCGAGCGAGGTGAGCAGGATTCCCACTATGAGCAGGATGCCTAGACAAAATCCGGCGCGGCACTGCATCTGGTTGCTTAGCACGATGTCCAGTTGCTCCAATAACCGTACGGCAGAACTGATGCCGACAGACGCGCCTTCCAGACGAAAGAGGGTTTGCAGATATTGCTCTGCGCGGCGAATATCGTTGGCGCTGCGGAGATTATTAATACGCAGGAGTAACTGGCGTGAACAGGTTTTCAGCCGTTCTTCACCCAATAAAGCTGCAGCATCCTCCGGCGAAAGCAACAAACCGCCGTGCTTCAGTATGCTCGCCAGAGGGTGGTCGGCGGGAATATGGCGCACACTTACGGTGTGCGGAGAACTGTAGCGCCCCCCGGTGCTTACCTCGGTCAGTCCTTCCGGCATGCTCTCACTACCTTCTGCCGGGCAGAGCAGGGTGGGATTGCCATTGTGCGCCATCAGGGGTAGTAGCTGTCCAAAGCGGGAAAACTCTGTGGTATAAATGGTTACGGAACACCGTTTGCCACAGCGCGCGCTGCCTACCATAAGCAGATACCAGGAATCTGCCTGCAGCCATTTTTTTAGTTCTGCCTGATTGGGAATGTGGAGGGGGGTGGCATGATCGGGGGAGATGAAAGCGTGCACGATATCTCCACCCTCTGACATGATGCGGTTGCGTACCACGTTAACGGAGATGACATACGTACCCAGAAAAAAAAGGGCGCAGAGAGAGAGAAAGAAGACTACCAGCACGCGAGAAAGCGGGCTGGATATGCGCGCAAACCAACGGTGTACCGTATCTTTAGCAAGATACAGGAGTGTCGAAATCAATGATATCATCTGCCAAGTCGAATAGGCGGCTGTCGTGGGTACTGATGATGCAAATGCGGCTGGCAGCATCCTGTTGAATCAGTTTGCGGATGATGTTGGTATTGCTGTCATCTAAACCGGATGTGGGTTCATCCAACAGCACGGTGGGGGCATCCTTCATCAGTGTGCGGGCAAGTGCGGCACGCTGTGCCTGCCCGCCGGAGAGCTTGTCTGCACGGCGGTGACGCAGATTTTCCAGTCCCAAATCGCGTAGCAGCGCCTCACAGCGGGGCTTCCAGCGTTTTCCTGGCAAAGTTGCCATCTCGGCAGCGAGACGGAGGTTGCGTTCTACGCTCATGAGAGGCAGTAGATTGATGCCCTGAAACATGTAGGCGACATCCTGCCGGCGGTAGCGTCGCCCGGTCACCTTGTTGTTTGTTGGTGTCAATATAGTGCCGGATTGGGCTTTTAGGTAGCCTGCCAGTAGTTTGAGAAGGGTTGTTTTGCCGGAGCCGGAGTAGCCCTTCAGGATGGTGATTCCCGGGCAGAAGATATGGGAAAAATCAGTCAGCACCGGATTGTTGCGCTGATAACCGAAAGAGATGTTCTGACAAACCAGTTTCATGACGATGACGGGGTGATGAGGATTTGGTGTTCTCCGATGAGGAGAATTCTGTACTCTGGGTAGAGCCGTTCTACCAGCTCTTCCCAGTTGCTGCACTCCGTGGCAGCAGGGTGGAGGGCCAGCTCTCCCTTATTCAGCTGCATGGCTCCTTTGGGTGCTTCAAAAAGAAGACGGGCGCGGGCATTGCTGCCCAGCATATGATAAGCTTGCTCATGGGCATCCTGTGAGATGCGGAAGAAATACACCAGCATATCTCCGGCGTTGCCCTGTTCTACGCGCCGGTGTGCAAACTCTCCGCGTATCTCTCTCCCTTCCGGTAAATCAATCACCACGCTGAATTGTTTCTCCTGCAGCTGGGTTAGCTCTGCTCGGGAGATATTAAGGGTGACGTAGAAAGCTGAATCATCGCAGACGGTTGCAAAGGGCATGGATCCGGTGGCGCTGTATTCGAAAGGCTCGCTTGTATTTTCCGGTAGTGTGAAGTGGTACTGAATCCTCCCATCAAAAGGCATGCGCAGTATATTGCGCGCATGCTTGCGATTCAGTTCGTTGTTGCGGATGCGGTTCATGCTTTCTACTTCACGGTTCAGAAGAGCTATCCGTTCATCTATATCTTTCAGGCTTTCTTCTGAAGGTGGCAGTTCATGTTCAGTTGTCGGAGTCTGAGCGTAACGCCGCTCGCTGTGGGTCAGACTGAGATAAAATTGCACCTTGCGTCGCTGGGCCTCCAGTTTGCGAATCTCGTCCCTGCGTGCCATGCGGTCACGAGCGAGCTTGAGCTCCATTTCCTCACGCTCCTGAGCCATCTGTTCCTTGTTGAGAACAGCCAGCACGTCCCCGCGTCTGTACCGTTCTCCGGGGGCTGCCAAATCGCTCACCAAACCGCGTTCCAGAGGCAGAGTGGCAATCTGCTCCGGCACAATCTTGGCAGGCAGCACACCCACCTGCACTGAGGCAGCTGTTGAGATGTTGCCTATCAGGATTAGCAGCGGCAGCGTGAGGGGTAATCCGTGCTTCATGGAAAATTTACATGGGGAAGCCGAATCCGCCCGTTACTTTGCGCATTTCTTTTTCGGCCATTTCTTTGGAGCCGTTGAGCGCGTCCTGCACGGCTTTGAGCAGGAGGCTTTGCAGAAATTCGGCATCATCCGGGTCTACCACGGAGGGATCAATGCTCAGAGCGGTTACCATGCCGGTGCCGTTTGCGGTTACCTTGATTTTACCACCAGCGGTTTCAGCCGTGAATTCTTTTTCTGCCAGGCGCGCTTGAGCGTTGGCCATGTTGGTTTGCATGGCCTGAGCTTGTTTCATGAGTTTTTGGAGGTTCATAAAGCGTATGGTTGATGAAGCGGTTACTGTTTGATGATAGAGGCGTGGAATTCTTTGAGCGCCAGCTCAATCAGGGGGTCGTGATAAAACTCCTCCTCTGTGGGGCGGAGAGATGGTGGTGCCTCCGGTTTGGGGGCGG
>JAZNLU010000076.1:0-7394 GCA_045579245.1 Akkermansia sp.
CGTGCTGCCGTCCACCTCATCGCTCAGCATGATGTCGATGTAGCCCGGAGCAAGCGACTGCGGCAGGCGGATGCTCTCCACGCTCTCAGCCGTGATATCAGCCATGAAGTCCAGACGGTATTCCGTGCTGCCCTCCGGCAGGGTCAGACTCTTGCCGTATTCATTCTTCAGCCCGGAACCGATGATTACCGTGTAGAGACCATCAGCGGGCAGCGCCTCGAACTCCAGTGTCAGCACGCCGTTCTGCTGGCTCCAGCCGGTGATTTCCACCGTGTCACCCATCAGATTCACGATGCTCACATTACCGGCTATCGTGCTTTCATCCAGCACATGGGAGAAACATACACTCATGTTGCGGGTGCCTGCAGAGGCCAGCGTATCCCCCGTCAACTTATGAACAATAAATTCATCCTCCGGGCGACCTGCAATCCAGTCGTTCAGAATGACCCGGTCTGCATGGTAGCCTTCAATCTTCGCAATGATTTCATCAATATCCATCGTACCCCAGTAGTTACCGGACAGGTCGATAGTCTCACCCTCATCCAGGCTGCTGAGTTTAATCGTGGTTGCCGAGAAATCATTCCCGGTAATCACCGTCGGGTTGCTGCCCACACTGATGGACAGCGAGCTGATACCGCTGGTATTCTGAATCGTGGCGGTAGCGGTTCTGTTCACCGTGACCGTGTTGGAATTAAGGTTACAGTTCAGAAGGCTCATCACACCGGAGCAGACGATGTAATCCTGCACATCCACCCCATCCAGCACCACCGCACCGGTGGAAACAATCTGCAGATAGCTGCGGGTATCCAGCGTGCCGCCGGACATCACCATGCTGCCTTTCGATACAAGAACATTGTTCAAACCAACCAAGTTGGCATTCTTCAGACTCAGACTGCCGCCCTGGCGGATGGACAATGCTCCGGACTCTGCGCCGCCGACAATGGAATCCGCTACCGTCTCATTTTCCGCCACGAGCACACCATCCACAAACAGACGGTGTTCATCCTGCATCCGGATGCAGGCATTCTCTTCCAGCGTCATCTCAGCACCGGCGGCCACATACACGTCTCCATTGCTCTGATATCCGCCACCGAGCAACCCTGACGGGATAGCGGCCAATGTGCAAGTGCCCAGATTACCGTACAGGCTGATGTAGGCCTCACTGTTCGTTGCGGAGTCAATCGTTGCCAGCAAATCCGCCGTATTCCCGCTGTAGAATTCCGTCAGACGATACGTCTCTGTCCCCGTAAATACGTTTCCGCTGCCGCTTACGATAGCATCCCCGGCAACCGAAACAAACGATTGGAATTCACAGTTGTCAGCGCGCAGAGCTCCAAAACATTCCACGTAAGCATCCACCGTCACATCGGTAAGCGAGGCACTTGCTCCGACATCTATGTATATTCCGTCTTGTGTCTCCAGCATACCCCCATTCATCTCAAAAGCTCCGCCGATTAACACGGATACAAACTCCACGCCGTTGATATTGGCATTCTTCAACTTCAGGCTGCCGCCTTCGTAAATTCCAAGACGGGCAGTCCCATCTCCCGTGATTGCATCCGCCATATCCACGTTTTCCGCAACCAGCGTGCCATCGATATAGAGCCAATCACCCTGCATTTGCAGGCATACACCTTCTGCCAATACAGCGGTTCTATCGCTTTCAACTCTTACATTTCCATCTGATTTATACCCACCGGTAAGCAAATTGGTCGGCAAGGCGGAAAGCGTACAATCGCCCAGTCTACCCACGCCGATATACGCACCCTCTACCGTTGAACCGATAGTTGTAAGCAATTCTGACGTATCGCCTGTGAAAGCACTTGTAAGATAGTATGTTTCCTCTCCGGTAAATTTATTCCCGCTTCCCGTTACCTGTGTGCTGTTCACTACGACCACACACGATTGGTACTCATTGTTGTTTGCATTCAGTGTACCCTCACAAAGCACCGCCCCCAGCACCGTCACACCTGAAAGGGTTGCCGTTGACGCGGAATCTATATACAGCCCGGCGTAATCTTCCTCTACTGTCGTAGCGAGTGTGCCGCCGTTCATCTCAAAAGCTCCGCCGGTTAACACGGATACAAACTCCACGCCGTTGATATTGGCATTCTTCAACTTCAGACTGCCGCCTTCGTTAATTCCGAGACCGGCAGTCCCATCTCCCGTGATTGCATCCGCCATATCCACGTTTTCCGCAACCAGCGTGCCATCGATATAGAGCCTATCACCCTGCATTTGCAGGCATACACCTTCTGCCAATACAGCGGTTCTATCGCTTTCAACTCTTACATTTCCAAATGATTTATACCCACCGGACAGCAAATTGGTCGGCAAGGCGGAAAGCGTACAATCGCCCAGACTACTCACGCCGATATACGCACCCTCTACCGTTGAACCGATAGTTGTAAGCAATTCTGACGTATCGCCTGTGAAAGCACGTGTAAGAATGTATGTTTCCTCTCCGGTAAATTTATTCCCGCTTCCCGTTACCTGTGTGCTGCTCACTACGGCAACACACGATTGGTACTCATTGTTGTTTGCATTCAGTGTCCCCTCACAAAGCACCGCTCCCAGCACCGTCACACCTGAAAGGGTTGCCGTTGACTCAGAATCTATACTCAGCCCGGCGTAATATTCCTCTGCTGTCGTAGCGAGCATGCCGCCGTTCATCTCCAACGAACCACCGGAGCTTACCAGTACAATCTCCACGCCGTTGATATTGGAATTCTTCAACTTCAGGCTGCCGCCTTCGTAAATTCCAAGGCAGGGAGTCCCATCTCCCGTGATAGCATCCACCATATCCGCGTTTTCCGCAACCAGCGTGCCATAGATATAGAGCCAATCACCCTGCATTTGCAGGCATGCACCATCTGCCAATACAGCGGTTCTACCGCTTTCAACGCTTACATATCCAACTGATTTATACCCACCGGTAAGCAAATCAGTCGGCAAGGCGGAAAGCGTACAATCGCCCAGACTGCCCACGCCGATATACGCACCCTCTACCGTTGAACCGATAGTTGTAAGCAATTCTGACGTATCGCCTGTGAAAAAATCTGTCAGGCGATACGTCTCTGCCTGAGTGAACACGTTGCCACTGCCCGTCACGTTTGCAGCGGAGCTCAAAGCGACATATGATTGGAAGATGCTGTTCGTCGTATTCAACGTACCGTCGCAGGTGACAAGATTCTGCACAATCACATCGTTCAGAGTCGCATTTGCCTCTTCTGCTATGAACAATCCTTCACTCGTAGCGAGTGTGCCGCCGTTCATCTCCAGCGTGCCCTTTATCATCTCCTGTTCACCATCTTGCTGTTCCGAAATATCAAGGGACAGTACGGATATATATTCACCTGCAACATTAACATTTTCCAACCGCAACATACCATAACATACGACATATCCGGATTGCACCGTCACATCGGTGAGTGTGGCGGTTGAATTTTCACACAAGAAGAGAGAATCTATAACACCTCCCGTCATCTCCAACATCCCCTCGGGATACAAGGTCACCTCATTCAATCCTCTGATATTGGCGTTCTTCAACTGCACCTTACAGCCATTATAGATACACAGATAACCTTCATCACCTGTGCCAACAATAGCATCTGCCAACTCTTCATTCTCAGCAATCAGCGTACCATATACATGGATTCCATATTGTTCCTGCACATATAGCGTCACGCCATCGCTCAATGTCAGAGTATCACCGATGTATAAGAAATCAACAGTCCGATACCCACCGGGGAACACATCGCTCGACTGAGGCTGAAGTATAACATCACCCATAATACTTCCCCCCAGACCGATAAAGGCCGAAGCATCCGTTGTTGAAATACCGGAAAAGTCAGTCTCGCCGCTCCACTCATTGAGTCGGACGGCTTCCTGTGCCGTGAGCGTGACATTCTGCGCCTGCAAGCTGCTGCCGAAACCGGAGAGAATCATCTGCGAAGCAGTCAGATCTGACAGTTCAACAGGGGAGGAAATAGTGAGCGGAGCACCGGTGAGGATAAGACCGTTGCCCTCCACCTTTGAGGAATGAGTAAAAGAAAGGGAGGAGGAGAGATTGAGCGTCTGTCCACTCAGAGATTCATCCACAATGATGGTAGGCGTGAACTCGCCGGAGTAAGCATTCAGCTGCTCAACCGCCCAGGCAAGAGAGCCCTCCCCGGAAGAGTTGAGATTATTAACGTAGAAGAGACTTTCCAAGTAGGAGAGGGTAACACCGTTGATGCTAACGTATGCGGCGTCATCCCCAAAGCGGGAAAAGATGTTTGCAAGGTTATCCGTTCCCCAGTTAATGTACCCCAACTCAATATACTCACCCTCAGTCACATCTGTCAGATCAACGGAGGAAATGGAAGAATAATCGCCCTCACAGGAAAGGTTTGCACGGGCGGAAAGGACAAGATGGGTGATACCGGAGACGTTGACCAGCGAACAGGAGGAGCCGCTTTCAATACGCAGAGATTCTACAGACAATGCCCCATTGCTTACGATAAGTGAACCGCCGGATTGGACGACTACACAGCTTGAATTTAAGACAAGATTTGCATTATGAAGCTCTACCGTACCGGAATCCGCAATGATGAGACCGTCCTTCAACGCTATACCGGAGTCCCGCAAAGCATCAGCAGTGTTTTCGAAATCCGCAGACAACGAACCTTCTACCGTAAGCACATGACTATCTAAATCAAGCATAACTCCCTCTGAAAGAGAAAGAACGACACCACCTGCAACGCACATATCCGCTACCAAGGTATAAACGGATTCAGCAGTAAAATGGTGCTGAGATAACACGCAGTCCTGCGTAAGCTCCGCCACGTTAATACCGACATCGGCGGAATCCTGTGTCAAATCTGCACCAAAATTCGTTAAATCCACGGAAAGGTCGCGCAGCTCCAGAACAACGCCGGAGCCGGTGAATGTGTTACCGGAACCGGTAACCGAACCACCGTTCAGCACGAGAGAATCAGTCACCTCGGAACCATTCATCACCAGCTCACCGGCACTATGGAAACGGACAAGAGTGGAATCCGAAATGGTTACCTTGCTACCGGACTCAGCGGAGAACGTTCCGGCATCCACAAAAACAAGATCTTCCACCCCGGAGATTTCACCCAAATCTGCCAGAATAGATACGGCCAGCGCATCGCTCACACAGGCATCAAACATGGTGCCATATTTGACAGCTTCGCTGAGTTCCAGAGAGGTTGGTTCCCAGCCGATGAATTTCAAGACAGTATTGATCCCGGACCATTTCTTCGTACTGCCGTCTGCAAATTCCAGAAGGAAATACATGTAAGTTCCCTCCAAGCCGTCAGCCTGGTATGTCCTGGCAGTACGCAGCACCCCGCGTGCGCCCACCACATTATCCCAATCAATTTCATTCATGGGCTGAGCAATGCCATTGGTCAGCGTTTGCCCGCTATAATTTGAGTTGCTTGAGGATTGCGTAGGGTCAAACATCGGATAATAGCGTCCTGAGTTCGGCCATGCACCGACAATGGAAGACTGACCGTCATACCAAGCAGTGGATAGAGCAATATCTGTCCCATTATAGGTGTTGTAACGAATCAAGGTAACATTGCCGGTATTCGGGTCAGTAAGATACTGCCGCAGGATGTCCACATCGAACTCCAAAGCCAGGGAAACCCCCATGGTGTCCGTACCGATGCCGACACCGGACAAATTGATAGTACCGTCATCCCCCGTGAACACAGAGACACTGCTGCTGAGGTTGCTGTCATCCTCCCATATAGCATCCCGCCCGGTGATAACAGCCCCGCAGAGCTCGAGCTCACCACCACTCTGTACCACAAGCTGATGCGAAGCACCCTCATGCACCCCCTGCAGCTCAAGCTCTCCCTCTACGGTAAGCTTGCCGCCATCAGCCACGGTAAGCACCATGCCGGATTCCGAAAGGCCAAGAGAAGCCCCCTCTGCCACATGCACCTCCGCGCCGGAGGGGATGGAAGCCGATGAATTCAGCACATAGCGCCCCAGATTTTCCCCCAACACAGCGTAGCTGTAGGCTGTATCAGCGGTAAACTCTCCGTATAGATAAACGGCCACTTCTTCCGATGCTCCGCAACCACCAAATCCGGAAAGGTCAGCCCCGCAGGGAACGTACAGCGCGGAGGAAATCACATTCCCGGAACCACTCAGCGTCCCCTCCTCACCCAGCATCAGGGAGTCAATTTGTATATTCTGCAAATACAGGTCGGCAGATGCCCGCAGCATCCCGTTCCCGTTCAGACCAATGGAAACAAGGCTATCCTGCGTGTTCACGACACGCATCGATTTAGAGCAAAGGATATCGCTTTCCAACTCTATATACTGCCCGGCAAGAGAGGAATCAAAAACTATTTCTATAGGCTCTGAACCGGTATAAGCGTTAGCGGCTTCGATAGCGGCGCGCAGGGAGCCTTCCCCGGAATCTGCAAGAGAGGTAACGGTAATGGTGTACATAGCAAAATAAGATTGGTTAATGAATTAAAACAGAAAAAAGCCCCGACTCTCTCCGATTTTCGAGAGAAACGGGGCTTGAAAAAGGTATCAGGCGCTTCGGCGGCGGCGGGCTGAGATAACAGCCAATGCCAGCAGAGACAGGGTGGCGGAGGTCGGTTCCGGGACAGTTGCGTCACCGCGCATCTCAATTTTCACACCGCCGGATTCCTGGGTATACCCGGACATCGTAACAGAGCTTGTGGCTCCGTCTGCCATCTTCACGTTCAGCGTGACCACGGCGTCTTCCGCCAGTGATAAATCCTGAAGAATGATGCTGAAATCTTCCCCCGCACCGGAAAGCAAATCCTCAGAGAGTGTCAGGGTAAGCGTTGAACCGTCTGCCAGAGTCACACCCTGAAGCTGAGTGCTTGTCAACGAGTTCAGCTCCATATAATTATCCCCGCTCAAAATGGCTTCAACTGTGGCTCCAACACTACTGTCGGCATCCAGACTGACATTACTGAGCGTAATCGCAGAATCCGCCCATATAGCGGAATCCACGAACGAAACATTATTAACAGTTACCGCTGATTCGGAATAAATGCCTACATCAGCTCCGCTGATACTGCCCTTCTCTGCTCCGACCGCAGAGACGCCGTCTGCCGACACCTCCACTCCCCGCAGCGTAATCCCTGTCCCGTTGGATGAAAACACTACTTCCTCCGCCCATGTTGTACCGACAAACAGAGAAATCACTTCCTCCTCATTCAATGAATCCACAAACACACTCGCCCCATCCGCTACCCGAACAGAAGTCGTATTGACGGTATTTCTCATCTCCACCGTTCCCGCCTCCACCGTCAAATTGGTGTACATGCCGGAGTTATCACTGAGCGAGCCGAAAATCACCTTCCCATCTCCTCTTTTTACAACGCTTGTAG
>JAZNLU010000077.1:0-2829 GCA_045579245.1 Akkermansia sp.
GAGAGCCCCGAGGTCGTGATGCTCGCACACCCCCTTGAGACGCACTTTCTCGCCATTCAGATAAAAGCCATCCTTCTTCCAGGCAATGCTCCGCACGCCGAAGCTGGTTTCCTTACTATCCACCACCTTGCCATCCACCAGCATGCTGGTGTGCATGGCATAGAGGTGCGGGGATTCACAGCTCCAGAGCTGCGGGTAGGGCAGACGCAGTTCCTGCTCCACCGTGCCGCTGGTTCCGGGCTCCAGGGTAATAGTGGCCGGCACCGCCTGGCTCCCGTTCACCTTCTGAAGCACCGTGATTTCGGCCTCCTGGTGGCTGGTATTGGTCACCGAGGTCTGCACCTTGACCACAGCGTACTCTTCCGTGATTTCCGGCGTAGTGATGAAAGTAGGCCATTGAGCCAGATGCACCGGGCCCGTCTTTTCCAGCCACACGTGGCGGTAGATACCGGCACCGGGATACCAGCGGGTGGAGAGAGCCAGATTGCTGGCCATGACGGCCACCAGGTTCTTTTCACCCGGTTTCAGATAGGGCGTGATGTCTACACGGAAAGAGTTGTAGCCGTATGCCCACTCGCCTGCTTTTTTCCCGTTGACATAGACCTGCGGATTGGCCATCACGCCGTCGAAATCCAGATACCAACGGTTCTTCGTGGCATCAAAATCGGCCGGAACCTCAAAATTCTTGCGATACCAACCCCAGCCGCGCCAGGGAAGTTTACCGGTTTCGTTCGGTTCATCTTCCAGGAAGGGACTCTCAATGGCCCAGTCGTGCGGCAGTTGAACAGGCTTGTATTCGCTTTCATCAATATCCACCTGCCCATGAGTGAGCGCACCCGGTCCGCGCTGAACCTTGAGCGGTTGGTCTTTGTCGCTGGTAAAGAGAACTTCGCGGATGCTGGCCCACTGGTTGATGTTGGTGCCGTCGTTCACGCTGATCATGACGTAGCGGATGGTGGCCGGTTCCGGCAGTACGACAAAACTGGCCGCCTGACCGCCGTTCCAGAAGCTGAACTGGCAGTTCTTGCTTTCATCCTCGCAGATAACATTGACATCAATCTTGAAATTATTGGGCTTTTCCCAGTAAATCATGAACAATTTGACCTTATCCTTGACCCCGGGAGCAATGGCCAGCTTGTGACCGTGCTTCTGGTCGCGGGCACACCAGCGGGTTTCAAGGTTGCCGTCCACGGCGTTGGATGCGGGATGCCCACCCTGATGTCCGTTTGTCCAGGTCGGGGAACCTGCTTCAGCCGGGTCAATGGAACCGAAGTATTTGAATTTCCAACCGAAATCGAAGGTCTCTCGCTCGCCTGCCTGCGCGGCGGCAACGCCGAGCGCAATCAGCGGCAGTATGTGTTTCGCATTCATGATGATAAAGAATTACCCGCACCATGCGGATGATTTGTTTTACACTATCATATTCAACCTGATATGGCAAGCGGAAAAGTGATGATGTGCGAATCTTTGCAGCGTAACATATTGAAATTATGCTTAAAAGAATACGTTCTTTTTTGTGCGATTGTTTCAGATGCTATCAAATGGAAATGGGTGCAGTAAAACTATCAACTGCCGGAGATAACAGATTTGCAGCATTGATATACGTTAGTTGTTTTAGTTTTCTTTCACCGAAAATTCTATCTTGTCTTGCATTGCCCGTTGGTGCGGCGTATAATGTGTGCATGAAGAGTGGTTTCGGATTAGGTTGCGTGCTGTTAGCTGCATTGATTCTGACGGCATGCGAGAGAGAGGAAAAAAAAGAGCCGCAGACCCCGCAGGAGATGTATGAGCACGCCAAGGCGCTGCTGCAGCCCAATGTAGAGGGCGATGCATCGGACTTTGAAGGGGCTTTGCAATGGACCCGCCGCGCAGCGGAGCAGAACTGGCTACCCGCGGTGCTGGATATGGGGGCACTTTGCATGTACGGCGGCAAGGGTGTGAAACAGGATATAGAGGCAGCCCGCAAGTGGTACAACAAGGCTGTGGAAATGGGTAGTAAAGAGGCTCATTGGTTCCTCGGTGTTCTCGATTACGAATCCGCTCACGATATCGAATCTGCCATGAGTCACTGGCGGATTGCGGCAGATGCCGGCATAGCCGATGCTCAGTATCGTCTCGGACGTATTCTTTCTCAGAAAAAAGAAAGCCTGCAGGAGGGTATACAGTGGTTGGAAAAGGCAGCACGTGTGGGACAGAAAGGCGGTGTGCCTCAGGCCTGTACCGCTCTTGCAAACCTCTATATGACCGGTGCCAACGGTGCTCCGAAAGATACAGCGAAAGCTGTGCAGCTGTATCAGACCGCTTCCGGCGGCGGTGATCCGCTTGCTCAGCTCGTGTATGCAGAACTTCTCCTTGCCGGGGCAGAAGGCGTGCCGCAGGATACGGAGAAGGGGATGAGCATTCTTCGTCTTGCTGCGGGACAGGATTATCCCCTCGCCATTGCACGCCTGATCCATATCCTGCGCAACAGCCCGGATGCTGAGAAAAACGAAAAGGAGGCGTCTGCCTGGGCTGACCGTTTGGACAGGCTCATGAAAAAACAGCCTGCTTCCGGGCAATAAGGATGGATAATCGTGTAGGGGGCTTTCGCCCCCCCACACACCACCGTACGTGCCTTTTATGGCATACGGCGGTTTCCTAACCTTTACAGACTACGCTCTGCAATGAGACTAACCCCTGTTTCCTGATCCACTCCTTTCCCATGGCTCGGTGGCTCTCCCTGGTCTTGGATAGTCGCCACCACCCTTTCCCTGACCCTGCTACCATAAAGGCCTGGTCTTCTCTGACCCCTTCATCTCGCAGGAAGCAGGCTATGGTGTAGACGCGTTT
>JAZNLU010000078.1:0-116452 GCA_045579245.1 Akkermansia sp.
CCTTCGGAGCTATGGCGTGACAAGCGCTTCAGCGTGGCAGCCTCCCTTTTTTATTTCGCGTTGCTGCATAAAAAAGTTGGCTTGGCAAACCCAAAGGCTTGCCAAGCCGAAGTTTTTTCTCCGAAAAAACGGAGGCTGGAGCATAGCGGGTTCGAACCGCTGACCTCTTCAATGCCATTGAAGCGCTCTACCAACTGAGCTAATACCCCATCTGTACTATGTTCTCCTAAGAACGGGCGTGATTATACACGCCATGGTTGTCTTTGGCAAGCTTTTAATGAAAATTTATTAAAGTTTTAATTATGCGGTTCCAAACAAACTTCGTTTGGTCTATACTGTCACGATGCAACCTGAGTTATCACGCAAACAACAGAGTCGACACGTACATTGTACAAAATGAAAGACCGCCCGAAAGCGGTCTAAAGATATTTAGATGTACTGTCGGATAACGGCTCTCTCACGGAGGCGCTCCACCCACTCGCGGTAGCGTTTTTCACTCTGTTTGCGACGCACCGCATCATCCACCTGTCGTTTAATTTCAGGGTTACTCAAAGGGGGTGCCGGGGCAAGGTGGCGGCTGCGAACTTTGACCAAGGTAAATCCCTGCGGATCCAGTAAGGGACCAATTACTTTCCCCGGCTTGGCGCTAAATACGACGTTAGCAAAATCTACAGCTAAGTCACTGCGTTTCATTTTCGGCCATACGCCTCCGTTTTCGGCCTGAGCATCACGAGAATACTGTCTGGCGGCATCCGCAAAGGAGATTTCTGCCTTATCCAACTGATTGCGTAACTTCACTGCCAATTTGTATTGATCCTCCACAGTCAACATCGGATCCTCAGGATCTCCGGCCGGGATAAAGATTTTATCATAGACAATGGTATCATTCATGATGTTTCGGTACTCATGACGAGTTGCATTGTACTCAGCAAGGATTTCATCCGGGGTGGGAGGTATACCGCGGTCATAACGCGATGCACGCATAGAAGCCACGGTAATTTCCTTGCGAACGGAATCACGATACTCACTATACGTCATTCCACTCTTGCGCAGATTGTCCAAGAACTCCTTGCGATTGCCATTAAAAACAGTCAGAATGCGCCGGTTTATTTCGCTCTCTATCTGGTCTTCCTGCAGCATATACCCTTTAGTCTCAAATTCGCTGAGAACCAACTCACGGTCTATCAGCTCACTGATAACGGCCTTCTTTGCCTTAACTAATTCAGAATTGAAACGTGGTCCCTGGCGCGGGTAAAGCATCATCAGTTCACGAAAATAGGGACCCAGACGAGCCCGAACTTCTCCGGAAGTAATCGGACGTCCGTTTACCGTAGCGGCAACACGGTTCACAACACCGCCGGAGGCAGACTTATCCTCAGCTCCGGCAGCGAGGCCCAAGACAAACGACAGGGAGGCAAGCAGGAGAAAGGCAAGACAACTTACAGGTTTCATACGCGGGCATTCTAGCGCGATTTCAGAATAGATGCAATATTCTTCTTTGTCACCGCCGCACTTTATGCTCGCCATATCTCGTATTCGGTGTTAACATGTGAATCTCTTAGATAAACCTTTATCTCACATATCATGGCTATCAAACTGTTTATTCCGGGGCCGACCATTGTGTCGGAAGATATACTTGAGGAGATGAGTCTGCCGATGATTGCGCACCGCTCCAAGAAGGCATCTGAAATTCAGAAGCGAATTTCCGATAACATGCAGAAAGTGCTTTTCACTGAAAATCGCATTCTGCTCTCCACCTCCTCCGGTTCGGGGCTCATGGAAGGAGCAATCCGCTCCTGTACCGCCAAACGGGCTGCTGTATTCTCCGTGGGGGCCTTTGGTGACAAGTGGTACAAGATGGCAGTAGCCAACGGTGTACCTGCGGATAAGTTCTCCAGCGAGATGGGTGAACCCACCACCCCCGAAATGGTTGATGCCGCTCTCGCCACCGGCAAATACGATGTCGTGACCGTCACGCACAACGAGACTTCCTCCGGTATCCAGAACCCCGTTGAGGAAATAGCTGAGGTCATGAAAAAATACCCGGATGTGGTGTGGTGCGTTGATGCCGTATCCTCCGCAGCCGGTTCCAAAATTGAAACAGACAAGCTGGGAATCGACGTTCTGATTACCTCCACCCAGAAAGCGCTGGCACTGCCCCCCGGTCTGGCCATCTGCTCCATGAGCCGCAAGGCATACGACCGCACCGCAGAAGTTCCCAACCGCGGTCTGTATTTTGACCTGCGCACCATCTGGGATTTCATTGACAAGAAGAACTACCAGTACACCTCCACCCCCTGCCTTTCCCTCATGTATGCTCTGGACAAACAGCTCCGGCACATCGTCGATGAGGAGGGTATCGAAAACCGCTTTGCCCGCCACGAGCAGACGGCAGCCTACACCCGAGCCTGGGCAGATGAGTACTTCCGGGTTTACCCCAACCGCAAGTACCTCTCCAAGACGCTCACTGTCATTGATGCCTGCCCGAAGGGTCGATCCGAGTTGATTTCCATTCCTGCACTCAATGCGTTCCTGGCAGAGCGCAACATGCAGCTGGGCAACGGCTACGGCGGGCTGAAGGATAAGACGTTCCGCATAGCCCACATGGGTGAACTCACGCTGGAGGATATGAAAGAAATCACCACGGCGGTGGAAGATTACCTCAAAACTCTGTAACCAACACATTATGGGGGAGGCTTGAAAAAGCTTCCCCCTATTCATTATCAATGATTCCGCAATACACACTTCCTTACAAAGTCATGTACTATGACACGGATGCCGGAGGTGTCGTGCATAATCTGGCCTACCTCCGCTGGGTAGAACAGGCCCGCACCCTCATGGCATCTGAGATGGGAATTGACTATGCAACCCTTGCCCTGGAACAGAACCGCCACACTGTTCTGGTGCGGCATGAGGTGGATTACCACTCCCCCGCTTTCCTGGCAGATGATGTTGTGGTCAACGGTATCTTGGAACGCGCCGAAAAATCCTCTCTCTACTTCAAGTTTGAGATTCGCCGCGTATGTAACGACAAACTCTGCGTCACTGTCCGGCAGAGACTTGCCCTGGTGCAGATGCCTCAGGGGCGTCCCATTCGAATCCCCACCGAATGGCTTGATAAAGTCGCCCCGGAAGGCTCAGCGTAACATTACCCGTATTCCCGCAACTCACACGCCGGTTAGTTCCGGCGTTTTTTTCGTTATCATTCGGGAAGATAAAAAATGGCGGTGTTTAGGCTTTAATCGGAAAATAAGTTGTGATACAATGAGCGATGAGCGGGTGGAAAAGACCTGTCATCAGAAATGATAATCCTACATATATGAGTGATTCCTCCAAATTCCGAAATCTAGCCATTATCGCCCACGTTGACCACGGCAAAACCACACTGGTGGATCAGCTGCTGAAAGCCGGCGGCACCTACCGGGAAAACCAGGAGGTTCAGGAGCGTGCCATGGACTCCATGGACCTGGAACGGGAAAAAGGCATCACCATTAAAGCTAAAAACACATCCATTCATTGGAATGATTACACCATCAACATTGTCGACACTCCCGGACACGCTGATTTCGGCGCAGAGGTAGAACGCGTGATGAAAATGGTGGACGGCGTGATTCTGGTGGTGGATGCCTATGAAGGACCGCAGGCGCAAACGAGATTCGTCCTGCGCAAGGCTCTGCAGGAGGGGTTGCTGCCCATTGTTGTCATCAACAAGATTGACCGCCCCCATGCCGACCCGTTGAAGGTGCATGACCAAGTGCTGGAGCTTCTGCTGGAGCTGGATGCCACGGAAGAACAGTTTGAAGCGCCCTTTGTGTACGGTTCCGCACGCGACGGCTATTTCATGAATGCCCCGGAGGGCGAGCCGCCCGTGGATTGCAGCCCCCTGCTCCACCAAATTATCAAACATATCCCTGCCCCCAAGGATGCCGACCCGGACAAACCGTTTCTCATGCTCATCTCCAACATTGACTGGGATGACTATGTGGGGCGCGTGGCAGTCGGGCGCATCACCAGTGGGCGTGTACAAAAGGGTGACACTGTCTATCTGTTGCGCCCGGACGGCAGCCGCGTGCAGGGTAAAGTGACCAAGCTTTTTGAATACAGCGGTTTGCAAACCACGGACTCTACGGTGGGAGAGGCCGGCAACATCATCGGAATCTCCGGGTTTGAAGACGTGGACATAGGCGAAACGCTTACCGCTGACCCGGAGGCTGAAGCCCTCCCCTTTGTGGATATTGAGCCGCCCACCGTGCAGATGGAATTCAGTATCAATGACGGGCCGCTGGGCGGGCGTGACGGTAAGAATGTGACAAGCCGAGTCATCCGTGACCGACTCATGCGCGAGATGCGTACCAACATCTCCATCAAGGTAGAAGACACGGATTTAGCGGGCGTATTCATGGTTTCAGCCCGCGGCACTATGCAGATTGCCATACTGGTGGAACAGATGCGCCGAGAAGGCTATGAGGTACTGGTTTCCCGCCCGAAAGTGATTGTACAGGAGCGAGACGGCGTGATGTGCGAACCCTTTGAGACGGTATTCATAGAAGTGCCGGATGAATGCGCCAACGGCACGGTGCGTATCCTCGGCAACCGCCGCGGTATTCTGGAAAACATGGAAACCACCGGCAGCGGGCGCACCTCCATTCAGGCCACTATGCCTACTCGTGGGCTGATAGGCTTTGAGTTCGAGCTGGTGAATCTCACCAGCGGACACGGCATCTTCTCTCACCTCTTCAAGGAATACGCCCCTTATGCCGGAGAAATCATCACCCGCCAGAGCAGCACACTCATTTCCATGGAAAACGGTATTGCCCGTCCGTATGCTCTGCAATCCATTGAGGAACGCGGATCGCTCTTTATTGCCCCGGGGGATGAAGTGTACGAGGGCATGATTGTGGGAGAAAACCCCAAACCCATTGACATACCGGTAAATCCCACCCGAGAAAAACACCTCACCAACCACCGCTCCGCCACCAAGAATGATTCCATTCAACTGACCCCACCGCGTGTATTCACGCTGGAACGAGCCATTGAGTATATCGAACCGGATGAGCTGGTAGAGGCGACCCCGCATTTCATCCGCATGCGTAAACGCATTCTGGATGCAACTGCCCGAAAGCGCGCCGGTATAGCCGAGCAGAATTTGGGCTGAAAACAATAACGCAGCACCTACCATGGATTGGAGCTGGTTCACACAAATGATTCCCGATATGGGCAGCACTGTTTCAATGCTGCTGTATGGGTTGGCTATCGTCTTGGCAGCAGCCGGCATGGTAGGATGCGTGCTGCCCTACCCGGGACATCTGTTGATACTGGGGGCTTGTGTCTCTGCAGCCTTTGCCAAAGGTGAACCATATCCCGCGTGGTGGGTGTGGCTGCTGCTGACCCTGCTGATGGTAGTGGGCTCTATTGCTGACAATATCACCACCATGATGGGAGCCCGCCGATTCGGCAGCAGCAAAGCCGCCATGTGGGGCACGCTGCCCGGCATACTCGTGGGTGCATTCTTCCCGCCATTCGGACTTATCATTGGTCCCTTTGCCGGCGCTTTTCTCGCAGAAATGCTCTTTGCCCGGAAAAACGCCCGGGAATCCGCCACCTCCGGTATGGGAGCCACTCTGGGATATCTGGCCGGAGTAGTTACAAAACTTATCATAGCCGGCTTTATGCTACTGGCCTACCTGATTTTTGATTAATTCTAACAGCAGCACAGAGACAATTTTAAAAAGCATTATATCTGCCCAGTCAAAAATCTATAAAGAGCTGAGGTCATGTAAACCTGTTGATTTTCCCAGAGAAGTCAACCTCTATTCTGTGGTATGCCCATAAAACAAAGCTCGCCTGAGAAAATATGGGACTAAAGCGGGTAACCTACTGACCGAAAACGGATGAATTTTTCTCAGAACTCACCTTATGTGTCCGACATGGTTCTGTCCCAAATCTACTGATGAATGTGATAGTTTATGCCCTTGAAGGCGCTGAACAATCTTAGCTTCGGTAGGAAAATTCGAAATATCCAAGCGGGAATGTGCCTGCAGGCAAAACAATAGGAGCAATGGGCAACAATACTCTCCAAAGGTAAAATCGATTGGAGACGATTACTAAACTTCTGTACCGCCTACCTGTCACAGTATCTATCTAAATAATACTCAATACTTTTCTCATGTCATACAACACGCCTCGATAAACGAACAGGGAGGTTATACTGTCACCATCTGATTCATTTTGCGCTTATTTCTAACGATTGTTGTATGCCAGGTGGGGAATTGAATAATGAAGGCACACGCATAGTAATACAAACAAAAACTCCCACCGAACTTATATTCGGCAGGAGATTTTGTGTTCTAAAGGTAAATGGTGCCTATCTTACTTTTTCGTGATAATGATACGCCCATGCGTATCAAAGTTCTTTTGATTTATTGTCACTTCAAGACGCGGCAGCGTTACCTTAGCAGGAACTTTGAGCACATACACATTGTTAGAGTTCCTGTGCCCGGTGCTGCCTTTGTGCCTGTCTTCCGCTACTTTTTGGGCTCCTTCATAAAGCTCAACAGCCTCAATAAGCAAAGCCTGAGAGCCGGAAGTATAGGCAAATGTCACCTCATAGGTACCCGGTTCCTTGATAGGAATGGGACCCTCCAGAGGAGTCGGCTTGTTATCACGCGGAAGCACATTGGGACTCCAGCCGTCACTGAGGCTGAACTGGCGCACCCACTGGCGCACGGCAATGGCGGCAGATTTAGCCTGTACTGTATCCGGAGCATAGCTGCGCATCTTTTCCGCCATGAGAGGGATGCGTTTCAACTGAGCCGGGTCACCGGAGCGGCGCATCATACCTATACAGGTAGCAGCAATTCCCTGCTTCTGTTCATCCGTGTAGGCGGAATCCTCCAACATGGCTTCCAGCGTACTGATTTTTTGCTCTATAGTCTTTTCCTTATCATTGACCATTCCCTCTGCGTAGGCGGAGGCTTCATACGCCAAGCGGCGAACGTAGCCGGACTTGTCATCCGGATCAACTTCCTTAATCATTTTCTGGATGTTGTTAGGACGACTGATTCCGGGAATTTCTGCAGCGCGACCGAGCTTACGCGCTTTCAACAGCGGGTCTTTTGTCTCAGCAGCCTCTGCCAGCAATTTATCCTGCTCACGCTTAGAGGTCATACACTTAAGCAATTCCGCCGCAGCTTTCTTCTCATCACCGCGGCGCATGAAAGCACCATCTATGGTTGCATAGTGCTGACCTTTTTTATCAACCAGCACAAAAGCCGGGTAAGAGTGAACATTGGGCATGGGCAGTTTATCCAGCAGCTTTTTGCGGAATTCTTTCACCTCATCATCAGACACCTGGTGACGGGGCACGGGGATGATTACTGCATTTCCTGCAGCTTTCAACACGGCTTCAGACTTAAGATAGCTCAGTCCGACCTCACGCCCCTTCTTGTTCCAGTTTTCAGGATAGAGCACGAGCACATATCCATCATCTGTCAGCACGGCCTGAGCCTCCTCGTAATTTTTCACCACAGTAGCAGCCGGAGCAAGACCCAGCATGCACCATGCCGCAAATGCAGAAATAATAGAAATTTTCATGATATTCTGATATATTGGTTAATGATTAAGCCGCCTGTTCGCCATACACGAAAATACCTGAAAGATGGAAAAAATCCGGACCTCCGGGACGCAGGATGCGCACATATTTAGCGGTAGGCAGTCCGGGGACTTCCGCTCGGAACTCACGCCCGCCCGTCTTAGAGAATACGCCGACATCCTTCCAATCATCATCCTTACCGGTTTCTGATACCTGCACTTTCATTCCGTTGAGTCGATGCAGATTGCCCGTAGTGCCGATGATGGATACGCCGGTTATCTTAGCCTGTCTCGGCAGCTGCACTACAACCCATGCCGGATTATCCTTAGCAGTGTGGAACTGTCCGCCGACGGTGGGCTCCAGTAATCCCCAGTGGGCACAGACTCGGTCCCATTGGGAAGTGGAACTCATCCACACCATGCCTCCCTTGGACATGAGCTTACCCGGGAACGGTTGATGAGTAGGTATCTTATCCTTGGGATTGGTGAACTCCTCAGGAAGCATTTTGGCAAGGGATTGGAAAGTGGTAAGGTCTTGCGCTTTTTCCGCCGCCAGAATGATTGGCACGAGCAGTTTAGCTCGTTCTTCAGGCGAAGCGGAGCTACCGCCGATAGCTGAAATCATGCTCTTCATCATGCGGGCGCGTTCCTGCTCACTCACTCCGGTGCAAAGTTTGTTGCCCCAACTGAGCGCCACGGGAGCATAGTCCTTGTGTTCAGTCATGGCAGTCAGCATCGCATCAAAGAACTCAAGCTTCATTTCCTTGTCTGAGCCGCTGCAGACAAGCGATTGTTGCGCTCCGAGCAACTCCTCAATACGCCAACGGTCTACCCCCATCTCTTTGACGCTGTTCCAGAACAGCTTGCAGGCAGACATACGCCCTTCCGGAGAGGCGACCAGCGCTTTGGCAAGCCCTGGGTAGACATGCTTCTGCATCAGCACCGCGGCAACCTCAGGATAGCGGGCAACCAACTTGCTGCACAGTGTTTTGTTGAGCTTGTTCCACGCCGCCGCATCAGTGGGTCGGGTTTCGGCGAGCAACGCTGCATACTGCCGCCATGCGGCATAGTTGAGCGGCTGAATTTCCGTAGCCTTGTGACAGCATTGAATCGCCTGCTCTGTCTTGCCTACTGCGGCATATACTGAAGAAAGCGTCTGGTAAGCATGGGAGAGTGCAGCAGCATCTTTCTGCTCAGCGGAAGTGAGTTCCTGCATCATGTGCAAAGAGGAATACACGTGAACGTTTGCCCAAGGCTGCCAGTGCAGTCCGCGCTCCCAGCTCAGTGAGTAGGCCGGTACCCATTTATCACCGATACGGACAATGAATGCACAGTGCCCCGGTTCACCGGCGGTCAAAGCAGGGACGCCGTTTGCCAATGCGGCAAAAGCACCGAAGTGAGAAAGGCTACCGCAGACACCGCCGATTTCGTAGGTAAAGCGGGCACGGTTTTCACCATAGATATCAGCGTACGGTTCCACATACCCGGCACCGTGAATACTCTCACCGTAGGGGTTAAACAGGCGGTATGAGCAGAACCAGCAGGAACCGGTGTAGGATTCTGCCGGAAGGCTCACATTCTCCAGCAGCCATTCCAGACTTTCAATACTGCCGAAATCATTATCACCCTTACAACCGCAAACCATGCGGCGCTCCCAAAGCGGCAGCGTATCAAACACATCATTCAGCTCGCCGTTCTTCCAGTGGCGCGTGTAGTAATCCGCCCGGGCTAATGCGCGCTCATACTGCCAGCCTGAGTTGGCAAACTCCAACGCCGTGGCGGTGGCAATATCACGCTCCATTTGATGATACACCAAATCCGGATTTTTCTTCACCATGCCGTAGAGCATGTTGAGCATCTCCGCAGGGTGTCGGTTCTCTCCGCTGTACACTATCTGCTCCAGCCAGTCCAGATTGTTCCCTACCAGCTCCATGAATTTCATCTTCTCCGGGCTATCCACAAAATCGGCAATCGTGTGCGGAAGTTTATATTCCTTCTCCAGTATTGCCAACTTCTTTTTGGTTTCATTGTGGATGCGGGTGACACGGTTTGTCAATGAACCGCCGGATTTAATCACAGCCTCATTCTTCTCCACCTCAGCGCGAAGACGCTCTATTTCTTTCTTCATTTCCTCCAGACGCTTCTTGGTGTCAGCATCAGCCATTCTATCATTCTCAGACAGACGATACTGAGCCAGCATCAAGCGATTACGGGGAGATGAGAGAAATGCCTTGACCTGATATTCCTCAGCATTCGGGAGCAATTCACCCATCTCACGAGCCAGACGCTTGCGAAGACTTACACCATCTTTCCACTCGGAGCCATCCACATTGCTGCCAATATAGGAACCGAGCTGCGCCTTACTGATGCCCAACGCAACAGGAACTCTTCGCACACAAGAGGGTATTATCTCATCATCACACAAATGGACAACACCCGCTGCTGCAGCCAACAGGACAGCTCCTGTAGTAATTGTTTTTACTGCTTTCATAACGATAATTTTTCTCAACTGAGATTGTGAGATTCTACCAAGCACACCGTCTCACGTCAAGCACAAAAACACTGTCAAAAACACGTTTACACCAAACGTTATATATCATTCTTTATTAACAATTTACAAGACAAACACTCCACATTTAACAAAACAAACAAGATAAACCCATGCATGAAATCCAACATTACATGAAAAGGCTGATGAGATGGTGTGAACGATGAAAAATTACCTCTTTCGAATCAGGAAGATTATCAAACAAACAGCACTCACCGACAAAGACACAATGGTGGCTATATAAATATCCAGACAAATCCCACATTCCGGCGCATTCAACAGATAACACACACACACAGCCGTCATCAACAATGTCGGAGGAAGCGATATCATATATGACTTTTGCCTTTTTTTCAGATAAAGGGTGATGCACCAGAGAGTCAGACAGGCAAGGGTCTGATTGGCCCAGCCGAAATAACGCCAGATTACGGAAAAATCCAGCTGAGAGACAACCATCACCGTCAGGAAGAGAGGAATGGCAAGAGACAAGCGGGAAAGGATACCGCACTGGGGAACTCTCAACACATCTGCCAGCATGAGACGGCAGCTGCGCATCGCCGTATCACCACTGGTAACAGCCAATACGATAACTCCCATCACTGCAACTACAGCTCCTGTGTTTCCAAGCAATTCTCGGCATGCCTCATTAATGGCTAATGAGGGATTTTTGAGCGTGAGTGCTGCAAAGCTTACACTCTCCCCACTGACAGTAAACATAAGCTCACGGAGACTGAGTCCGACAACCGCCCACACCAGCGCCACCAAGCCTTCCACGATCATGGCTCCGTAAAACACTCGGCGCAGTTTCCCTGAATCCTGCAAGCAGCGCACCATCATGGGACTCTGCGTGGCATGAAAACCGGAGATAGCACCACATGCAATGGTCACAAAAATCATGGGCCACACGCTTACCCCAGCAGGATGATAATTGCGCGTTATATCCAATTCCGGCAGGATTTCATGCCCGCTAATCGGCAAACCGATGAGCAAACCGGCAGCCATAAACAGGAAAAGAGCACCGAATACGGGATATATCCGCCCGATGATGGCCTGAATAGGTAAAATGGTTGCCAGAAAATAATAGAGCAGAATGATGCCACCCCAGGCAAGCACCGACAATTCAACAGAAGGAAACAAGCCCGACAGCATTCCCGCCGGAAGCAGGGTAAACACCACGCCGACCATCAGCAGGAGAAATATGCACATGATGTTCATGAACAGACGCGCTGATCGTCCCATCACCTTACCCATCACTTCCGGAAGGTTTGCTCCCCCTTGCTCCGCAGACATCATAGCTGCCAGTAAATCATGCAGGGCTCCCGCAAAAATGCACCCGCAGACAATCCACACCAGAGCTATGGGACCAAACAGACAACCGCTTACCGCTCCCACTACCGGACCCAAGCCAGCTATGTTGAGCAACTGAATAAGAAAAATTTTCCACGTTGGCAGCGGTACATAATCCACACCGTCAGCCTTACTGATGCACGGCATGACAAAGCGGGACGACAAACCGTATACCCGCTCAGCCAAGCGACCGTAAAACAAATAACCACAAATCAATGCAAGAGCACACAAAATAAAAACTGCCGTTCCTAACATAACGAATCTGCAGCACCTTACACCCGCCGGGGAGAAAAAACAAGGTTAAATTCAGAATATGGCGCACAAAACAGCCCACGACAAGACTATACCCGCATTACCTCTAAAATCCGGTTACCGAACTGACACTTCTCGAGAGTCTGGACGGCACGTGAAAAACTGGAAGTCTCAAAATTGCCGAAATATTGCTCAGACTGTGACGAACAAGCCTATTTCCTATGGACAAGGAACAAAACGGTGTGAAATGGGAGAAGTAATGGAACTCAGATTCTCTACTTCCATGAGCGGGATTTTATGAAAATCAGCACGAGGCTTGTAAGATAACTCTCTCCGGGGCAAATTACTTTGGAGTTGTCCTATTCTCCCGAACATGTTAAACAGCGTTTGGCATGTGTTTCGCACGGGTATTAAGGGGAGGATACTGAAAAATTTCACCATACCGTCGCAGAGCTTGGCAAAATGAAATATCCGGCTGTATGTGCCGGGAATCATAACTGAGGCGCTGCGCATTCCCCCCCCGAGTTGGTTATCTGTGAAACCTGTTTCCCTGCGTGAATATCGACGTGAGGTGTTGATTTTCAGTTCGGGCGTAGTATGTACTACGAGCGAAAGGAGTACGGTGTTCAGATTACCTTTCCCGGTGGTATACCATGCCCCACACGCCCCCCCCCCTGATGATTATGTTCAATCATCAGGGCATCTGCATTTCCTAATGTAAGCCTTACGCACCTCCTGCATTGGCAAGGCCTGCGGACTCCTTAGGAAGGAAGTTCTTGAAACGCGCCTTATCAATGGCTTTCATATAGGCTTCTTCCGGGGAGACAATCCCCTGCTGAAGCTTCTGCCAGATGGCATCATCCATGAACTGCATTCCCATTCCCTTACCGCCGATAATGACATCCGCCAGTTTCTGCGTAGCACCTTCGCGGATGATAGCCCCCACGGCAGGAGTAGCAAAGAGAATTTCATTCACCGCCACACGCCCGGGCTTGTCACAGCGCTTCATGAGCAGCTGCGCCACCACGCCGCGCAAAGAGCCGGCCAGCATGGTACGGGCCTGAGCCTGCTGCTCAGCCGGGAACACATCAATGATACGGTCTACAGTCTTGCGGGCGTTGTTGGTATGCAACGTACCAAACACCAACAAGCCGGTTTCGGCAGCGGTAAGCGCCAGTGAAATGGTTTCCAAATCACGCATTTCGCCCACCAGCACGATATCAGTATCCTCTCGCAGAGAAGCGCGGAGACCATCCGCGAAAGAGGCGCAGTTGGTGGGCACTTCACGCTGAGTAATGATACTCTTCTTGGAGGGGTGCACGAACTCGATGGGTTCTTCCACCGTGATAATGTGACGGGAATAATTTGAGTTGATGTAGTCAATCAACGCCGCCAGCGTGGTGGATTTACCGGAACCGGTGGGACCCGTTACCAGCACGAGTCCGTTGCGCATCTCACCAAAGCGTTTAATCTGCTCCGGGACATTGAGCTGCTCCATGGTCAGAATCTTGGTGGGAATCAGACGGAACACACAGCAGTACCCGCGCTGCTGCTTCATATAGTTACAGCGGAAACGCGAGAGTTCATTCATTTCATAGGCAAAGTCGGCATCGCCGTCCTCCACGTAGCTTTCCCAAAGACGCTTGGGGCAGATGGGCTCCATCAGCTCAATCATATCCTCATGCGTCAGTTCAGACTCACCCTCGATGGGGGTAATTTCACCATGCACGCGGATTTTGGGGGCTTCCCCCTCCGAAAGGTGGAGGTCTGAACCACCCTTGTCCACCAGATATTGGAAATATGTATCAATTCGATTACTCATTGTCAGAAAATGCTGAAATTAAATGTTATTATGCCTGCGGTGCTTCGGTCGGTTCTGGGTGCGTTTCCAGGAATTTCTCCATCATCACCTTATCGGTAGCGCGGGCTCGGCATTCCTGAGCACTGATAGTGCCTGCGGTGTAGAGCTGTTGGAGGGAATCGTCCATCAACCGCATACCCTGCTGCTTGCCGGTCTGGATAATACCGGGAATCATGAAGGTCTTACCCTCGCGGATACAGTTGGCCACGGCAGAGGTATTCACCAGCATTTCCAGAGCCATCACACGCCCGGTGCCGTCTTTCTTGGGTACCAGCTGCTGGGAAAGCACGCCGCGCAGCGATTCGGAAACCATGATGCGGATATGCTCACGTTCCTCCACCGGGAAAGCATCCAGAACACGGTCGATGGTACTGGCGGCAGAGTTGGTATGCAGTGTACCAAGCACCAAGTGACCCGTTTCGGCAGCAGTAAGCGCCAGTGAAATTGTTTCCAGATTGCGCATTTCTCCCACCATGATGACGTCCGGGTCTTCTCGGAGAGCTGCACGGAGGGCTCGGGCAAAGGATTCGGTGTGCTTGTGAACCTCACGCTGGTTCACCTGACAGGATTTGCAGGGGAAGAGTGCTTCAATGGGGTCTTCCAGAGTGATGATGTGGTCTTTACGATCCTCATTGATAAAGTCAATGATAGAGGCCAACGTGGTGGATTTACCGGAACCCACGGAGCCGGTCACCAGAATAAGACCGTTGGTGAAGCGGGTAAGCGGCACCACATATTCCTCCGGCAGATTGATATCTTTCATCGACAGGATTTTGCTGTTGATGATGCGGTAGCAGATATCATAGCCCAGACGCTGATTTACGACGGAAGCACGGTAACGCCCATGCTCATTCTGGTAAGCAAAGTCAACGTCACCCAGCTCATTGAGTCTGTCCCATTCCTTTTCCCCCAGGAAACTATCCACCAGGATTTTGGCATCTTCCCGAGTGAACGCGGGAGCCCCCTCCCACATGGGTTGGAGCAAACCGTTGCGCCGCCAGGAGGGCGGGCATGCGGCCGGCAGGTGAATATCAGAACACTTGCAGTCCACGCCCTGTTTCAGGAACACATCCACATGCAGACTCATGAGGATAAGCAGCTGCCCCTCCTCCTGAAGGTAGATGTAGGCGTGGTACTTCCCGGAAGGAGACTCAGAAATGAAATCAATAGCCCCGTTGGCTTCCAACTCCGCACGCTGCTCCGGCGTGGTGCAGCTCTTTACCAGCTTCTGCGTGTGCTCAGCGGTAAGAACCCCGGCTGCTTCATTCACCGGTTCATAGGCAGCGGCCCGCATCCAGTACGGCTGAAGCCCCGCTCCCAGATACATCGTAGGACTGAGGATGGTCTTACCCAGCTTCAGGTACTCATCAACATTATCGTAAATAAAATCAGATTCGCTCATGGCAGATTACGGTTCAATCTACCATATTCTGCGTGCCGTGGCGAGCGAAAAATAACGTTTATGGGCGATATGGCAGTAAAATGGGCTATAGCGGATTGACAACGCATGAGCTGAGCGGTAAACTCTGCACGTGAGCCTGGATTTTTCAGATAGTCTGGCAATGGGTTTTGCCTTTTCCGTGTTAGCCGGTCTCAGCACCGGCATAGGTGCAGCGGTAGCTTTGTTTGTCAGCAAGACCAATACAAAGCTGCTCACCTTTGCGCTCGGAGCCAGCGCGGGTGTGATGGTGTATATCTCTTTCATGGAACTGATGCCGCATGCGGGTGAGCTTCTGGAGAAAGCGGGCAGCGCAAATTGGTGGGCAACAGCTGCGTTTTTCGGCGGCATGGCGGTTGCATGCATCATAGACCGCATGATTCCCGGAGATGAAAATCCTCATGAAATCCCGGAAATGGGCAGCATGTGTAACGTCTGCGCCACAGGAGAATTTGCCGGGGCTGCCGGGGTGAAACGCTCAGCCCTGTTATTCACGCTTGCCATAGCCATCCACAACTTTCCGGAAGGTATCGCTACCATTGCGGCTGCGTTTGATAACACGGAAATCGCCGCTGCCGTGGCACTGGCGGTTGCCATCCACAACATACCGGAAGGCATCGCCGTGGCGCTTCCCCTGCTCTACGGCACGGGTAACCGCCGCAAGGCATTCGGCTGGGCGGTTCTCTCCGGTCTGGCAGAGCCGCTCGGCGCTTTGGTCGGCATGCTGATACTCATGCCTTTTATCAGTTCAGAAATGCTGGCCATCCTCTTTGCTATGGTTGCCGGCATCATGGTATACATTTCCTTTGACGAGTTGCTTCCCATGGCCGAGCGCTGGTGCCACCACCACCTCTCCATCTACGGTGTCACTGCCGGCATGCTCATCATGGCTCTGATTCTGTAATTCCTCCGTCATTTAAGCGCTCAAAAAAGGGTTCAGCGATAAATATCTATTCCCAATTTACTAAGATCTCTCAGCGAAACAGCACAGGGATCAGGGGCAACCCAATGACCGGGTTCTATCTCCAACGGAGTCAAATCCATACCGTAGGTGGCTTCCAAATAGGGGTGGTTGATGCGCCGTCCAAAAGCGCTTCCCGGCGGAGGGTCGATAGGGGAGGGTACGTCTCCCGGCAATGCGGGGCTACGACGTCGAACGGTTGGGTCAGGCATGGGTATAGCTGAGAGGAGTGCCCGGGTGTATGCATGACGCGGGTCATAATACACTTGATCAGCATCCCCCATTTCCACAATCTTCCCCAGATACATAACCGCAACACGGTCGGAAACGTGGTGTACCACGGATAAATCGTGCGAGATGAAAAGGTAAGCCAGGTGAAGTTCATGCTGCAGCTCCAGCAGCAGGTTCAACACCTGAGACTGCACAGAAACATCCAATGCACTCACGGGCTCATCCAATATCAACAACTGAGGACCGGGAGCTAACGCACGAGCAATGCCGATGCGCTGACGCTGCCCACCGGAAAACTCATGCGGGAATTTGTTTGCAGCTGTTGACGGCAGTCCAACCAAATCAAGCAACGCATCTACTTTCCTCCTGCGCCATTGGCGAGAACCAATATCGTGAATCTCCAACGGCTCACCGATGATGTGGCGAACATCCATACGCGGATCAAGAGAATCTGCCGGATCTTGGAATACCATCTGCACTCGGCGGCGCAGTTTACGCATGCGCCACTGAGCCCGGTGGGTAATATCCTTTCCTAACAGGCGAACCTGCCCCGATGTAGGCTCCAACAGTCTCACAATGCAACGCCCGATAGTACTCTTTCCGCAGCCGCTCTCTCCCACCAAGCTTAAAGTCTCTCCCGGGGCAATCGCGAAAGTCACATCATCCACCGCTTTCACAACACCTCCGGAGCGGGAAAACAGCCCACCACGCACAGGAAAGTGCATGTGGAGATTTGAGACTTCAAGTATATTCTTCGACATGGCGAAATGCGGCGATTGTCGGCATTCTACCATGCCCGGAGTACAGATGCAAGCATGTTTTCAGTAATCAATCCGGCAGCCTTATTTTCTCTGATTTTCCAGATACTTGATACGTTCCAGCGCTGCATCTATATTTTCGCAGATATTGTCCAAGGTCAAGATATTGATAAACTGCTTATCCCTGCGGATAACCTTCAACGGCTGAGGCTGCACACCACAGAGCAGCAATACAATACCCCGTCGCCCGCAATAGGCTTGAAAATCTTCCAAAGCATGCAAACCGGAGGCATCCAGAGCAGGAACCAGACGTAAGCGCAGCAGTATATAGTCTATATCGTGCTCTACTGAACGGAATACTCTATCCTTGAACTGCTCAACCGCTCCGAAGAAGAAAGGTCCCTGAACATCAAACACTTCAACATTATCAGGGATTTCACGCAGGTAGCGGGAGCGTGCCGGATTTTCCTCGGCATCACCGTCCAACACGTTGCTCACGCTCTCCACATTGCTGATTTGAGCCATACGACCGATAAAGAGCAGAGAGGCGAGTACCACCCCCACCTCTACAGCTATCACCAAATCTATCAGCACGGTGAGAATGAAGGTAATCCCCAACACCACGGCATCCTGACGAGGTCCGATAAGCAAGTGCGTAAAGGTGGACACTTCAGCCATGTTCCAACAGACGATTACCAGAATACCGGCCAGAGCCGCCAGAGGCACCATGGCAGCATACTGCCCTAACAGCATAAGAATGAGCAGCAGGGTTAGTGCGTGAATCAAACCGGAAACAGGTGTTTTGGCACCGGCTCGGATATTGGTGGCCGTGCGGGCTATAGCTCCGGTAGCAGGCAAACCGCCGAAGAGAGCAGAGCAAATATTGCCCACGCCCTGCCCCACCAGCTCTGTGTTCGGGTGGTGACGCGAACCGGTCATACCGTCTGCCACGCTGGCGCTCAACAGTGATTCAATAGCAGCCAGCAGGGCGATAACAAAGGCAGGTTGAATCAATTGCGGCAGATGAGACCAATCCACCTCAGGCAAACTGGGAGCAGGCAGTCCCTGCGGCAGTTGTCCAAAACGTGATCCTATGGTTTCCACCGGAAGATTGAAGATACTGCACACCACGGTGCTTACAAGCATACCAATCAGCATGAACGGCAGACGCGGGCAGAAACGTTTCACTGCCAGAATGACTGCAATGGTGAGCAAAGAAAGCCCCACAGCCCATGGGTTAATGGTATCGATGTGCTTAAAATAGCAATCCCATTTGGAGATAAATTCCGCAGGCACTGCCCCCGCTATCTGTAAACCCAGCAAATCTTTCACTTGCGTGCAAAAAATCGTCACCGCAATACCGGAAGTAAAACCAGTAGTTACCGGAAATGGAATAAACTTGATAAGTGACCCCATCTTGAACACGCCAAAAAGGATAAGAAACAACCCCGCCAACAGCGTGCAAATAATCAGCCCACTGAAACCGAAGCTTGCCACAACCCCGGCAATAATCACCACAAAAGCACCTGTCGGACCACCGATTTGAAATTTGCTGCCTCCGAGCAACGATATCATGAAACCGGCAACAACGGCCGTGACCAGACCGGTGGAAGGGGTAATTTCCGCACATCCGCAGGCGATGGCAAAAGCCATAGCAAGCGGCAAAGCCACCACACCAACAGTAAGACCGGATGTTAGATCAGCAATAAATATCTTACGGTTGTACTCGCGGAGAGATTTGAAGAGACTGGGAGCGTGCATTTCAAGCCAGACTATACTCCCACCCCTGCTTGAAGTAAAGTCAAATCTGCCTATTTTCGGGCAAATTGAGACTTTGAACATTCAGTGAATCAGGTATAAATTAATTCATCTGCCACGGTCTGAAAAAAAATAATCAATTTCCTGTAAGCCTGAGAAAAAACTATCCCCCTCTTTCATCTAAAAAGGATTCACTTTAGAAATTCGATTGTTAGAATACATGCCGCGGAAAGCAAATTTAAAACTCACTTAACCGCTCCCCAAATACCGACATGTTAGATATCTCCAAATTGAACGGAATAGGGGCAAACTGTGTCAACAGACGTTGAAGCGGCTTGAAAATTGGTTTTCAGCTGTTAAACTTAGGGGCAATTCAACGTCATGACAACACAGGAATTCAACGAGCAGATTGCGCAGAAATCCACTTGGGTGAGCGCAGTAAAACGCGAAATGTCCAAGGTGGTGGTGGGTCAGCAAGAGCTGGTGAACCGCCTGATTCTCAGTCTTCTCTGCAAGGGTCACGTACTTCTGGAAGGCGTGCCGGGCTTGGCAAAGACCCTCTCGGTAAAGGCTCTCGCCGGCACCATGCAGGCGGCGTTCTCCCGTATTCAGTTCACACCGGATTTGCTGCCGGCAGACCTGCTGGGCACCATGATTTATAACCCGGAGGAACGCCGTTTCAGTGCCAAGAAGGGTCCCGTGTTTGCCAATCTGATTTTGGCGGACGAAATTAACCGCGCTCCGGCCAAGGTGCAGAGTGCCCTGCTGGAAGCCATGCAGGAGCGACAAGTCACGCTGGGTGAAACCACCTATCCCCTGCCCAATCCTTTCCTGGTGCTTGCTACGCAGAACCCCATCGAGCAGGAGGGTACTTATCAACTTCCTGAAGCCCAGCTGGACCGTTTCCTGTTCAAGGTGATGGTGGATTACCCCACCCGCGATGAAGAGCTGCTGGTGTTGGAAATGATGAGCCGCACTGATACCCTGCCTTCCACCACCCCCGTGGTTACGGTTGAGGAAATTGATGAATCACGCCGCCTCATGAATGCCATCTTTATCGACCCTGCCGTGCAGCGTTACATCGTGGATTTGGTGCGAGCCACACGCCACCCGGAAAAAGTAGACCGCCAACTGGAGGGCATGGTGAGAGCCGGAGCCTCCCCCCGTGCTTCCATCAACTTTGCACTGGCAGCCAAGGCACTGGCATTCACCCGCCAACGCAGCTATGTGACTCCGCAGGATGTGAAGGATTTGGCGCACGACATCCTGCGCCACCGCATCCTGCTTTCCTATGAGGCGGAAGCCGCCAACAAGACCTCAGATAACGTCATCGACAGCATTCTCTCCAAGGTTCCCGTTCCGTAAGCAACCGCCGCCATGGACAAGACCCAGGAAATCATGCAGCGCGTGCGCCGCATTGAGCTGATGGCTCGCAAGCTGACCACCGCCACCTTTGCCGGACAGTACCGCTCCGGCTTCCGTGGTCAGGGCTTGGATTTTGACGATTTCCGTGAGTACATTGCCGGGGATGAGCCCCGCTTCATCGACTGGAAAGTCACCGCCCGCACAGGTACTCCCTATGTACGCACTTTCCACGAGGAGCGTGAGCAGGTGCTGCTGCTGGCGGTAGATGCCAGCGGCTCCATGAACTATGCCAGTGCCGGGGTTAATGATACCAAGCTGGAGTATGCCGCCCTGCTGGCAGCGGTACTATCATACAGTGCCGCACTCAATGGAGACAAAGTAGGGCTGCTGCTCTACGGGCGCAAACCTCACTTTCACCTTCCCCCCGCCAAAGGGATGAAACAATGCCGCCGCATCGTACGCGAAATCCTTTCCGCGCCCGCCGCCGGGCAGGATGACACCGTTGATTCCGTTGCCACGGAAATTCTCAGCACGCAGCGCAAGCGCGCGCTGGTGTTCATGATAAGTGATTTTCTTGCGGCACCGGACAAAAAAGCCATCGGTAAGCTCAATTTCCGGCATGAGCTGGTACCCATCTGTCTGCGAGACCCTGCCGAACTGCAACTGCCGGATGCCGGCAGAGTCCGCTTCCGAGACCCGGAAAGCGGTGAGCTTTACGAGGCAGACCTGTCCGATGAAATTCTGCGTGCAGAATACGCCCGCGCCATCAGCGCGCACAGCGCAGAGTGGCGACAGATATTCAACCAGCTCGGCATTGATGCCCCGGAGCTGAAAACCACAGATGACTTTATCCCGGTGCTGCGCAGCCTCTTCCACCGCCGCAGCCGCAGAATAACCCGCTGATACCCATGCAACCCTCCGCACCCAACATTTTGGATTCCATCCCCGTGCTGGAAAAAGACATCCCGGCGGAGGCGTTCGCCGCGCACTCTCTCGGTCAGCTTCTGCTGATAGTCGGCATCATTGCCGCGCTCATCATAGGTCTGATTGTATGGCTGCTGCTGCGGCGGCGCAGGAAACTTGCCCCCCCGCCGAGCCTGCTGGACAATGCTCTTGCCGCACTCACCGCGCTGGAGGAAGGCACCCCCACGCTCAGGGAATGCAGTTTACGGGTTTCCATGACACTGCGTACCTACCTTGCCGGGCAGACACATGACCCGGCGCTGTATGAAACGCATGAGGAATTCAGCCGCCGCATGGACAGTCTGGCTTCTGTCCCTGCCGCATGCAGGGAACAGACCCGTGAGCTTCTGGAAGCTCTGGCAGAGTATAAATATGCCGGGGGCGAAAAACAAGACCCGCTGCAGGTCAACGCCATGGTCACCCGGGCGCGGGAGCTGCTGCACCGCATCAACGAAACCCAGGCGGCTGAAGCCGCCGCAGCCAAAGCCGCCAAATGATGCTTACCACCCTTGCCACCGCCGCGCCGGAATCCACGCGAGAGTTTATCTTTGCAGAGCCGCAATGGCTCTGGGGATTGCTCCCTGTGCTGCTTCTCCTACTGCTGCGCCGCCGCAAAGGAGCCGTTGCAGCGGTCATGCACCCCGCCATACGATTTGCCGGAGAGCGGGTGAAGCGCCCCTCCACTCTGGCAGGGCGGGTCGGGCCCATCCTCATGACCCTGGCGGCAGCAGCCCTCATTATTGCCCTTGCCCGCCCTCAGTGGAAGAACGAGCACACGGAGCAGACCGTCAGCGGTATCGATATCATGATAGCCTGTGACCTCTCCGGCTCCATGGCGAATCAGGACATGCTCTTCATCACTGAGGGAGAGGACGGACGCAAACGCCGCGTAGCGGTTGACCGACTCACCGCTGCCAAACACGTCATCAATGAATTCATCGCCGGGCGTCCCAATGACCGCATCGGTCTGGTAGCCTTTGCCGGCAAGGCAAAACTGTGCAGCCCGCTCACGCTCGACCACGCTATCGTCGCCTACATCATTCGGGAATTTTACCTGGGCACAGCAGATCCTTTCCGCGGGGAGCGCCCCGGTTACATCTCGGAAGACGGCACCGCCATCGGCACTGCCATAGCCTCTGCCGCAACCCGTCTCAACGAGCGCAAGGAAACCAAATCCAAGGTCATCATCCTGGTAACGGACGGCATGAGCAACCGCGGCTCCATCACCCCCACGGAAGCAGCGGAACAGGCCAAAGAACTCGGCATCAAGATCTTTACCATTGCCATCGGCATGGATAAGAGACTTTCCAACTATACCTCAAATGTGGACACCTTTGATGAAAAGACCCTGCGCCGCATAGCAGACATCACCGGTGGGCGTTTCTACCGCGCCAGCAGCGGCGCAAGCCTGCAAAAAGCCTTTGCCAACATTGACAAACTGGAAAAGACAGATGCCAAACGCCGCACCCTCATCAGCTACGATGAACTCTTCCCCTGGCCGCTGGGTGCAGCACTGTTGCTGCTCACACTCGGAGTGCTGATTCACAACGTACTGCCCAAACCGGCACCCTAACACCATTCCCTTCTAACCAACCATGAGTTTTCTGTATCCAAATGTACTGTGGCTGCTTCTGCTGCCGGTTCTGTTTGCGGCAGCGGCACTTCTGCTGCGCCGACAGCGCGGGCAGGCATGGCGCAAGCTCGTCTCCGCAGCACATGCGGACACGCTGGTAGTGCGCCGCCCGCTCTGGAACAGCGTTCTCCCCTCCGTACTGGCACTGCTGGCCATGGGCGGTATCATTCTGGCACTTGCCCGCCCCATCAACGGCTACCGTGAGACCGATGCCACCGATTCCGGGCGCAACCTGCTCATTGCGCTGGATATTTCCCGCTCCATGGAAACGCAGGACGTGAAACCATCCCGTCTGGAAGAAGCCCGCGCCGCAGCCTATGAGCTTATCAACGCTCTGCCCACCGACAAAATCGGTCTTATTGTCTTTTCCGGGGAAGCAGATTTAGTAGTCCCACTCACGTATGACCACACCGCCCTGCGAGATGCGCTGGAGCAGGTAAACCGCGGTTGGGCAGGCTCCGGCGGCACAAACTTCGGGCGCGTGCTCCGCAAAGCCATGCAGGATTTCAAACGCAGCGCCCCGGAAGGGACAAACGCCCTCATTATTCTCAGTGACGGTGAGGACACGGTTGACTCTTCCCTAGACATTGCCGAAGAAGCGAAAAAGAGCGGGCTTCTGGTCATCACCGTCGGTATCGGCACAGAGGCAGGAGGAGCCATACCCGATGAAAACGGAGAAAACGGACTCTGGCAGGATGCCAACGGCAAGCATGTCATCAGCAAACTCAACCCCAAGTCCCTACAGGACTTTGCCAAAGCTACCGGGGGAAGCTTCTTCGCCATGACCGCCAATGCCAATCTGACAGAGTTTGCCCGCAGTGCCGTACAGAAGCTGGACAGACACGAAGAAACACACTCCATTACTAAAACCCCTAACGACCTCTTCCGTTACTTTGCCGGAATTTCACTTCTGCTGCTCATAGCCGCCATCCTGACCCGCACCGCATGGCGAGCCCCGAAACTCACCGCCTCCCTTCTGTTGCTTTCCGTACTCGTCTCCGAGAAATCTCCGGCAGCACCCGATTTAGAAAATATAGGGCACTACCAACTGGGACTGATGCAGCAGGAAAACGAACCGGACAAAGCTCGTGAATCCTTCTCCCGCGCCCTGCTGGATAATGACCCGGAATTGCAGGCAGCAGCGCTCTATGCGCTCGGTAACATCAACACACGCCGCACTTTGGAAGAGCTTCGCACCCTCTACGAAGCTCCCACAGATGACGCAGCAGGTGCTACACAGCCCGGCCCGGAGGAATTGCAGAAAATTGTAGATTCCCTGAAGCAGGTCATATCATCCTACCGAGATGCTCTCACAACCCAGCCCAGTCTCAAGCCTGCCAAAATCAATCTCACCCGAACAGAAGAGTTTATCAAAAAGCTGGAAGAAGAAATTGAACGCCTGAAGCAACAGCAGAGCCAACAGGACAAGCAGAACCAACAGGACAAGCAAGACCAACAGGACAAGCAAGACCAACAGGACAAGCAAGACCAACAGGACAAGCAAGATCAGCAGGACAAGCAAGACCAACAGGACAAGCAAGATCAGCAGGACAAGCAAGATCAGCAGGACCAACAGGACAAGCAGGACCAACAGGACAAGCAAGACCAGCAGGACAAGCAAGACCAGCAGGACAAGCAAGATCAGCAGGACAAGCAGGACAAGCAGGACAAGCAGGACAAGCAAGACCAGCAGGACCAGCAGGACAAGCAGAACCAACAGGACAAGCAAGACCAACAGGACAAGCAAGACCGCCGGGAAGAGCAGCAGGAAGCGGAGCAGGCACAGCAAGAGCTGAGTGATGAAGAGAAAGCCCGCCAACGCGCAGCCTCTATCCTGAAAATGCACATGGATGAGGAACAGGGTTCCCCCATACCCCATGTCAACGATACTGTTCGCCCGCCCGCCAAAGATTACTAAAAACAGCCGATAAGCACCATGTTCAGCAACATGCAACGCATAGCCAGACTCACATTTGCCGCCACAGCAGCACTCCTGTCCTCAGCATGGGGAGAAGTGATACCTATCTGGTCCACTGGAGTAGCCGTCCCCGGGGAAAAGGTAGCGCTCTATCTCGTTGACACAGAAGTGGGTGACGACGTATTCATGATAGACAAACGCCCGGACGTGCAGCAGGCACGGCTGGAGGTACTGCAGCCGCAGGCCGGAGCCAACCCGCAGGATCCCAACCGCAGTATGGTTGAAATCTATCCCATGACCATCGTGCCTGATAGGGAAGGAGAAATTCGAGTAAGTGACATACAGGTCACCTACCGCAAATCTGGAAAAAAACAAACGGTCAAGATTCCCGCACTTCCGGTGGTATCCACGGCCGCCATCAAGTGGAACAACGAGCCGATTCCCTTCGGCACACTGTGGTATACTGAGCTGAAAGACGGTTATGTTGACCAGTCTGTACGCAGCCACGTCAAGTTCTTCCTACCACGCGGGTGTGATGCACCCATGCCGCCCCAGATGCAGGCAGTAGGTGTCAAAATCGGCAATTTTCAGCCTGCTGTTCAAGGTGTAGTCGCCATAGTGCAGAGCAATGTTCTGGGTAACACCACTTCAGCCTTTGCCCGCGGAGAAAACTGGCGCACGGTAAACTATACCGGCAGCCTGACCCCTTTCCGGGAAGGTAACTCTGATGTGACAGGCAAAGTTATCCTGACGCAGCAGCAGGGATTCTTCAGCGTGGGTCAGGCAGAGGCAGACCTCCCGGTCATCTCCATCGGAGCTCTGCCCCTGCCCCCGGGAGCGCCGAAAAACTTTGCCAATACCGTGGGACAATACAGCGTAAGCGCCGCCACAACCGCCACGCATCTGGCCATGAATGAACCCGTAGAAGTAGAAATTACGGTGCGCGGTCAAGGCAATTTAGAGCTGCTGGAATGCCCCGAACCGCAGAATGCCGCCGATTGGAAACCCGTGCCTGCCACCCGCAAACCCGTGCTCGGCCCCAATGGTGAAATAGAGGCCATGGTATTCAGCCGACTCCTGCGCCCCACGGCAGAAGTCAGCGCCATTCCCTCCTTTGCCTTCGGCTATTTTGACCCCGAAGCACAGACCTATCGCCAGGCAGCTTCCAAACCCATCGCCCTGCCTTGGCAAAAAACGAACGCTGCCGGCACAGGCTTTATCGCCTCCGCAGAAGCGGTAGAGCCGCCCCCCGCCGGAGAAATACCCGTGGAGGAAATGACGGATATCTACGGCATTCTCACCCCGGAAGAAGCAAGGCTGAGCAGCCGCATACCGCTGTGGGTCTGGAGTCTGCTGTACATTCCGGCACTGGGAATTCTGCTGGGGGTATTGGCGGCAGCCCTGCGCCGACGCATTGCTGCGGGAGCCGCAGGACGCGCCACGGAACGGGAACTGCGCAGCATTGCCGAAGAGGCGGATAATCTGACCTTCCTGCGCAATATCGGCAGCTTCATCGAAAGCCGCATCCCCGCGGATAACATGACCCCTGAGCTTAGGGAAATTCTGGAACGGAGAGATGCCGAAGCCTTCCGGCCGGATGCCAAAACCAACCTTTCCCCCATGGAACGAGAAACAATGCTGAAACGCATCCGCAAAGCGTTGACCGCCATTATTGCCGCTGCAACCCTGCTGATGACGGCACTGTCACCCACGGAGGCTGCCGCTGAATCAGCCGCTGAGTCCTACAAAGCAGGACAGTACAGCGCAGCTATGGAGCAAGTGAAAAAATCCGATGAAGAGTCCGCACTGAAATACTACAACATCGGCAACTGCCTGTACCGGCTCGGCAAACCCGGTGCAGCCGCACACGCGTACTACTGCGCCCTGCTGGAAAATCCCTCATTCAAAGAAGCCCGCGCCAATCTGGCATTCATTCAACGCAAAGAAGGTGCCTTACTGCCGAGCGGCAGCATCACTGATGATGTTTTCACCCTGTTGAGCGTACCGCAGCTGAGTGTTGCCACCATCATCTGCACCGCTGTACTGGCACTGGGCATAGCCCTGCTCATCTCCCTGCGCGGATGCCGCAAACCCTGGGTACATGCCTGCACAGCCGTCGCTGCTCTGCTCAGCCTCCTCTGTGCTGCAGATTGGGTGTACTACACCACCCGCGAAACTCCGGACATCACCGCCCTGCCCCCGGCGGATTTAGCCTGTGTACTGACCTCCACCGCCCTGCGTACTTCAGCAGATGCCTCCGGCTCGGGCATCGTAACCCTACCGCCGTCCACCCCCCTGCACCTGCTGCTTACCCGCGGCTCTTGGTGCTATGTGGAGCTGTTCTCCTCCGGCACCCGCGGCTGGGTAAGCAAGGATGCCATCCGGGCATGTTCTGTAAAGCCTTGATATATTCTAATAAAAAAATATAAGGGTGAAACGCTAAGCGTTTCACCCTTTATTTTTGGTGATAAAAATAATCAGAATTCAAACGTGACATCAGCACCGAATACAACGGTGGTATCACGGTAGAAATCTCCGGCAGCATCCGCCCCGTTTCCGGCCAATACACAGCTGACAAAGGGAGTCAGAACGGACTTTTCGCTCAACTCCGTGGGTAAGGACAAAGAAAATACCCAGCCCTGTGTGCCATTGCTGTTGCGGTGGTGATGCTCAAAATAGCCGTAGGTGGCGGTCCAGGACACTTCCAACACGGCAGAGGTGTACTGTGAAAGCTCATGCTCATACCCCAGCGTGTTGGAGAAATACCAGCCATCCTCCCAACGAAAGGCATACTGGGTGCGGGAATCCCAGAAAAGCCCTTTGATACCGGAAAAATCGTGATGAATGTCCAGCACAACGCTGTGTTCCTCCGGGCGCTGACTGTTGAAAATATAGCGCCCGCCATGGTGACGCTCCGAGTGAAGATACCCCGGTAAACCGCCGTGAACAAACTGATAACCGAGTGCCCAGGCAGTATTCTCAGACGAACGGGCGGCATATTGCAGCAGAACGCTTCCCTCATCGCACAGAGGAGAACTTTCATCATAGTGGTCAAATCCCTTGCGGGCAAAGTAGTCCACCTGGATACCGCCTATCAACGCACTGTCACGGCTGAGTGCATAGCCGCCTGTGAGGGCTCCGCGAAACACGCTGTCCGTTTCAGCATCACGCAATGCCAGGCCTCGCTCCACGTACTTGGTCGCATAGCCCAGCTCCAAATTCACCGTGCGTTTCTCTTGCGGGTTAAACACCTCCGGCAGGCAAACTAAATCAGCTGCGGCTGATGCTGATAATGCTGCCAGAGCGCACCATATTGTCAATGTTCTGTTTATCATAATCGGGTGTGGGATTACAGCGGAACTATAATCCCACCCCGATCAGATGTAAAGATGTTAGCGGACAAATATCCGTAATAGTTGGAATAATCAGTTAAACAACACGCGAACAGACCCTTCTGCCGCCTTGGGGCCAACCCAGCCGCAGGAAGTCATGTTGGAGTCCCCGTCCAGCGTCTTTTTCATTTCTGCGCGGAACTCATCTTCGTTAAATTTCATTATCCAGCCCTCATATTCAAACTTGCCGCTGTAAAAAGCATTTTTAGCCGCACGCCAGAATGTGGCGCAATCATCAAACACCAGATGGCGATCGACAAAGTACTGCGCGTGATGATGACCGCTCTTCGGGAAAGGAGCGTGATTCCAGCTGTGATCCTGCCCCATGTGGAAATCACACAGCAGGAAATAGCGGTGGTACTCTATGGTGTCTCCGGCATCTGCCCCGCGGGTGATGGGGTCATCCCACGTCGTATCCAGGTGATACCACTCCCCATTGTCCATCTGCACCATATTCCAGGAGTGTTCACCACCACCGGCATGACCGTTGACAATATGGCAGGGGATACCGCTCATCTGTGCCAGCAGATAGAACGCGCGGCTGTGTGCCCAGCAGGCACCGTGCGCATCCAGCAGCAAATCCATCACACAATCGGAACCGCTCAAATCAGCCTTGTATTCCTTGACGATATAATCATGAATATTGACGATATGCTCAAAGCGGTTACCGCCGGAGGGGCGCAGCTTGCGCACTAAGCTCTGTGCCTCCCGCAGTGTGCTCAGCTCACGGGAGCTCAACTTAGACTCCAATGCGGGATTTCGGTGAGCCGCCAGAATGTGGACGTAGTGAGCATAATCCAGCGTGACATTGCTCTGCCCCCCAGCGGCAGGCGCAACCTTGTATGACCCGGAATAATCCTGCCAAAATGATTGCGCAACCATGCTGCCGGCACTGCCGGCACAGTGAAATGAGAATGAGGGAATCATATTCATGGCCATGTGATCTAACAGTTCGTTGAACTGAGCAACGGTGGCAATGTTCGTGTTAACCGACTTTGGTGCAACCGATGCGGGGCGCTCCGGAGCAGAGCAACTCACTACCATTCCTCCGATGAGAAAGAAGCCTGCTAATGATAATGTAATCTTACGACAAAACATAAATGTGAGTATTATTTATATGGAACTACGTGCAGCATATACTATTTCATACATGCTGTCGAGCCTATTCTGCAAGCTCTAATCACTTTTTATTTTACCCTCTGCTAACAAGAATAGAATCCACGAAAAACAATCAACCACAAAACCTTCCTATAAACTTATAATCTATAATTAAACAAATTAATCCATCAAAAGAACCCCATATCATTCTTCCTGTGCACAACGCGGACAATTTTCCACCCAATGATTGGGAGCTATCTCAACTAATGGCGGGCGATTCACTAATTTAGCCGCCGGAACTCCCAAGCGTTGGCAGAAGCGGCAACCGGACACATAATTGCGAATGGATGCCACATTTCCGGGAATAGTTGGCAGCAGAGATTTACGCTCATAGTTCCGGCGTGGCATGGAAGCAAGTAATGCCTTGGTATAGGCATGACGTGGATTGACAAAAAGTTCTGTGACCGGTGCGCTTTCCACAATACGTCCGGCATACATGACCAGCACGCGGTCACAATTCTGCGCAATGACACCCAAATCATGCGTTATGAGAAGAGAAGAAGCCGTCAAATCCTGTCTCAGCTCACGCAGGAGATTGAGAATTTGCTGCTGCACAGTTACATCCAACGCCGTAGTCGGTTCATCTGCAATAATTAGCTGCGGTCTGCAAGCCAAGGCAATAGCAATAACGATGCGCTGCCGCATGCCGCCGGAAAGAGAATGTGGGTAATCCATAGCACGGATATCGGGGTTGGGGATATGCACCAGCCGTAAAAGATTTACGGCTTCCACCCAGGCGGCATCCGCCGTCAGTCCACGGTGAAGCATGAGAGATTCCGCAATCTGTCGTCCCACGGTATGCACGGGATTAAGAGCCTGCATGGGTTCCTGAAAAATGATACCGATACGGCCGCCTCTCAGTTCATGCAAGCGGTGCGGAGACATGGAGAGCACGTCTTCCCCCTCAAATAGCACCTCTCCGGAAAGAATATGTCCGGCAGGTTTCGGCAGCAGCCGCACCAGACTCATGGCGGTCACGCTCTTACCGCAGCCGCTCTCCCCCACAATTCCTACGCATTCTCCGCGCCTCACGGAAAAGCTCACGTCATCCACGGCCCGCAGCAGCAAGCCGTCATCAGATTCAAAAGCAACGGAGAGGTTACGGACTTCCAGCAGGGGGGGCGGATTCATGATTGTGGTTGCGGTTGGGGCGGCAGGGGAACGTCTATCTGGGCTTCCGGGAATGCGCCGCCTTCAGCGCGGGCTTCCAGCGTTTCGCGTTTCAGCTTCTCATCTATCCAGTACAGGTGACTGTCCAGCGGGTCGTAATAACGGGGGGGGCAAAAGCAGCAATCCGGTGTATCCGGCCAACGCAGCCAGCGCCACTGGGCGAAGCGCCAAAAGGAGGTGGTCCAACCGGGAACCCAGGCAGCCGTATCAGCAATAAGCTGTTGTACGCGGTGCTGAGCCTCCGCCATCTCCTGCTCAGAGGTAGCCACGCGGCAATCCAAGATGGCGGCATCCAGCTCAGGAGAAGCCGTGGCGGTAATGTTATTGGTACCATAGACAGGAGAGCCGTCCGGATTAAGCGCATATTCAGAGAGGAAAAACTCAGAAGCATCCGGCAGGGGGGGAGAAAAGCCCCAGGAGAAGATGGCGGCGCTGTGCTGTTTCTCCTTAACCTTGAGATAAAAAACGGTATCATCCATCTGCTCCAAACGCAAATCCAAACCGCAGCGGGCGGCATCCTCACGCAGCATATTCATGCAGTTGGCATACAGGGAATCTATGCGGGAGCTGACCACTACCTGCAGTCGTGTACCATCCGGCTTGCAGAGGATACCGTCATCCCCCTCCTCCGTATACCCGGCAGCAGCAAAATAACGTCTGGCTTTCTCAGGGGAGTATGGCAACGCCCGGATAGATGCATCCGTATATTTACCGAACCCGGAAAAATAAGAACCCATGCGTGAATAATCCCCGCGGAAAACAGTATTGATAACACTCTGCACATGGAGCGCATGGTGGAATCCCAATCTCATGTCCCGGTTATTAAACGGGGGGCGGGAACAGTTAAGATGCCAGCCAAAGCAGTTTCGCGGCCAGATATTGCTGAAACGCACCCGCTGAATAAATCCGCGGTACACCGGGTCAATCTCCATGCCCTCATACCAGATATCAGCCTCACGTGCGGAAAACACATCCAACTGGCCAATGCGGAAAAGCTCACGCACTTTGGTGGTATCTGACACGAACAGGTAGTAGATATTATCCACATTGCAGGAATAGCGTGTGAACTTCCGCTCTGCCGCCCACCAGTCCTTCACGCGGCTGAGCACCATGCTGCGCCCCTTGGTCACACCGTCCGGCAGAATGGTGTACCCTCCCGTCGTGGGGGCAACACGCCACAGATAGCGGGTCGGATAATCCGGTCCGAACTCCGCATAAAATGCGGTGCAACATGCCGGAATGGAAGCATACACCGGAGCATACGGACGCGGTGCATTCAGCGTGACAGCCAGATACTCATCCCCGTAAATGGTAATGCGGGCAAAATTACCCATGTAATAGCTGCCGTAGAACGGTTCTGCCGCAAAGGGTGAGGTACGCACAAAGAGCGAACAGACGAAATCACGCGATGTCAGGCGATGCCCGTTGGAGAATCGCGCTGCGGGGTCAATGTGGAAATAAACGGTTCTATTATCCGGAGAGACCGCCCAGCGGTCAGCCGTACCGGGAATAATTTTCCCGGTACCGGGGTGAATACGCACCAAGGGAAGATCAATTTCATCATACACATAGCGCCGGGTAGCGTTGTTACTGTTGGGGCCGAAGGGACGCAGCGTATTAGGAAAAGAGCGCTGCAGGGGCAAGCGCAGCGTACCGCCCTTCCGGGCTTCCGGGCTTCCCAGCTCAGGTTCCTGCGCACCATCTTGCCAATTCAGATTATCCGGCAAATCCTTAGGGCGGAGGAAGACAAGGAAATTACCCATCCGGCTCCGCTCCAGAAGATTGGTGAGCGTGAGCCTGTCCGCCTGAGCGCGCACCCCTGCTCTGCGGTGTTCCGCCGACCCCGGAACTGAAGAAAGCAGCAGAGACAGGGACTGCTTCAATTCCGCAGTCTGAGTTTCTATACCTCTCTCCAGGTATGCTTGTACCTGAGCATTCCAGCGAGCGGGAAAGCCGGCAAAGCCCTCCGGCATCCGCCAGCGTTTAGCGTAAGCCGGCACATCATCACTCTCCGCAAAAGCCGACGGCATTTCCCTGTCATCGGGAGCCTGCCAGGAGATACCCTCCACGTGGTGGCGCCCATCGCACCCGGTCAGCACGCAGGTGCACAGGTACCACAGCAGGCACCCGCACAGCAATTTCAGGCTCGGGATGATTCTTGTCTTCATTCGTAGTATGTCCGGCGGCGGGGGTCACAGGCTTCCCGTACGCCCTCTCCGACAAAAGTGACTAATAACAGAGTGGTAACCAGTGCCAGGAAGGCAGAGGAAACTACCCAGGGGGAGGAAAGTTTGGAAAGCCCGTCATTGAGTAAGCGTCCCCAGCTGGCATAGCTATCCGGCAAACCAAAGCCCAGATAATCCAATGAGGTCAGAGAGAACACCACCGCAGCAATGCTGAACGGAAGCAGCGTGACAACAATACCCATGATGTTGGGCAGGATATGCCGCAGCAGGATACGCCGTGTCCCGGCTCCCATCACACGAGCAGCTGCCACATACTCACGCTCCTTTTCTTTCATGGTAGCCGTGCGGACAATATAGGTCATACGCATCCACCCAAAGAGAGACAGCAAACTGAGAATAAGGAACATCCCACGCAGCTCCTGCGGCAGGGCATCAGCCAGTATCATCACCACAAACAGGAAGGGTAACTGGGATAGAATTTCGATAATGCGCTGCACCAACAAATCAAACTTGCCGCCGAAATACCCCATGAACATACCTAGAGTCAGCCCGACACCGTAAATGACCGGCAGATAAAAGAGAGACGCGGCTATACAAACCTGCAAGCCGCCGTACAATACGGCAGCAATATCCGCGCCGCGGCTATCCGTGCCCAGTAAATGCCCCCCGGTCAACGGCGGCGCGGGATGATAATGCACCACACAAGCATTCGCGGGGGAGGTCATCTTCTCAAATTCCTCAACACTTCCCAAGCCGTTGAAATGGTGTTCGACCATGGAGCCGTTCTGATAACGGGCAGCATACACTTCTCTGCGGTCACGGGACCACCCCTGCACATAACCATCCGGCAGCCCATGGCGGCAGCGGGTGCGCATGTGCGGCATACTGTCATCTGCGTACAAACGGCTGGCAATACCGTTAAAAGGTGTATCACTGCCCCTGCGATAATAACGTCCGTCAGCCCTTAACTCCAACGGTTCCGTAGGAAAAGGCGCGGCATCAGCCACAGCATCATAGGGGATGGGTGGTAGTATCACCGCCTCCGGGGCATCCGGCAGCCCTACGGTAGCAGCCAGTTCACGGTAATCCGGCTCAGAGAGAGCCTCGTCTCCCACCAAACCGAATACATCTCCCGGGATGACAGCTCGGCTGAATGCAGGAAAATACCACCGACCGTCATATTTGACCGCCAAAGCACGTTTACCAACCAGACATTGGTCCAAAGCAGCAATAAAAAGCAATACCAGCAGCAGAAGAAAGGACCACCAACTCCGTTTCATGCTGCGAAAACGTCTCCATCGCTTAGCTCTCTCCGGAGCCATGCGCAGAGAAGCGTTCCGCCTCTGCAGCAAATACACCCCGGCAACAAACAAAACTAACATGCTTAACCACCCAAACCAGTGAAAAGAACCATCCACCTCCAAATCCGGCACGTAGTGCCCGCTGATGTGCAGTAAACCAATCTCACGGCTCACGGTAAAAGGCCAGGAAACCGTGGGCAGCAGCCACCCGTTGAGCTCACCGGCAACACCGGCGACAGCACTAATCATCAACAAGATGGCTATGGTATTCTTAAGCATGGTCAAACTTGATTCGGGGGTCTAAGAGAGCCACCAGCATATCGGAAAGCAAATTTCCCAGAACAATCAGCACGGAGGTCAGCAGAAGCGTCCCCATCACCAGAGAATAATCCTTATCCATGAGCGCCTGAAAACTCAGCAAGCCAAACCCCTGAATATCAAATACACGTTCAATGAGGATAGAGCCGCTTACCACCGTGCAGATAACCCCGCCCAGCGATGATGCAATGGGGATAAAGGCATTGCGGAACGCATGCCCCCACACCGCGCGCCGAAAACTCACCCCTTTAGCAACGGCCGTGCGCACATAATCTGCCGAGATGTTTTCCATGAGGCTGTTTTTCATCATCATGGTGGTCATGGCAAAGGTGGACACCACGTAGCACAGCAGCGGAAGAACCGTATGCACTGCCAAGTCCCTAATCTGGTCCCAAAACGGCATATCTGCAAATCCCGGACTGGTGATACCGTACATGGGAAACCATTCCAGCCGAGCCCCTAAGTACACCAACAGTACTGCCCCCAATGCAAACCCCGGTACAGCATAACCGGTAAAAATAGCAATGCTGCTCAGGCTGTCAAACCAGCTGCGGTGATGCAAAGCTTTTATCACGCCCAGCGGCACACTCACCAAATAGGTAATGAGGGCTCCGAGCAAGCCAAAGTAGAGCGATACAGGTAAACGCTCACGAATCATGGCTCCCACAGGCTCATGATATTTGTACGATAACCCCAGACTTCCCTGCAAAAGACCGTCAAGCACCCGCCGTGCTGCCACTGCACGCCAACGGCGGCAAGCCGGAGATTCAGCCCGTTTTCGAATCAGCATCTCATCCTCCACTCCATGCCGTTCAGCCCAACGCTCGGCTCGCTGTTGCGGGGATTCCAGCCACACCCTCCAGCCTTCCTCCTCCAGCCACGACACAGGCAGATACTCTGCCCGTGCCCCCTGACGATGAACCTCCAGCACGGCAGATTTGCCGTTGAAATTAGTAAGCGTCAAATACGCAGCGCCTTCATCATTGAACTCCGCCCGCTCCACCTGAATATCACGAGGCCAAACACCCAACCACTGCAAATAGGCTTTCCATATAGGCTCACGCAGTCCAAACATGTCTTCCAAACGCTCTAAATCATCTTCACTTACACGCTCATTGCCGCTGACCTTCTCGCCGCCGAGCGCGGCCATGGTCTGCTCCTGCAGCATACGCTCCATCGGTCCGCCGGGCACCAAGCGGGACAGAGAGAACACCAGAAAGGTGATGCCAATCAGTGTGAATGGCATCAGCAGCAAGCGTCTGACGATATAGCGGCGCATGTATTGTACATATTCTACCTGTTTCCTTTTGCGCTGGCAAGTTCAGAGTTAGCAAAACCCGGGTTTTTATGAAGTTTTTACGCCCTTTGACCGGATAAACAGGCATCAATTTAGATTGACCGCAAATCTAACTTACCCCATCATGACCGGATATGAAAAACGGAGTACTGATACAATATTTCGAGTGGGAGATGCCTAATACCGGCGATTTGTGGAAAAAACTGGAGGCAGATGCCGAGCATCTGGCAGAGCTCGGCATTTCTGCCGTATGGATTCCCCCGGCATACAAAGCGCAGGAACAGGACGATGTAGGCTACGCATGCTATGACCTCTACGATTTGGGAGAATTTGACCAGAAAGGTACCGTGCGCACCAAATACGGAACCAGGGAAGAACTGGTACGCGCTATTGACAGGCTGCACGAGCACGGCATTTCCGTCTATCTGGATGCCGTCATGAATCACAAGGCAGGAGCTGACGGAAAAGAGCGTTTTGCCGTGAGAAAAGTGGATGAAGAGAACCGAGATGAGGAAATTTCCGACACCTATGAAATAGAGGGCTGGACCGCTTTCACCTTTCCGGGGCGCAAGGGAAAGTACTCTGACTTCATCTGGCACTGGTATCACTTCACCGGTACGGATTATGATGCCGGCAGGGATGACTCCGGTATCTACAAAATTCAGGGCAAAGGCAAGGAATGGAGTCAAAATGTGGATGGAGAAAACGGAAATTATGATTATCTGATGTGTGCCAACATTGATTATCACCACCCGGAGGTGATAGAGGAAATGAAACACTGGGGGCTCTGGATAGCACGGGAACTGAAACTGGATGGTTTCCGACTGGATGCCGTCAAACACATCAATACTGCCTTTATTCAGGATTTTATCCGCACCATGCGAGATGCCTTAGGTGAGCAGTTCTACTTTGTCGGAGAGTACTGGAAAGATGCGCCGGATGATTTATCCGAATATCTGGCAGCAGAGGATTATGCCATGGATTTGTTCGATGTAACGCTGCACTACAATTTTGCAGCCGCCGCAGAACAGGGCGCAGAATATGATCTCAGGCAACTTCCGGACGGGGCGCTCGTTTCCACACACCCTGCCCTGGCAGTCACCTTTGTGGACAACCACGACTCCCAACCCGGTCAATCTCTGGAATCTACCGTAGCAGACTGGTTCAAACCGGCGGCTTATGCACTGATTCTGCTGATGGAAAAGGGATATCCCTGCGTATTCTATGGAGATTACTACGGAATCGGCGGGCAGGAACCTATTCACCGTCAAACTCTTGATATCCTGCTGAAACTCCGCAGCACCAAAGCATACGGTCAACAGGACAACTACTTTGATGCCCCCGGCTGCGTGGGATTTGTGCGCCGTGGCTGCGCAGAACACCCCGGCTCCGGACTGGCTCTGCTCATTTCCAACGGAGAAGATGCCGAAAAACAAATGCACGTGGGTAAGGAGCACGCTGGAGAAGTCTGGAAAGACGCGCTGAACACCTGCCCCCATGAAGTCACCATTGATGAGGAGGGCAACGGGCTCTTCTGCGTTCCTGCCGGCAAGGCGGCGGTATACACCGCCTGATACTCACACCAGCAATTGTCTCAAATCCTGCGGCAGGGGAGACTCAACCGTAACGGTATTTCCCAGCCGTGGGAAAGACAGCTTGCAGGCGTGGAGAGCATGGCGCGGCAGCACTAAGCGCACCTCCAGCTCCGGGCTCCACCCCTGTTGCATAAAATCCAGATAGCAGGCTTCATCTCCACCGTAGATTTTATCCCCTACCAGCGGGTATCCCAGGTATGCCAGATGAACCCGAATCTGGTGCATGCGCCCGGTATGCGGGATACAGCGCACCAGGCAGCAATTATTCCGGCCCTGCTCCAGGCGTACAAATTCCGTTCGGCAGGGCTTACCGGCGGGGTGACAGCACTGGCGTACATGGATCCGGGTGGGAGCCACCTCCTCCATCCGCAATATCGGCTCAGCATTCACTGCGCTCTGCCACAGGGGCACCCCCTGCACCACGGCATAATATTCCTTGTGCAGAAGCCGTTCCTGCATAGCCTTACCTAATTCGGAAGCCGCCTCTGCGGTCTTGGCAATGAGGGTAATGCCGCTTGTCTCCCGGTCAAGCCGATTGATAAACGACACCTGCCCGCCCGTGGCCAGCTCATAGGCAAGCAGCTCACGCACACCGTGCCAGAGCGTCGGCTCGTTCTTTTCCCCGGTGGGGTGAGTCAGCAGCGGAGCCGCCTTATCCACCACCAGCACGCCGGCATCCTCGTACAACACGCGAAAATCAGGCTCCACCGCTATGGGCATGTCATAACTCATCGGGCATCAAACAACTTGGGGTCAAACTCCACCCACTCTCCCGGCTGCAGATTCAGCTCTGCCAGTTTCATGGGACCGATTTCCACCCGGCAGAGCGTTTCCACGGGAGCCCCGGCCGCCGCCAGCATGCGGCGCACCTGGTGATAGCGCCCCTCATGCAGCGTGAGCCGCCCGGCGCAGGAATCTGTAATCACCAATTCCGCAGGCAGACAGGGTGTTTTCTCCCCTTGCAGCAGCAATTCGCCGGACGCAAACAGAGCCTCCGCGCTCGGAGGAATCGGCGCTGAAGTCGTGAACTCGTACACCTTCGGGACATGGCGTTTGGGACTGGTCATGGCGTGCTCAAACGATCCGTCATCCGTGAGCAGGAGCAACCCGCTTGTCTCTTTGTCCAACCGCCCCACCGTATTCACAGCGGGGTTGCGAGCCATCCACATCTCAGGCAGCAGATCATACACCAGTTCCCCCTCCTCCCGGTGGCTGCAGGTGCAGCCTAGCGGCTTGTAAAACGCCACATACAGACCCTCTGCAAAGGGAACAGGCTCACCATCCACCAACACCTCTGTGGGCTCCACCTTATCGGCGGGAGATTTCACCGGCTTTCCGCGGTGCGTGACGCGTCCTCGCTTCACCCACGCGGCGGCTTCACGGCGGCTGCAGTATCCGAATCGGCTCAGGAGGGCATCTGTTCTCATGACGACACCCATTGTGCCATGTTTTTTTGAAAAAACAAGGTTGAAATGACACTGATTTTGTGATAGAAATAGAGTGTTGCGTGGGTATTCCGTACCCACTGCTGCGATTTTCTCATTTTTCATCGCCATGATTACTCTCATCACAGACCGCCAGCTCGCCCCCGATCAGCAGGGACTCTGGATTAAGGCTCAACAGGCTGTCCAGACCAAGAATTATAAATACGCCGTCAGCATCCTCAAGACCCTCGTCAAGCGTGCACCCGGTTTTCTGGAAGCCCGCAAGGTGCTGCGCGCCTGCGAGGTGAAGCTTGCCCCCGAGTCCGGAGCAGCCCGTCGTTCCTCCCTCTTCGGAGGCTTCCGCGTCTCCACTTCTGTGAAAAAGCCGGAGGAAGCACTCTCCTCTGTAGAAGACACCCTGGAGAAAGACCCGTATTCTCCCGCAGCCAACGGCACCCTCTATGCCGCCGCCATGGAGCTGGGGCTGACAGAGCTTGCTACCTTTGCGCTGGAGACTATCTGTCAGGGAGCTCCCGGCGACAAAAAACAGCTCAATGTGCTGGCAAAGCACTATGCTGACCATGAAATGTTTGCCGAAGCAGCTGATACCTTCCGCCGCATCCTCCAGGTTGACCCCACGGACGCCACCGCCATGCGTGCTGAAAAAGACTACGCTGCCCGCGCTTCCATGAAGCAGGGCAACTGGGAAGGCAAGGGTGACTTCCGCACCAAGATGAAGAATGCCAACGCCACTGCTGATTTGGAAAGCGGTGACAAGATGGGACTCACCGGCGCGGAACTGGAAGCCCGCCTTGCCCAGCTTTCTGAGCAATATGCCGTGGATAACACCAATCTGCAGGTGGTCAAGGATATCGCCTCCTGTTATGAGCAGATGGAGGATTTCGCCAATGCGTACTCGTTCTACGCCTACGCTTTCCAACTGGGCGGTGAGGCAGACGTGTCTATCAACGACAAAGCCATGGCCATGCACGAAAAAGCCATGGAAGCGGAACTTGCCTACTACGAGCAGGTACTTGCCGCTGACCCGAACAACGAGGAAGCCCGCGCCACCCTTGCCGCCCGCAAGCAGGAAATCGCCCTCGCGGTGGTGGAAGATGCCCGCACCCGTGTGGAAGCCAACCCCACCGATGCACAGCTTCAGTTCAAATACGGTCAGGCGCTCTTTGATGCCGGTATGCAGTCTGAGGCTATCCCTGCTCTCCAGCGCGCCCGCACCAACCCCAATCTGCGTATCAAAGCCATGCTCATGCTCGGCAAGTGCTACCACGCCAAGGGCATGGTGGATATGGCCATCCGCCAGTTGGAAGACGCGGACAAGGAGCTCATGGTCATGGATGAGACCAAGAAGGAAATCCTCTACATGATTGGTCTGCTCTACGACGAACAGGGCAACAAGGAAAAGTCTCTTGAGAACCTCAAGGCCATCTACGAAGTGGATTACGGCTACAAGGATGTTGCCGCCCGCGTGGAAGCCGCTTATTCGTAATTTTCCTCTCAGCTGCCACAGGGCGGCTGTGCTTATCCGAAAATATCACTGCGCCCCGAAAGGGGCGCTTTTCTTTTACCGCGTTTTTCCCGTTGTTTACCCGCAGCAATGAGTGCCGACTGTCAATGTCTGCATGGGGGATTGACATAAACGGCTCCGTGCTGTTGCAGGAGGTTCCTATAACGGTATTCCATTTCGTCACCGCAGAATATCATGGTCATATCCATGAGGGAGCGCCCCTCCCGCAGTTCGTTCACCTCTGCACCGGCAGCCAGCAGTAACTCCATGCACTCAGCGGAATGAGGCTTGAGGTTGAACCATGGCATCGTAGCCCACAGTGCCGAACAGCCATCCACACTGTGAGCATTCGGCGAAACACCGGCTGCCAGCTGTCGGCGAACCTGCGCAGCATGATTGTGCATGGCGTGCCAAACCAGTTCATATTCGGGATTAGTTGCCTTGAGTCCCAGTTCGCGCAGGAGACACACCACCGGTTCATTGTTATATCGGCAGAATGCCAAATCCAGCGCATTGTGACCGGCGGGTGTGCGCGCCTGCACATCTGCCCCGGCTTTCAATAACAAATGGATGGATTCTACTGCGTCCTCGTGCTGCGGGTCATCCTCAAACATATCCTGACCGATACCGTAAGCACACAACAGCGGGGGGAGGCCATCTTCCCCGACTGCATTCACCGCCGCCCCCGCGTCAAGCAGTCGCCCCACATCGGCGGGAGTCCAATCTCCATAGGCAAATGTGACCGCCTGCCGCAGCATGGCATCACGATTCAGCCCACAGGAAGGTATCAGCAAAAGCAAAGCGAGAAGGAGAAAGACAGGGCGGTGAAATTTCATCATCAGGGGCATGTGAAGTACAGTATACGAAGCTCATAACCAAAGTCAAGCGTAAAGGCATGCCGCAGGCTGTCACGAAAAGGAGGTGCGGAGTACGCAGGAAAAGAGTAGAATACGCGGCATGAGCAAGCTTAACCCGAAAACGCTTTATCTTTATCTGGTGACAGATGAGGCAGGCCGCTGTCGCCATGGGCTGCAGCAGACTGTTCAGGAGGCCGTAGCGGGTGGGGTCACCATGGTGCAGTATCGCAGCGCGTTGACGGACAAAGCCGCCGTGCTGGCAGAGGTGCTGCCGCTGCGCGATTACCTGCGCAGCGTGAACGTGCCGCTCATCATTAACAACGACGTGGAGCTGGCCGTGGAAATCGGAGCAGACGGCATCCACATCGGCCAGAGTGATATGCCGACGGCGGAAGCCCGTGCGCTCATCGGACCGGATATGATACTGGGCTTCTCCGTCTCCAATCAGGATGAGATGGATGCTGTACCGCTCGATTTGGTGGACTATGTGGGCTGCGGACCGGTTTACCCCACTGCTACCAAGCCCGATGCCGCAGCGGATCTGGGCTTGCAGAGCTGGGCGGCAGTAGCAGCGAGCTCTCCCCTGCCCGTGGTGGCCATAGGCGGAATAGATGCAGCCCGAGCCCGGGATATACGCGCCACGGGAGCCGCTGCGGGAGTGGCGGTGGTCTCCGCCATCTGTGCAGCGGAAAATCCCCGTCAGGCAGCTCAGGAGCTCCTTTAATTTTTCCAACACTAATTACAGAACATGCTTTACACACCTTCAGAAACGGCAGCTATCGTGCTGCAGAAACTGCGGGACACGCGTCCGCTTGTCCTCTGTCTCACCAACAACGTGGTGCAAAATTTCACGGCTAACGTCCTGCTTTCCGTGGGTGCAGCCCCGGTGATGTTGCAGCACGCAGAGGAATGCGAAGAACTACTGCACTCCTGTGCACAGGCGCTTCTCATCAACACCGGCACACTTACTGAAGAGCAAGCGGAAATCATGCTGCGTGCTGCAGGAGCCGCTCGTGAGGCAGGCGTGCCATGGGTACTTGACCCGGTGGCTGCCGGGGTGCTGCGCTTCCGCACGGATTTCTGCCACAGGCTGCTGGAGCAAGCACCTCCCGCCATGATTCGCGGCAATGCCTCAGAAATCATGGCTCTGGCAGGAGAAAAGGCAGCCGGACGCGGCGTGGAAAGCGCCAACTCCAGCTCACAGGCCGTGAAAGCCGCCATTGCCTTGGCGCAGCGCACCGGAGCAGCGGTTCTGGTGACCGGTGCCAAGGACTACGCCACCGACGGCACCAACACTTGGATGCTGACCAATGGCGACCCCATCATGGAACGAGTCACCGGCATGGGCTGTTCCATGGGTGCGTTGGCAGGAGCCTGTCTGGCTGTGGCAGACAGTGCGCTTGATGCTGCCATCTCCACCGCCGCCATCATGGGGTTGGTGGGAGAGCGCGCCGCCAACAAAAACTCGCATACCGGCAGCTTTGCCACCGCCTTTCTGGATGGGCTGGATTCACTTATGCCCGCCGATTTGGCGAGCTTCACCCGTTATCAAACGGTAGAAGTTTAAAATTGAAAAGTTGATTTTGTGAGTTCTAATTAAATAACAGCCTATCAACCCCAGTAAAATCACGCCTTTTTTGTTTCAAGTCAACTTGAAATGATTACGGTGACGTATTGTTCCCCACAAATTAAAACACAATTCCCGGTTCTACTCAAATGAGCAAAACCGGGAATTGTTGTGTTATTATATACTGTATCAATACTTACTTCTGCCAGCCGCCGCCGAGTTGGGTGTAGAGGGTGGGGATGCAGGCGGCGTACTGGTAGCGGTAGGCTGCCAGCTGTGTCTGGGCGGGGAAGAGTCCCTGCTGGGCGGTCAGGACTTCGTAATAGCTGGAAAGTCCCTGTGTGTAGCGGGCTTTGGCAAGCTTGACGCTTTCCTGATAGGCGGCTACGGCTTCTTCCTGCTTGTTCATGATTTGGCGGAGTTTGGAACGCTGAATAAGCGTGGTGGAAATCTCTGCCATGGCGGCAAGGACGGTCTGTTCGTACTCTGCTTTGGCTGCCAGGAAGGTATCCCGCTTGATGAGTTCGTTGGCGCGCAGTTGTCCGGCCTGGAAGAGCGGACCGGTCAGGTTGGCGCCGATGCCCCAGCCGCTGTGTTTGCCGCGCAGGGAGGAAGTGAGGTCGGCAGAGGCATAGCCTGCCACGCCTGTGAGGCTGATGCTCGGGAAGTAGCTGGCGATGGCTACGCCGATGTCTGCGTTGGCGGCGCGCAGTTTCTGCTCCGCAGCGCGGATGTCCGGGCGGCGGGATATGACATCTGCGGGTATGCCGGCGGGCACGCTGCTGGCTTTGGCAAAGCTGCTCATGCTGCCGCTGCGCTGAATGCTGCCGGGCATGCGCCCTGCCAGCACGGAGAGAGTGTTCTCCATGGCGGCTATCTGGCTTTCCAGATTGGGTATCTGTGCCTCTGCGGCAGAGAGGGCTGCCTGTGCCGAGGATACCTGAAGCTGGTCGGCTACGCCGCCCATGGCCTGATTGTTGAAGAGTTCGAGCGATTCGCGGTAGGATTCCACGGCGGCGCGGGCGATATCGAGCTGCTCATCCAGCATGATGAGCTGGAGGTAGCCGCCGGCAACCTGGCGCATGAGGGAGATGCGAAGGTTGTTGAACTGCTCACCGGCTTCCAGTGCAGAGGCTTCTGCGCTCTCCACGCCCTTGCGGGTTTTGCCCCAGAGGTCAATCTCCCATGAGGCGTTGAGGGCGGCGGAACCGGGTGCGGAGGTGGTGCCGCCCATCTGCGCGACGGCTGCACCGCCGTTCTGGTTCATGCCCTTGGAGGCAGAGGTGCCGTATCCCAGCCAGGGGAACATGGGAGCGCGGGCAATCGTCACGTAGCGACGGGCAGCATCAACGTTGTGCATCATGGCCGCAAGGTCGCGGTTGTTGTTAAACACATCGCTGAGCAGGGACTGTAATGCTGCATCATTCAGCACTTGCTGCCAGGGGAGGTCAGCCATGGTGCTGTCGGAAACGCCGGCTCCGCGGAATTCGGCGGGCACAGGCATCTCAGGAGCGAACCACTTGGGCCCGAAGGTGCAGGAGCTGACAGTGAGGGCCACCCCTGCGAGGGTCAGGATTACGGATGTTTTCATATTACAGGATAAGATGATTTGGTTGTTAAAGTTGAAATGCGGATAAATCAGGCGGGTTCATCATTCTTGTGTGCGGCCAGATACTCACGGGCTCCCACCTCATCCGGATCCTCACTCAGATCGTTAATCTTGAACTTAATCCGGAAGAGTTTCATGATGAATACGTAGGATGAGGGAATCAGGAACACGCCCACGAGTGTCACCACAGTCATTCCCACCACCACCACAGTGCCGATGGAATTTCGGGCGAGCGCACCGGAACCGCTGGAAATCATCAGCGGTACGCAACCGAGAATGAAGGCGAACGAGGTCATCAGAATCGGGCGCAGACGCAAGCGGGCTGCGGTCAGTGTGGCACTCAGGAGGTCTTTGCCGCGTTCCATTTCAAGGTTGGCAAACTCAACGATGAGGATGGCATTCTTGGCGGCAAGGCCCACCAGCATCACCAGACCTACCTGAGCGTACAGGTTGAGTTCCAGCCCCATGAAATACAGGCCGGCGTATGCCCCCAGCACGGCGATGGGTACGGTGAGGAATACGGCCAACGGCAGTGTCCATTTCTCATAGAGTGCCACCAGAATGAGGAAGGCGAATACGGAGGACATGGTGAAGATAGCCCCCAGTCCCACGCTGTTACGCACTTTGTTTTCCTGGAAGCTCATGTCCTGATAGTCCATGCCGATTTGGGAGGGGTTCATGGTGTCCTTGTAGATTTTTTCCACGATATCCATGAGCTGCTGGGTGGAGACCCCGGGCACCGACATGACGGTAATCTTGGCGGAGTTGTAGATGTTGTGGTGCATCACGAACTCCGTGTCGTACATTTCCTCAATATCCACCAGCGCGGAAAGCGGCACGCGGTCTCCGCGGTTGTTGGTAACAAAGAAGCCGTCCATTTTATTCAAATCCGTGCGGTCGGCCCCCTGAGCCTGCATATAGACTTGCCACTGCTGACCAAAGGCGTTGAAGAAGTTGACGAAAGCCGAGCCGTTGTAGGCCGCCAGCACGGCATTGGCAGCGGCGATTTCCACCTGCATGGCCTTGCACTTCTCTTTGTCGAGCCTGACCATGGTCTGCGGGGTATAGGGCATCATCATATCACCGCAGTAGAGGATTTTGTCTGAATACATTTTGCGAGCCTCAGCCTCAAACTTCTGCACCTGCTCATACAGGAACGGAACGCCCTGCCCTTCCAGGTCATTGAGCACAAGAGACACACCGTTGGCAACACCCACACCGGGAATAGCCGGCGGCATCATGATACGCAGCTCACCGTCCAGCCCGGCCTTCATGGCTTTGGCGGTAATGCGCTGCTGGATTTCTGCTGCCGTTTCGTCTCGCTGGCTCCAGTCCTTGAGCTGGATGAAGGCAATACATGCACCGGGAGTCTGCACGCTGTTGAGGATGTTGATACCCACCACGGTGGTAAGATTCTCAATGGCAGGGTCTGCCAGAGCGGCCTCCATCTTCTTGTTGGCCTCAAACGCGACCTGAAGAGAGGTATCAGGCTTCATCACCAGTGCTGCCAGCAGGAAGCCCTGGTCCTCATCCGGCAGGAAAGCTCCCGGTACTCTGTCCGCCATGGGTTTGATTCCCACCCAAAAGAGCACCAGCAGCGGCATGGAGATGATGAGTTTGCGACACAGTAAGCCGCAGATGCGGACATAGATGTTTGCCGTGACATCGTAACACTTGTTGAACAAGCGAAGGAAGGGGTGAATGAATACGTTGATGACGCGGGCTATTCCGCTACGCCTAGCTTTCGCCGGTTTCAGCAGCAGGGCGCACAGAGCAGGTGAAAGCGTCAATGCGTTGAATGCCGATATCAGCATGGACACGGCAATGGTGATGGCAAACTGCTTGAAGAGCGTGCCGGTGATACCCGCCAGCATGAGAGAGGGCAGGAACACGGCGGAAAGTACCAGTGCAATGGCAATCACGGGACCGCTCACTTCCTGCATGGCGGCAAAGGATGCCATGCGCGGGTTCAAGCCCTTGTCTATGTGATGCTGTACGGCTTCCACCACCACGATGGCGTCATCCACCACCAGACCGATGGCGAGCACCATACCCAGCAGGGAGATGGTGTTGAGCGTGAAGCCCAGCAGAGGGAACACGCAGAAAGTGGACAGCAGCGACACCGGCACGGCAATGAGCGGGATGATGGTGGCCCGGAAGTTCTGCAGGAACACATACACCACCAGGGCCACCAGAATGACTGCTTCCAGGAAAGTCTGCTTGATTTCATCGATGGAGTAGCGCACGGCTGTTGTGGTATCCAGCGATACCTTGCCGGTAATGCCCAGCGGCATGATACCCTGCTGTTTCTCCAACGTTACTTTCAGACGGTCTACGGTTTCAATGGCGTTCGAACCGGGAGACTGGAAAATCACCACAGCGGCGGATGTCTTGCCGTTGAGTCGACCGGTGGCGGAATAGTTTTCCGAGCCAAGCTCCAGTTTGGCAATGTCACGCAGGTAAACGATTTCATCCCCAATCTGGCGCACCACAATGTCCTCGAACTCCTGCGGATTGGTCAGGCGCCCCTGAGTACGCAGGGCAATGGTTTTTTCCTGACCGTCCGGGACGGGGTCGGCACCGATTTTGCCACCGGGGTTAGTGGCATTCTGTGCGGCAATGGCGGCACGCACCTCTGCCACGGAAATGTTGTAGTGCGACATGAGTGCTGTGTCCAACCAGACGCGGATAGCATAACGCCCGGCACCATACACGTTTACTTCACCCACACCGGGCACGCGCTTCAGCTCATCCACCATCTTGACCTGCGCATAGTTAGCGAGATCCACAGCATTATAGCTGCCGTCCGGGGAGTAGAGCGAATAGAGCATAATGGGCAGACCGGGCATCTGGCGAATGGTGACACCGGAGTTCAACACCTCAGTAGGCACCTGAGAAGAGGCCTGCCCGTATCGCATGTTGGTGAACACCTGGTCCAAATCCGGGTCTGTCTCCGGGCTGAATACAATCTGCAGACTGTAGAAACCGTTGTTGGAGGAGACGGAACTCATGTAGTCCATGCCCTGCACGCCGGATACTTCACGCTCGAGCGGAGTACCGACGGAATCAGCCACAGCCTTGGCATCTGCCCCGGGGAACATGGCGGTGAGCTGAATGGTGCGCGGCGTAATCTCCGGATACTGGGAAACGGGCAGATTCGCCAGACACACGATACCCAGCAGCGTTGTCACCACGGCAATCACCGTGGCAATGACGGGGTGTTTAATGAAAAATGCGCTCATGAAGTCTTGCTTCTAATCCTTGAGGATGGGGTTACTTCTCTTCTCCCTGTGCGGTAACGGACGGGGTCGTTGATACCGGCTGCGTGTAGACAAAGGGAGAGGGTTCCACCTTATTAAAGCCTTCTTTTGCTCCGGCCAGGCGCATCTGCTTGTTTATCTGGGCATAGCGTTCGGCCATCTGGCTTCCTTCCACAATTACTTCTGCTTCCAGCACGTTGTCAATGCCGTTTTCCCGAAGCGTCTCCGCGATGGGTTTGACCGTACCGGTGACCACCTGCATGAGCATGGTCGCGTTGGTACCATCACCATTGGGCATCTCCAGCGGCACGCTCTCACCCAGCTGCACATCAATACCCAGCGGGGTTTTATCCGGTGCCACCACGTAGATATAGCGGTGGTTCATCGAGGTGAGAATGGCACGTGCCGGCACCAGCAGAGCATCCTCCACCACACCGGTTTTGGCGCGCACACGCACGGCGGAGCCGGCGCGCAGCTTCAAATGCGGGTTGCTGATATGACCGATGAAGTTTACCGTGCCGGTGTTCTGATTCACCTGGCTGTTGACAGCTACCACTTTGCCTTTGTGGTCATACACCTTATCGTTGACCAGCAGTTCAAACTCCTCAATGGGGCTCTTCTGGTCGGCGGAATCGAAGTTGGCATCCAGCACCTTGGAGGCCATCTGTTTCTCGGGTACGACAAAATCCACGCGAATGGGGTCTATGGAGCTCATGGTGGTAAGGGGAGCCCCGCTGGCACTGAGCAGCTCACCGATGGACGCGGTGGAAGATGAAGCAAGCCCGGTGAAAGGGGCGCGGATGGTACAGCGGTCAAGATTGATATTGGCGTTCTCCAGTGCTGCCTCAGCTAACTGAACCTGAGCGCGTGCTGCCGCGAGCACGGCTTCACTGCGGCGGGCCGCCTGCAGGGCATCCGTGTACTGCTTCTCGGATACGGAACCGCTCTTCACCAGCCCGGTGTAGCGGTCAACATCCTGCCGAGCCTGGTCATTGGCAGCCTCTGCCTGCAGCACAGCGGCTTTTGCCGCCTCCAGACTGGCATTGGCCTGAGCCACAGCAGCCTTATACGTAGCAGGGTCAATCCGGAAAAGAACATCTCCCTTCTGACAGAGAGAACCATCCTTGTACACGCGTTCCACCAGTTTGCCGGAGACTTCCGGGCGAATGTCAGCCTGTTCCACGCCGCGCAGATGCCCGAACCAGGTAGAATAGAGCTCCACATCCTGCTGATGCATCTTCATGGTCTGTACCTTCAGAGGCGGCATCTGCATGCCCCCGGGTTGATTCTGTCCCTTGTCCTTACAAGCAGTCACGCCCAGCGCAACCAGCCCGGTAAGAGCCATCATCACTGTCTTTTTCATCTTCATGATTCTGTAAAATAAAACTTTATTTGGTCAGCATATTGTCCAGCACCCGGGAGAGCAGAGCCTTGAGCTCCCGGCGTTCCGATTCATCCAACGGAGAAAGCACCGTTTCCTCTATGCGCAGTATGGTATCACGGGCTGCTACATGGCGCGCCTCATACGTGTCTGTCAGGTAGGCATGCTTCACGCGAGCATCGCTGCTGTCATCAAACGCTGTGCGCACCAGCCCCTTTTCCTCAAGCCGCTGCAAAAGACCTTTCACTGTTGTATGGCTCACCCCCAGATACCGCTCCAGCTCCCGCTGCGACACCGCCTGCCCCTTCATCTTCTCCAAGTACATCAGCACGCGACACTGCGCCGCCGTAACCGGCATTTGCCCGCCATTCTGCACAAAAAGACTCTCGGCGCGGTCGACGATCATCTTCATGAGAAAACTGGCACTGCTGGGTTCTTTCATACTCAGATTTTCAGGTTAGGAAGCATGCTTCATACTGAAGTTAAATGTAGCAAATTGTTTCAAAAAGTCAAGTAAAATTCAGGCAATAAAAAGGCATTTATCCAACAATTGGCAATCCCGAGCAAGCACAGAAACGCACCCTGCAGCATGAAACTACAGGGCGCGTACAGAAACAACCAATGAAAGGTTCAGTAAGCCAATCAGGCCTTGGCAGCGCGAGCTTTCTTAATCATGGAAGCCACGGTTTCAGAGGGCTGAGCACCATTGGCAATCCACTTGTCAGCCTTCTCGAGGTCAAGCGTGAAGTTTTCACCCTCAGCCATGGGGTTGTAGGTACCCAGCTGCTCAATGAAAGCGCCGTCACGACGAGCGCGGCTGTCAACGACAACAATCTTGTAGAAAGGACGGTCCTTAGACCCCTGGCGGTTAAGACGAATTGCTACCATAATGATAAATTAGAGATTTTTCGGTTGTTTCCCTCGGTTGCTGGGCTATCAGAGCCTCACGGCAACAAGCGGGTGACCAAAGTTACCACAAGCCCCCACCAATGTCAAGCATAAAGGAAATTTTTCCTACAAAAAAAACAAAAATACTGTCTTTCAGACCACTTTACAGCCAGCGGCAACGGATGTTATAATGCAGAGCATGAAATTATGCTTTCTCCCCTTACTGGCTATAACGCTGAGCTGCTGCAGTGTTACTTCCGCCCCGGCGCGGCAGCCGCGGAGCGAGTCTGCGCGGATGTCAGCCAATATTAATTTATCCGAGCTCGGGCGGCGCATTTGGGCAAACGAATGCGCCGGAAGCGTAGAGGGTCTGGTTTCCTGGAACACGGGAGAGTCCTTCCCCTCTCTGGGTATAGGCCATTTCATCTGGTATCCTGCCGGGGTGAGGGAAGCATTTGATGAAAGTTTCCCCAAGTTCATCGCCTATGCCCGCTCTCAGGGTGTGCAGGTTCCCGCCTTTTTCAACGGCGCCTCACCTTGGCCGAACAGAGCAGCCTTCAACGCCGACCGCAGCGGACGCGCGGAAGCCATGCGCCGCTGGCTCGCCGCCAACACGGAGCTGCAAACCCGCTTCATCATCCTGCGCTCACGCTCTGCTCTGCCCGCCATGGCACGCGCCTCCCGGCAGCCTCAGACAGTCATCGCCCGCTACAAGGCTCTGGCTGCTACCACTCTGGGCATGTATTGTCTGGTGGACTACGTCAATTTCAAGGGAGAGGGGCTCAAACCGGAGGAGCGTTATAACGGACAGGGATGGGGCTTACTCCAGGTACTGGAAGAGATGCAAGGTTTCCCGCAGGGGCGCGCCGCCACGGCTGAATTCTCCCGCGCCGCCTCAGCAGTCATGCGCCGCCGTGTTGCCAACTCCCCTGCAGCCCGGGGTGAGCAACGCTGGTTAGCTGGCTGGCTCAACCGCTGCGCAACTTACAGGTAAAAACACCCCCACAAAAAAAGCCCGGAAGATTCCGGGCTTTTTTTATCTTTCTTGCGCGGCAGGCTTCAGCCACGCTTCGGATAGAGACTCTTACGCCCGATGGAATGGTACTCAAACCCGGCGTGAACGGCGTTTTCTCCATGCAGCAGGTTGCGACCGTCAAAAATTATCGGCAGCTGCATCAGCTCACGAACCTTCATCAGATTGGCCGTGGCAAACTGTTTCCACTCCGTCGCAACGATGAGCACCTCAGCGTCACGTGTACATTCATACATGTCATCACAGAATCTGATGGGCAGCCCGGCAAGTTCCCGCTCAGCATTTTCACGAGCCTTGGGGTCATACGCAGAAACAACGGCTCCTTCGTCACACAATTTTTTGATAAGCTTGACAGCCACAGACTCACGGACGTCATCTGTATTCTGCTTGAAAGCAAGCCCCCAGACAGCGATGCGCTTTCTGCGCAACACCCAGAGCTTCTCCCGAATGCGCTCCATAAAACGCTCCAGCTGCGCAGCATTGATGCGCTCCACCTCCTTCAGCAACTCAAGAGGCGCACCCAGCTGTTCGGAGATGTTGATAAAACCTTTCACATCTTTCGGGAAACAGGAACCGCCGTAACCCAGACCGGCATTAAGGAAGTTGCGGGAAATGCGCTTATCCATACCGATACCCTGTGCCACCAGCTCCACATCAGCCCCGGCCTTTTCGCACACGGCAGAAACTGCGTTGATATAAGAAATCTTCAACGCCAGAAATGAATTGGCGGCATGCTTGATAAGCTCAGCAGAGTGCAGATCCACCTCCACAATCGGAGCGCTGAACGGCTGGTACACACGCTTCATCATATCCATGGCGCGCTGAGAGTCTGCACCGATGACCACACGATCGGGATGCATCAAGTCACGCACGGCACTGCCCTCACGCAGGAACTCCGGATTGGATACAACATCCACTTCTACCCCGGGGTGAGCATAACGCTCAATCACCTGAGCCACCTTGCTGCCGGTACTCACCGGCACCGTGGACTTGTCCACAATAATGCGATACCCGAACTCGGGGCGCAAAACATCCGCAATCTCATGAGAAACAGCCTCAATGTAGGAAAGGTCAACAGAGCCATCTTCATTAGGAGGCGTAGGAACTGCAATAAAAATCACATCACTCTTTTCAACAGCCAAAGCCAGATCCGTGGTAAATTCGAGACGACCGGCAGACACGTTGGAAACAATCAACTCCTCCAAATCCGGTTCATAAATCGGCACCCGACCCTGCAGCAAAACTTCCACTTTAGCCGCATTATTATCCACACATACTACATTGTGCCCAACCTCAGCAAAACACGTACCCGTGGTAAGCCCGACATAACCCGTTCCGATAATAGCAAGGTTCATAACAAAATTAGTGACTGGGGCATTATACACCTTAACTGCTCATTCATCAAGCCAATTTTTCTTCCAATATACGACAAACACACATTTCTGCACTCCTAACTTGAACAAAAAATGATTTCAGCCAAAAGCAGGACAAGCTTTTTGCTTGCAGAAACACAGCGGCAATGCTACAGTATGGGTTAGCATGAAAGTCATCACTATATACGGCAGCAAAAGCGATCTCCCGTTCATGGAATCAGCGCGCAGTTACTTTACGGAGAATAATGTAGAGCACGAAGAGGTCATCTACTCCGCCCACCGGGATTTGCCGACCCTCATTGACTACCTCAAAGAGCTGGAAAACAACAAAACAAAGGCAGTCCTTCTCTGTGTGGCCGGACTCTCCGCCGCTCTGCCCGGCGTGGTAGTCATGAACACGGAACTGCCTGTTATAGGCGTACCGGTTCCCTGCGGACCTCTCAACGGTGTCGATGCGCTGTTGGCAATCTCTCAGTTACCCGGCGGCGTACCGGCCACCACAGTAGGGCTGCACAAGAAAACACCGATTAACGCAGCCATGGCGGCTCACCGCATTATCAAGCTGGCAGAATAAACCCTCCATTTCGCCTGTTATGCCCACACTTGGCAAGGATGCATTAGACGCAGCTCTGAGAAGCTGGGCAGCTCATATTGCCGAAAAGCTCCCGGAAGGGGGGGGGAATCTGGCAATTATCGGGCTTATCAGCCACGGTGACACTATTGCGCGACGTCTCATCCGGCATTTGGAAAAAAGAGGCATCCGAGCCCTGTATGGGGCACTTGACATTTCCCTCTACCGGGATGATTTCGATATGAAGCAGAGCAAATCAGCGCTGCGCTCTTCCTACCTACCATTCTCTACAGACGGCATGCATCTGGTACTGGTAGATGATGTTGTACAGACAGGGCGCACGGTACGCGCCGCGCTCAATGCTATTTTCGAATACGGTCGCCCTGCGGTAGTCCAACTACATTGTCTGGTTGACAGGGGGGGACGGGAGCTCCCCATCTGCCCGGACTACACGGCTCTGCAACTGGACGTCCCCAGCCATGCCAAAGTAACCGTCCATTTGCAGGAAATAGACGGTAGTGATGAAATCATATATACCTGATTCTTTCTTCAGTCCACGCATGAAACCGCGAAAAGATTTACTAACCATCGGAGCTCTGGACACGGACGAGATTAACACGATTCTCGACAGTGCCTCCGCTATGAAGGATATCTTCACCAAAAGCGTAAAAAAAGTGCCTGCTCTAAAGGGAAAATCCGTCCTTACACTCTTCTACGAGCCCAGCACACGCACTCGTTCCTCCTTTGAGGTGGCAGCTCACCGACTTTCCGCAGATGTCACCACCTTCTCTGTCTCCACCTCCTCCGTGGTCAAAGGCGAAAGCGTGCATGATACCATCGACACGCTCATGAGCATGAAAATGGACTACATCATTGTGCGCCACAAACATAGCGGCATTCCGAACGTTATTGCCCGCCACTGTAAAGCCGCCGTCATCAACGCAGGAGACGGAGCACACGCCCACCCCAGTCAGGCCTTTCTGGATGCATTCACGATCCGAGAAAAGTACGGCACAGTAGCAGGCAAACGCGTCGTCATTATCGGCGACATCCTGCACAGCCGAGTGGCTCGCTCCACCAGCTGCATCCTGAAGCGACTGGGAGCAGATGTGGCCTACATGGGTCCGGGACCTCTTGTTCCTCTGCAAAAGCATACCGGTATCCCCCGCTTCACAAACTGGGATCAGATTTTTGGATGGAAACCGGATGTCATCTATTTGCTGCGCGTACAGAATGAGCGTATGGACACCCCCTTCTTCCCCGCCGGAGACTATCATCAGGCATTCGGTGTGACCGAAGAGCGTCTCGCCCGCATCGATGACCTAAACCTCTCCATCATGCATCCCGGCCCCGTAAACCGAGGTGTTGAGATATGTGATGCTGCCATGGATTACCGAAACACGCTCATCAACAATCAGGTAGAGAATGGCATCGCGGCCCGCATGAGCATCCTTTACCACCTCACCCCCCAGACCCAGAATCATGACTAACACTTACATCCGCAACGCCATCTGGGCTCCCTCCGGAGAATGTTGTGATATAAAAATCGGCCCCGGTCTAAGCAGCACCTTTGAGAATTTGGGCGGGCTTACCACCTGTGATGCAGAGGTTCACCCCGCCGGGCAATTGCAAATTCCGGAGGACGCAGCCTGCACGGAAGCAGCCGGAAAAATCATCATGCCGGCACTTTTTGACCTTCACGCCAAAGTGGAAGTCCCCGGACGCAGCAAGCGAGAGTCTGTAAGCCGTACCGGGCAGGCGGCCGTACAAGGTGGTGTGTGGGGGATATTGGTCATGCCCACGCGCGGGTTCATGTTTGACAACTATGCTACGCTGGACAGCTTCAACGATGCCGTCACCCAACGTTCCACGGCCGAAATGATACCCGCAGGCACCATTTCTATGGGAACGGAAGGAAAGCAGCAATCCCCGTACAACACCTTAGCGGCACGGGGAGTCAGCATCCTGACGGATGGAGACAACGTGCCGGACAATCTGCTGATGCTGCACCGGGCGATGAAATATGCAGCAGAGCTGGGACTCACCTTTGCCATCCGCGGGGATGTACCCATGCTTTCTGCCAACACCTACATGCACCCCGGCACCACCTCATACGCGCTGGGACTACACGGCACCCCTGCCTGTGCTGAGGAAATCGGCATTGAAATACTACTGCGCCTGGCAAAAGATACCGAAGCCAAACTCCATATTCAAACTGTCAGCACCGCCCGCGGGGTAGAAAGTATCCGCCGCGCTAAGGCTGAGGGGCAGAAAGTCACGGCAGAGGTGGCGCTGCACCACCTGCTCTATACACATGAAAATGTGGGAGATTACAACACTGCTTTTAAAGTCATTCCGCCTCTGCGGGAACTGAGTGATTGCGCAGCTCTTCTGGAAGGCGTAAAAGACGGCACCATTGACTGCATTGTCAGCGACCACACACCCTGCACTCCTTTCGATAAGAAACAAGATTTCGTGAGCGCTCCTCAGGGGATGACCGCACTGGACACCTTTCTTCCGACCCTTTATACCCACTTGGTCAAACCCGGCAAACTCAGTTGGGCAGAACTGGTGAGAGCCTGTTGTGTAGCGCCACTCAACATAGCAAATCCGCAAGATGAAGAAAGCGATGAAACAGCAAGTGTTCCCTTACTCCTGTTTGACCCGGAGCCGGAATACACCGTCTCAGCAAACGATCTCATCTGCGGCACGCTCAATTCACCGCAACTGGGCACTCACCTCTTCGGACGGGTAACGCTTCCTATCTAAAAACATTACCATTACATCTTCACTCTCTCGCTAACACCATGGTCATCTACATTATCAGCGATGGCAAGAAAGGGCATCTCTCTCAAACCAGAGGTCTGGCAACCGCCCTGCTGCAACAGGCTACAAAAAAAGCACCTCAGTTAGAACACAGCTGCCATGAAGTAGACATCACCGGCAAAAGTTGGCTCAGCAAACTGTTCTACAAAGGAAAAGATTTGGACTTACCGCGTCCGCACCTCATCCTGTGTGCCGGGCACAGCACCCATCTGGCGGCACTCAGTCTGGCACGCCACCTGCGCTGCCTCTGCATGGTGTGTATGAAGCCCAGCCTCCCCACAGGTATGTTTGATCTCTGCATCATGCCGCGACATGATTTACCCGCCGGAGCGACTGCTGCACCCGGTGTATTTACCACCAATGGAGCTATCAACAGCATTCGGCCTAAACCGGATATTCCAAAATCGGAAACACTCATCCTAATCGGCGGTCCCAGTAAGAGCTACAAGTGGGAAGAAGAAACCGTCATCACCCAACTGAGCACCATTGCCCGGCACAATAGGACCCCCATGGTACTGACCACCTCTCGCCGCACGCCGTCTGATTTTGCACAGGACGTAGCAACCGCGTGTCCCAGCATCCGCGTGATTCCCGTGGAAGAGACCGGTCCCAACTGGGTGGCGGAGCATTTGGCAAAGGCGGCTCAGGTATGGGTTACGCAAGATAGCGTCTCCATGGTGTACGAAGCTCTCTCCAGCGGAGCACCCGTCGGTATCATTGAAATGCCGCCCGTAGAAGGGCCTCACAAACCGGATGCCTCCCGAATAGCGCGCGGGCTAAACATGCTGATAGCAGACGGAAGCGTCTGCCGCTTCACGGAATGGGCAAAAACATACACGCTGCCCCGCGGCAAACAGGTATTTGATGAAGCCGGACGCACAGCCGCCTACATACTGGAGACTTTCCCAAATCTGCTGCCATGAAAGTGATACATCTGCTACCGTCCCTATCCTCAGGCGGAGTGGAACAAGTTGTTCTGGAACTCTGTCAGGGACTCTGTGCGCGCGGGGTGGACAACGTAGTAGTATCTGCCGGCGGGGATATGGTGGAAGCTGTTAAAGCAGCTGGCGCACGGCACATTCTCTGCCCTATCGGCAAAAAAAGTCTGCTCACCCTCCTGCAGGTGGGGAAACTGGCAAAACTTATCCGCACAGAACAACCAGATGTGCTGCATCTTCACTCACGACTTCCGGCATGGGTAGGACACTTGGCTGTGAGATGTCTTCCGAAAGCTCTTCGTCCCGTCATCATCTCCTCTTTCCACGGCTTTCACTCGGTGAATGCTTACTCCGGCATCATGGCGAAAGGCAACTCCGTGATTGCAGTTTCCGACTGCATGAAACAACATATTCTGGATAATTACCCCCAAACCCCGGAGCAAAACATTGTGGTCATCCCCAACTCCGTAGATTTGTCTCAAAATTATCCCGGCTACACTCCCTCTGAAAGCTGGTGGCAAAAGTGGCGTACGGATTATCCGGAACTTACCGGAAAATACACCCTCTGCCTTCCCGGGCGCATCACTCGCCTGAAAGGGGCTCTACACCTGCCGGAGCTGCTGAAACAACTCCACGCACGTGGCATTCCTGCTCACGCCGTCATCGTCGGAGAAACAAAAAAAGGTAAAGAAGCCTTCAAGGAAGAAGTCAAGGCTTCACTGCGCGCAGCCGGAGTGGAGCAGCACACCACCTGGACAGGTCACCGCCGTGATTTGAGAGACGTACTCTGCGCATGTGATATCACCCTCTCTCTCACCCTGCAACCGGAATCATTCGGAAAGACCACTCTGGAAGCACTCGCGCTGGGGCGCCCCGTAGCAGGCTATGAACACGGGGGAGTCGGTGAACAGCTTAATATTCTTCTACCGGAAGGCAAAGTGCCCACCGGTGATATTAACGCCATGGCAGCCTTATTGGAACGGTGGTACACATCTGCACCGACACCTGCTACAGTCGGGGTCCCCTATAGGAGAGAAGACATGATAGAAGCCCACCTCCGCACCTATGAACGACTGTTGGTACAAGCATGAATATCTTGCATTACAGCCCGGGTTTACGCCCCGGAAGCATCAGCCAGCTGGCGGCTGACCTAGCTGTGGGCTTGCAGGATACAGGTTTCACCAACACCGTTGTCTCACCACCCAATGAATTAGTGGGAGCGCTCACCGCAGCACGAGTGGAACACCGACCGACACGCAGCAATCCCAACCTATTCTCCCTACGCAGCGTACTCAAACGCCTGACTAAGCACATCACCGAACAACAGGCAGATATCATCCTTGCATATGGGCCTCAAGCCACCCGGCTGGCTCTGCTGACACAACAGAGGCCGGCGCACGGTATTCGCCCGCGGCTGATTTCCGTTCTAACAGGATTTCCTCAGCGAATACTAAGGACGCGCGCGCTTCCGCACTGTGATGCCCTAGTTGCCATCTCTCGTTTCCTGAGACAGGAAACCAGCAGATTTTACACACTTCCGGAAAACTGCGAAGTCTGGTCAATCCCATACGGCGTACATGAGGAACACTGCAATCCTCTGTATCGTCCCTCAATAGATTGGCAAAACCAATGGCAGCAAGCACACCCTCAAACTCCCGGTGAAATCAGCCTCTGTATCCCGGGAGCAATGACCGCCATCCACGGTCTACATCAGCTCCCGGAACTGGCACACCTCTTGCTTCAACAGGGAATATCCCCTAGGATATATCTGATTGGAGACATCGACTCCGGTGATTCTAAGTATCAGGAAAAACTCCGTCGGCTATTTGAAGAAACAGAAGTAGAACCCTATATCACTTGGTTAGGATTACGCAGAGATCTACGAGACGTACTCTGTAACTGCCATTTCACCCTCTCTCTCACTCTGGCTCCGTCCAGCCACGATCGCGCCATACTTGAAGCACTCTCACTTGGATGCCCCGTCATCGGCTTCGACCACGGTGCCGTAGGCGAAATGCTCAGCACATTCCTTCCGGAAGGGCGTGTACAACCCGGCAACATCAATGCCATGGCTGACACCATCACCCAATGGGTTTCTCTCAGACCGGACACCATCAACGCCGTCCCCTATCCCTACAGATTTCAGGACACAGTACGCAGCTTTACAGAACTGTGTCTGGCGCTTCGACCGCAAGTTCAAAAATACAATTCTTAAGGCGGTTTCTGAACGCGTGAGAATAAACAATGAGATAAAATTGCCCTCGGCTTTCGGTTCAAAACAAGCTTAGGCATGTTGCCGCATACGTTCAAGTGAAAAGTGAGCAAAAAATGATAACATGGGACAGAAAAACACACTTTTTGCGATTTTTTGTTGCGGATTCGCTGCTGGGAAGTATTATCATAGATAAGGAAGATAGAGAGTGATAAAGTCCATATTCCATCAAATCCTGACTGCCACAGCCCTCTGCCTTGCGGCGGGGGGACTGAGTTCGTGCACCATCGTAGACACCGGCGGAGCAGTAAACAATGTGGGACGTCGCATCCCGATAGATGAAAATTTGGCTAAGCCCTTACGCAAGCACAGGAAAACACATTACACCGTCCATATTTATCAGGATACCGCATACCTGGAGATTCCGGTGCGGTACTTACCGGCGCGCAATAAATGGTTTCATTGCCGGATGATCGGAGGCGGATATGTAGAGGAGCACCGCCGATTTCAGACATCTCTGCGTCCTGATGAACATCCGCTGAACGGCATTTACTATGCTTTGATACCGGTGGAAAAGATGCAGCGCAAAGATATACTCCGGCATGTAACGAGCGTAATTCCGGCTTGCGGCAGTGCACCATTCCCTGCGGGCACCACTACCGTCACCATACAACTACCGCATAACGCCCAAAGAGCGCTGACCCGGCTGGAGGATGATTGTTCCCGGAGCAACTACGCCATACAACCACTGCGATATATCGCAGAGATTGCAGATATTCCTCTCTCCGTCATAGCAACTCCTGTAAATTGGTGCCTGATGCTCTTCGGTTATGACCTCTGGAAATACTGACACGCCAATCTCACAACTTACTGAATAAATACCCCATGACCACCATCCGCAACATCCTGACCTCCACAACCCTTTACCTTGCAGCGGGGGCTTGTGTAAGCTGCAGTCACGCAGCGGCAGATATGTCCGCACCGGAGAGGGCTGAACAGCAAATCAGATTACAGTGGCAGAACAACCCCAAACTGAGCTATCATACTCTATCCTGCAAAGGAACCTTGCAGGAGTGTTCGGAAAGCATACATTTTGTGCAAGAAGTCCGCACCGTCCAAGGAACATGGATTCCCATTCAGGAATTACCCCCGGAAACGCTCGTATTCAAGGGTGAACGGAAAGGATTTAAACCGGGAAAGACAACAGGCGGATGCGGATATTTTTTCTGCTCTCCGAACACCGGAAATTTAGTTGCTTACGTGTTAACGAAATAACGGAGCGGACACACGCTCAGTGCCACGAACGCCGCCACTCACGGAAACATCAATCGCCGCTACTGTATCCCCAACCACCGCAACTCACCACCCTCAATTCCCCACTCGGCAAGAGCGGCACATACAATGAAGTCTCCCAAAAACTCACCCCGAAAAAACGCCACTTAATCGCCCTACCGGTCACCTCCGTCACAAAACTTTATTCCCCGGACTGTCCCATTTCGGAGGGTGTGATGCGAGACTTCATCGGAGCCATCGACAATCAGGAAGCCAACGACCGCAGCGTCTTCATTACAACAAGCAAATTCACCCCTCGCCGCCGCAAAACAACTCCAGCAAATTTTCCCCACACGCGTGGGGATGGTCCGCAGACGTTGAGCTAGTATATCGTTCGGCAAATGATTCCACAAGTTTGCAAAGGGCAAATGGGAAGTGGTCGGGATTTACAATTAACGAGTTACGAATGACGAATTCAACGTTTGCTACGCTATGCGCAGATGCTTTCAACTAACGCTAAGCGTCGTACATCTTTCATTGGGCGAGCAGAGTGAGCGGAATTCCAAATTCGTCAATCGTAACTCCAAATTCGTAATTTCCCATTTGTCTACCGATGCGTCTATTCCTGCTGTTTAGCTATTTATCGAACGTTATACTAGCTCTACTCCGACAATTATCAGAAGATGCGAGTTTGGTTGCTTTTGCCAAAACGTGCATTGTACCACACTTGGCATCAGCCATCCTAAAAAAGGAACACGGTATACCATTTCTGCAGGGGGAATTAAAACACTACGATGAGGGGCTAGAAGAAAATTTCTTTGAATATTTTGGTATAAATATCCCCATTGAGGCAGTTCCCATTATATTCGAGCGTTTAGGGGAGAAAAAAAGAAAAGCCAATAAACGTCTATGTCCTTGTGGCCAAAATCTAAGACTTGGTTCTTGTTCATGTGCAATCCGGCGCTTCATTGCCTCAGAAAGACGTAAGCAGGGATACTCCCGCCGCTTTTATCGCAATGTTGCGAAATACTACAGCCGTTATGTAAATCGACAAAAGGAAAACCCAGAGCAGAAAAATAAGTCAATAGCAACAAATAGCGATTGCCAGGTTAGCCATGAAACAAGCCGTTTAGAAGAATAAAAAGAGCCCCTCTTGAGTGGACTCTCCACGGATTTTTGATAGAATTAGGCAAACGTACGCATTATGGATACAAGTATAGGGTACATATACATACTGACGAATCCATCATTCCCGGATTACGTGAAGATTGGTTATGCGGATAACGAAAACAATCAACCATAAACACAATGCATACAAATCATTTTCCCATATTAATATACCGCACAGAGGATGGAGTGACCAATGTAAACGTCACCTTTGATGAGGATACGGTGTGGCTGACGCAGGAACAGATGGCAGAGCTGTTTCAGAAAGCAAAGTCGACCATCAATGAACATATCAAGAATATATATGCCGATGGAGAGTTGGCAGAAGCAACGACTTTGAGAAAATTCGGAAATTCCGAATTTTCTACTAAGCCCATGAACTTCTATAACTTGGATATGGTGATATCGGTGGGATATCGCGTGCGATCACAGCGAGGTGTGCAATTTCGACTGTGGGCGGCGGGTATCATCAAGGAGTACATGCGGAAGGGCTTTGCCATGGATGATGCCCGGTTAAAGGAGCTGGGCGGTGGCGGCTATTTCAAGGAGCTGCTGGCGCGTATACGCGATATCCGCGCATCGGAAAAGGTGTTTTATCGGCAGGTGTTGGAGATTTATGCCACCAGCATCGATTATGACCCAAGGGCTGAAATTTCCATCGAGTTCTTCAAAAAAGTTCAGAATAAGATTCACTACGCCGTACATGGTGAGACGGCGGCAGAGGTGATTTATCACCGAGCTAACGCAGAAAAGGAGTTCATGGGGTTGATGAGTTTTGCAGGAAATCAACCGACGCTGGTAGAAGCCAAGGAGGCAAAGAATTATCTGAATGAAAAGGAGCTGCGTGCCATGGGGCAGATTGTCTCCGGGTATCTGGATTTTGCCGAGCGACAGGCAGAGCGTGAGCATCCGATGACCATGAAGGACTGGGCGATGCATCTGGATCGTATGCTGACCATGAGTGGGGAGCAATTGCTCCTTAATGCCGGAAGCATCAGCCACGAGCAGGCGTTGAAAAAAGCAACGGAGGAATACAAAAAATACAAAGCCCGGACGCTCAGCAACGTGGAGCAGGATTATCTGCTCTGCATGAAGGACTTGCTGAAGAAGGAAAAAGAGCTAAACTGAAGGTGCGGAAGTTCGTCTCGCTATACAAGTTTCCTTAAATGCGATGTCGTCGCTATGGGCGGCATAGCGGACTAAACTGCGGAAAGGGTTGATGATAAGAGACTTGTTGTTTTAGCTCTACAAACTGATGCCTACTGACTATACCCCAATCATAACGGGAATCAGTAGTCATATCCATCTTCCTTTCAATTATCCCACTATTTCGCAGTAGTCTGATATTTCTGATAGCGGCTATTTGGTCTATCGGGGATAGTGAGAGTGAGCCTCGTGCCAATAAGGGGCTTCATGTATTTATACTTTACCCATTTTTTGTCCTTAACTCCAAGCATTTCCGCAATTTCTGCAACTGAGCGCGGTGTCTGACAGAACTCGATAATTTTATTTTGTACAGCCGATACCTCCGACTGTTGATTAAGTTGGTGGACTTGGGGTGTCTTGGGGTGAGCCTAGAGTAGACAACAAGTCCTTAAACCAAATGGTAAGGTTCACAAAATTGGGCTTGCCCCCGAGATTCCGATTGTCGGCTCAATTAGGCTTGGCTCATCAACAAAAAAAGCCGCCCAGTTGGCGGCTGTTGGGGGTGTTTTTCAGTGCGGGGCGACAGGATTCGAACCTGCGACATCCAGCTCCCAAAGCTGGCGCTCTACCAACTGAGCTACCGAGCCACTTGCGCCGCCCGCTTGGTGCGGGGTGCAGAGGCATTTACTTCTTTTTTTCTGTTTGACAAGTAAAAAATCTTAATTTTGTCAAAAAAAGTGACAAAATCATCATTTTCTGTTCAAAATAGCTAGAGTTTAACTCCTCCGGCAACATAAGTGGACAGCTTTCACGGTCACTACCGAAAGAGAAGAGGCAACCTCCATGATACGCCTCAAGCTTGACTTCACGGCAAAAGGGTGATACGCTGGCGGCATGCCTGAGATGGATTTAGCAGAGGAGATTTTGCAGCTCAAGAAAGAGCGTAACGCCGTGATTCTGGCGCACAGTTATCAGCGCCCGGAGATTCAGGATATTGCGGATTTTGTGGGGGATTCCCTTGCCCTGGCGCGCAAGGCGCAGGAAGCCACTTGTGATGTGATTGTATTCTGCGGCGTACATTTCATGGCAGAGACTGCCTGCATCCTGAACCCGGGGCGGACAGTACTGCTGCCGGATTTGAATGCGGCCTGCTCACTGGAACAATCCTGCCCGGCAGAGGAGCTGGAAGATTTCCTGAAAGAAAACGCTGACAAAAACTACTACGTTGTGGCATACGTGAACTGCTCCATCGGGGTCAAGGCTCTGGCAGATGTCATCGTGACCAGCGGCAATGCTCAGCGCATCATCGAAACGGCGCCGGAGAATCGACCCATCCTTTTTGTCCCTGACAGAAATCTGGGAGCCTGGACAAGTCTGCAGACCGGGCGGGTGATGACCATGTGGAACGGGGCGTGCCACGTGCACGAGCGTTTCAGCCGTGACAAGGTGCTGGAGCTGAAAGCTCAATACCCGGATGCGGAGGTAGTGTGCCACCCGGAGTGTCAGGAACCGATTCGTCTACTGGCAGACCACATCTGCTCCACGGAAAAAATGATTCCCTACTGCCGGGAAAGCTCAGCGGAGCGCTTCATCATCGTCACGGAAACGGGGATTCTGCACCGTCTGCGCAAACTGGTACCCGGCAAGGAATTCATCGGAGCCGGGATAGAAAAATGCTCCTGCAACGAGTGCGAATACATGAAGCTCAACACGCTGCAGAAACTGCGTGACTGTCTGCGCGACATGGCGCCGGAAGTTCGGATTCCGGAAGATTTGCGGCTCCGCGCAGCTAAGCCTCTGGAGCGGATGCTGGAACTTTCTCTCTGAGCAGGGAAAGGAGCTTCTCATGAATATCGCACCGTACATCGTTGCCAACGGCAACTGGCTCTCCATGGAAAAATACATGGAGCTGGCGCTTTTTGATGAACAGGGCGGGTATTACAACAGCAATATAGCCGATATCGGCGTGCGCGGCGATTTCTCCACCTCTGCCACCATCAGTGATTTGCTTGCCCGCCGCCTTGTGGCGCAGTGGAAACAGGCCTGTGCCGCCTGTGGGAGACTGCTGCCCTTTCTGGAAATCGGCGGCGGCAACGGGGATTTAGCCATGAGCATTTCCCGCTCACTGGGCTTTTTCGACCGCCTCCGCGTGCGCTATCTGATGGTGGATAAATCCCGCACGCTGCGTGATTTTCAGAAAATGGCATGCGGCACCTTTGTACGGGTCTATGCCACGGTGGAAGAAGCTCTCAAGTATGCAAAAGGACGGGCTTTCATTTTCAGCAATGAATTGCCGGATGCTTTCCCTGCCCGGCAATTCGTGTATCAGGGCGGGGAGTGGCTGGAACTGGGGCTTTCCGTGGTAGACGGGCGCATCACCCGCGTTGCCATGCGTTGCCCGCTGCCTAACTCATCCGTCTTCACCACATGGGCAAGAGAAGGTCAGATAGTTGAGGTGCATGAGAGCTACCACGTCTGGTATGCCGGGTGGCAGAAGCTCTGGCGCTGCGGCACGCTCGTGACCATTGATTACGGCGAGACCGTAGACACGCTGTACTACCGCCGCCCGCAGGGAAGCCTGCGCGGCTATAAGGCTCACCAGCGGCTCAGCGCAGAGGAATTACCGGCTCTCACCGGGCGCTGTGATATCACGGCAGATGTGAACTTTACCGACCTTATCCGCCTGGCAGAGGAGTGCCCGGGGGATGTGGTGCAGTACATGAGCCAGCGGGACTACCTGAAAGATTTGGCACGCCCTGAACACCCCGGGGACCGCCACCTCATTGCCGTACCCGGCGCGGGAGATCATTTCCGCGTCCTGATTCAACACAGATTCGAACTTTGATACAATGATAAAACAACTACCCACCGAACTCATTGTAAACGGCCAACTTATCAGCCCCGACACTCTGAATTCCCTGCGCTCAGCCAAAAGCGGCATTCTTTCCGATTTGGCAGATTTTCTGGCAGAGTGGTACTCTGATACCGAAACGGTGCAACTGCACACCTCCGGCTCAACGGGCACGCCCACCACACTGCATGCGGACAAGAAAGCCATGCTGGCCTCAGCGCAGCTCAGCTGCCGAATCTTCGGACTGGAGCGCGGTCAGCAAGCGCTGCTCTGCCTGCCGCTGCGCTATGTAGCAGGCAAGATGATGGTGGTCCGCGCGCTGGCAGCCGGGCTGCATCTGTTGGTGCGTGAGCCCTCATCTACTCCGCTGGAGCGGGTGTTCACTCCCGTGGATTTCGCCGCCATGGTTCCGCTGCAGGCAGCTAAGACACTGGCACAGCCGGGCGGCGCAGAAGCCTTGGGGCGCATCCGCACACTGCTGCTGGGCGGCGGTTTCATTGACCCGGTGTTGGAAGAAGCACTCCGCGCCCTGCCCAACCGTGTTTACGCTTCCTACGGGATGACAGAAACGCTCTCCCACATTGCGCTGCGCCGCATCAACGGAGCTAATGCCTCAGATGCCTATACGCCCCTGCCGGGCGTAAGCCTGAGCACGGATTCCGACGGAGCACTGCAGATTACCGTGCCGCATCTGGGCATTGAGCAGCTGCAGACCAATGATATGGCCGAGCTTCAGGAGGAGGGGCGCTTTATCATTCTGGGGCGGCGGGATGCCGTCATCAACTCCGGGGGCATCAAAATCCAAGCGGAAGAGCTTGAAAACAAACTGCATGCCGCTGTCAGCGGCATAACCACTCTGGCTCTCCCCGCCCCGCATGCAGAGCTGGGAGAGTGTGTTGCCCTGCTGTGGGAGGGTGCTGCCGACAAAGCACAGGAATTGGAAAAAGCCTGCGCACGGGAACTGCCGAAACACCACCGCCCGCTCCATATCCTGCGCGTCAATCTCCCCCGAACCGAAAGCGGCAAACCCGCCCGCGCCGCCGCCAAAGAGATGCTGCCCGCCCTGCTGCTCGGAAAAAAACCGGAAAAAAGCAACTTCAGAGGCAAACTCATCAACACGCTGGATGAACTCAGGCAAAGCGAATGGTGGGAAAAGGCAAAAGACCCGAAAGTGCAGGCTTCCATCTGCAACACCGCTGAATTGTGGCTCAACAGATACGGCAGGAAAAGCAAAATTGCCCGCCGCCTGAGTGATGCCGTGCAACTGCTGCGGACCTCTCTCAGAGATAAAAAATTGGCAACGCCGCGCAACATCGTCATCCTGACAGCGGTGATACTCTACACCGTCACCCCGCTGGACGGGATTCCCGATATCCTGCCGGTAGTCGGCTGGCTGGATGACCTCGGTCTGCTGGCACTGGCATTCAAAACCGTCATGGATTGGATGCCGGGCAAAAAGAACACCCACCGCACAGAAGGCGGTAAAAAACTCAGTAACAGCGGTTCAACAACTCCGCCAACTCACCACTGAGCAAACCGGCTGCACTGAGCCGGGTCTGCTCATCCCGCAGTTCTCCGCGCAGCGTTTCGAGTTGCCGCCTTATCTCCGACAAAGCGTCCGCATCTCCGTTCTCAGCAGCGGATTCGGCGGCACGGCGGCAAAGCTCCACCCGCCGCACAGCTTCCGCAATCTGAGGTTCGCACTCGGCAAGATTATCCGCAGAGCGAAGTTTCCGCACATGGTAAAGAAGATACTCCAGCGCGTCTGTCCACTCCTGATAGGATATCATGCGCGGACTTTCCTGCCGGTGATTTTGCGTGCGGTACCCCTCATGCACCTTGAACAGGTGAAACACGTTGACAAGCTTATCTGACCCATAGGCGTTCACCTCCATGAGACGTTCCACCACAGGCATGTAACCCTGAAACACATGAGTCAAACTGCGCATGGAAGCCGCCAGCTCACGGGCTGTCTCATGCGTTTCCACCGGCATCATCTCTAGCTGACGGCAAAGCTGCTGCATATTACCCAGCACCCCGCGAAGCTCCTCTGCGGCCTTATCAGCACTCTCTCGGTCACTGACAGAGCGAAGAAGCCTATCCACCTGTTGCGCCTGAGTCAACAACTCATCACACACAGCCTGCGTTGTCACCGAGCCCACTGCACCGGGCAGGGAATCCGCGGCAAACCCAACCCCATACGGCTGGGTAAGCAGAATGACAGACATCAGTATCAGACCTCCTCTCATGGGGCGGGCAGTCTACTACATCAACCGTTGTTTGTCAAGCCCTCAGGCTGCTCAGTCTCCATTTTTCCGCTGAAACTCCATCCGCGATTCGCCATCGGTAAAAAATCCCGTTTGTCACATCACAGCAGTTTCCCGGCTGCATAATCCGCTGCCATGAGCCCGGCACCGATAATTCCGGCATCTGCCCCGAAATACGCCGGCAGCAAGCGCAAATTAGCGTAATGTACGGGGAAAAGCTGGGCTTTCAGCTGTGCCTCCAGCGGCGCAAAAAGCAAATCTCCGGCTTTGGCCACACCACCGCCGATGATGAAGGCATCCGGCGCGAGCGTATACATAAGATTCATCACCAGGCATCCGAGTTTTTCCGCAAAATCCAGATACACCTGTTGGGCAATGGCATCTCCGGCGCGGGCGGCAAGCTCCAGCCTGTACGGGGTACATTCCTCCACACTGCGGCTTATCCCGGCAGCAGCGTAGCGGGCAGCTGCATCCGCCGCCATTTCATTGTTGCCTATATATTCCTCCACCGCGCCGCGATTGCCGAACGGACCTACTCTGCCATTGAAACAAACACTGGTCTGCCCCACTTCCCCGGCAGAAACCCGGCTGCCGCGCAGCATGCGGTCGTTCACCACAATTCCACCGCCGATTCCTGTCCCCAGAGTCAGGCAAACAATGTTTTTCAATCCCCTACCCGCTCCCAGTTTCCACTCCGCATAGGCCATACAGTTGGCATCATTATCCAGCACCACGGGTAAGCCCAGTTCACGTTGCATCACCTCACGCACAGGCACCTCATGATTCCACACCGGCACATTGGTGAGCTGGTAGAGAATTCCTTTCTGAAAATACACCCAACCGGGCATCCCCAGCCCTACTGCTACGACATCTGAATGCTGTTGCACAAGTCCATGGATTGTCTCGCACATGGCAGTCATAATACTCTCCGGGCTGTCAAACCGCTGCGTGGGCAGAGGCTCAGCCTTCTCTAATAACCGTTCGCCGCAGGTCACCCCAATTTTGATGCTTGTCCCGCCGAAATCCACAGCAATGGCCTTACTCGTGCTCATAGCGGTATTATACGACTTCGCATCTTACACGTCAAGAGAAGTCCAACTCTTCATCAGGGAAAAGTCATTGCCATGTGCGTCTCAATACCTTGTCCCAAATCAAGTGATTAATCCTGTTATTATATTTGCGGATACCCTGAACTCCCGATAAAATTAATCCACAATTCGCCCTGCCCCATCTTGCGTTTTTCTTTCGCTAATCCGGGTTCTTTTCTCCATCACAAAGAAACATCATTGCTGAACTTTCCGCAGTATTTCAGGATAAAGAGTTTCCCGTCATGCAAGGGCGTATATTTGTCATTGATGATAACTCGGTTGTTGCGAAAAGTAATATTGTCTGCCGATAGAGCGTAAATCAAAGGCACGCGATGAGTAATGAAGGTGTTATGTTCAATGAGAATGTTCTCATGATAGCGCTCCTGCTGGGCAGTTGGCTGTTTTACCTCGGGATAGATGGAGATAATGCCTTCTGTGAACTGATAGCGGCAGATGAGGTTGTGCTCAAATAGGTTGTTACGGATAATGACGTTGCGGCAGCGCCCGCTTTCGTACCACCCTTGGGCATCCCCCGCTAGCAGAATAGCGGAGCCGCTGCTGCCGATGAATTGGTTGCCCTCTACCACCACAGGTTTCGGCGTGGTGAACAGTGTTCCGCAAGCTCAAAAAAGATTACCTAACGTGGCAGCTCCTGAAAATAGACATCCCATTTTTGCAGAATATCTTCACACGAAGATGCGCTATCGCCACTTGCTAATTCTTCTCCGGACTCAGTAACAACGACTATGGAAGGCATTTGACCTGAGGGCAATATGTCGATATCGGGAACGCTTTCGGGAGCAATAATGGGAAACTTGATGCGGCTTTCTTTTGCCCATAACTGGGCATCTTTTATATTCTTGTCCGCATTCAGCATAATGATTTCAGCCCCATGTCCTTTCAATTTTTTGTAGAGCGACAAACTAATGGGTATAAAATCCCGACATTCCGCATTGCTAGAAGATGCTCGAAGAAAGAAATAGAGACGTGCATTCTTTGCAGGTTTGCGTTTTGTTACATATACGGCCTTATTAAGTCTTGCCTTAAGCGGCAACTTCTCGTTAAGTGAGACTTCTCCATCGCCTTCCGGAGCTGCTTCATCATCTGTATTCACCATAACAATGATTTCTGCCTTTTTTTTCATTTTTCGGTACGTTTTCGTGCATCTCTCAATTTCCATAATACAGTATGAACTTGTTAGACGAGCCCGAAAAAAAATGTAAACATCAGTATCCGCTGCGGGGATTACCGGACACATAAAACGAGCTTGAGCATGGTAGCCACGGCCACCTGCATGGCCTCGCAGTCAAAGTGTAGTGCTTAGCGCGGGTACGCGTTTGCATCGAATGAGCCTTTTACCTATTAACTCAATGAGCCGCCAATTTCATGGCGGCTCATGCAAATAACGGATACCGAACAAGCTCTTTAACTATTCCCCGGTAAGGGAGGAGTCGTTCTTTCCGCTATTTCTTGTTTTTTTTCTTCTGCGGCTCCAACAAGGGGATCCGATGTATCAGTTCCCGTATCGGATGTAATCGTAAGGTCTGCTTCCGATGTTTCCGGAGATGATTCCTTCCCCTTACTCAGTAGTTCCTTGAAGCTGGTTGACCATTCGGTAAGCTTGCCATACAAGTCGATAGCAGGAGGTGCTGCTTCTGCCAATGCCATATAGCGATGAACCATTTTTACCATAATCCAACTATCCACAAAAGCGTATTTGATGCTCCACGCCAACATGAGAGAGAGGATGAATGCAATAAATCCGTTCCATTCCATGGCTCTGAAGCCAAGTCCCATGATAACAAACAGAATCAAGGTAATAACGATGACGGCACAGAACACAACCAGCATAATCCAAGCTGCGTTCTTGAGTAGCTCCTTCCAATTTTGGGCGTACAGCACTACACCATCTGCCGCATTGCGGTAAGGGTTTGCATCTAGCCTGTAGAAAGTGTAGCATAAGCAGCATTCGTCAATGTAACCCAATGACAACTCCAGAAAATAGTCGATAAGTTTCTGAACTTTCTCACCGCCGGGAATCATACTCAATATGCCTCCGGTCAGTTTTCCAAGCATGCGTTGAATCTGTTTCACCGCCCGAGCTACAAGTTTATCTATCCCGAAGTATACGTTCGCGGTACCAAAACGCTCCAGAACCATTCGTTTACCGGATGATACAGGTGATGTCGGTATTTCCCCTGTGCGGAAACTTTCTGCAATAACAGCAACATGTCCGGCCTTGACCATGTAGCCTAAGTAATGATTCATCAAGAAATTTACCAGACCTATGCAGCCGAGCCAAACCATCAGCATAATGGCGAATACCCCCTCACTATTGAACAATACCCCAATACCCAGCAGAATGCCCAGCAAAACAGCGTCAATGATAATGTTCAAAACGCCCAGCCCCAGTTTCAGCCAGCAAAACGAAAGTGTTCGAAAAAATATCGAATTAGTAGTCATGTTTCCTCCTTTCCTGTGAAAAAATCCCATAGAGGGTTGAAGCTCTATGGGATTTGTAGGTCATTTGTTTCGGTGTGTTTTAGTTACCACGCACCGTGGTCTTGTATGTAGTGATGATACCCAAAACACTCTTGATTTCTTCATCCACAGAGCTCACCGAACTAATCCCACCATTTCTTTTGGCTGTCGCAATGGAGGCATCTCCGGTAGCAATTAGGCCGAGATACGTAGTTGACGTGGCAACACCAACGCGAGAACCGCCTCCGGAGCCGGCAGCCACAGGAGCCTTGACGTCTGTATAAATAGCACCTACACGAGGCGCACCACAGCTGCTCAATACCACCGCTATTGCAGCGGACAGAAGTGTAGAAGTAAGTTTGATCTTCATGTACTGTGTATTCTATTGGTTTGGTTGTTTCTATGACCACTCTGATGTACTAAGAGTAACCTCACACTTATAACATACAGAATTCTCAATGCTGATTCAAGGCAAAAAAATGAAAATTACTTAAAATGATTGTCTTTTGGCCTAAAACTGCATGAAATAACCGGCTGTTTCAGCATCTCGCAACTGCCTAACACCATAAGTTGCAGCGCATAAAAACGGCTACAGCATTGAGAATGCTGACACTTCTGCCGCGAAGAACAAGTAAACAGCCAAAGATATTACACCTTGGAGAAGCGCGGCAACCGGAAAATTACGAAATTTGAGTTCGAATTGAAGAAGCGTAAAAAAAATACCCGCCGGGTGGCATTTCACGTTGCGTATAATCACACACATATTTGGCAGTCCAGAGTGGGGCGTAGCTCACGTGATTACAATGCATAGCGCGGCTTACTGTCGTCCATTCCGCAGGCTCAAAAAAGGTCAATTCGGCGGGTAATCGGATAAAAATTTCCCGCAATGCTTCAGGATAAAGGGTTTTCCACCATGCATGGGGGCATATTGGTCATCCACCGTCACCTTGTTGTTGCGGAAGATGATGTTATCCGCCGATATGGCGTAAATCAGCGGCACACGATGGGTGATAAAGGTATTGTTCTCAATGAGGATATTCTCATGGTAGCGCTCCTGCTGGGCGGTGGGTTCTTTTACCTCCGGGTAGATGGAGATAATGCCCTCCGTGAACTGGTAGCGGCAGATGAGGTTGTGCTCAAAGAGGTTGTTACGGATGATGACGTTGCGGCAGCGCCCGCTTTCGTACCAGCCCTGCGCATCACCCGCCAGCAGGATGGCTGAGCCGCTGCTACCGATGAATTGGTTGCCCTCTACCACCACCGGCTCCGGCGTGGTGAACAGTGTTCCGCGGGCGCGATTGGCTCGCACGATGTTGTGCGAAAAATCCACGGAGGGGTAAAAATCCGCATTTTCCACCGCATCCCCGACTCCGATACCCGCCGGCAGCGGGGAATCCAGCGTCAGACGCACCGTCAGTTCACCCACCCGTTCCACGGCAACGGCCTTGCCCAAAGACGGGTGATTTTCCAGCGTTTTACCCTTGATGAACTGTAGGGTACTGCCCACCGGGAAGACATCGAAGCCAACGGCCTGCGGGTGCATGAAGCGCAGCTCCACCTGATGGGGAGTAAGCACCTTTTCAATGCGCAGGCAGGTGGAATGCACGTTGATGGCATCATCCATCATCCCCTCATAGAGCGCATTCCGTACCGAGATATGCCCCGCACAGTTGGAGAAATGGGTGGCATCTGCCCCGGCGGTGTGGACCCGCGAATCCCCGCGCACACAGCCGCCGCCGCGAATGGTTACACCACGGCTCATCTGTGCCAGCAGAGCCATGCCCTGCGAGCTGTGGAACAGCACGTTCTCCAGCGTGGTGTTCTCTGCCTGATGCAGCACCATGGCAGGGAACGGCCGATTCCAGATACGCAGCACCAGAATCTGCCCTACATCAAAACCAAGTGTGCGGGCATCCTGAGCAAACTGCACGCGATTGGGTGCTACCTGCGCGGCCTTGCCGCCCCACGGCGCATCTCCCGCACGCCCGGTGGCTACCATGCGTCCATCCTCATGGAAACCGAGGGCGGTGGCGGCGCGTATTTTCCAGCCATCCCCGCGCGTATAGAACTTCCCATCCTCCACACACCAGGAGAACCGTTTCGGTATCTCCAGCGTGGTCTTACCGTCCTCTATCGCCGTGATTTTGCCCTCTGCATAGAACGGGGTAGCATAATCAATGCTGATATTGCGACAGGTGACATTGCTGCTGTCCATGATGAGTATGGGCTGCATAAGCCCATGGCACATGAAGGTACTCCCCTGCCCATCCAGAACGATGTTATTCACATCCACCAGAGGAATGCCCACCGGCAGGAAGTCCTGTTGGTCATGGTTGGAAATGTACAGGCTCATCTGCTGCGCTGCGGTGGGATAAAAATGGTACGTCCCCGGCGGGATGGTGATTCGAACCGCCCCGGCACCTGCGGCGGCCAGAGCCCGGGCCTCACTGATAACGCGGCGCAGAGCAGCCCCCGCATCAGAGCCATCCGCTTTCATCCCGTAGGCGGCGGCATCCAGTGTGGTCTCCGCAGCTGCGGCTTCAGTGTGCTCCGACTCGCCATCAGACCACGCCAACTGCGACCAGACAGACTCCACGCTCCCGACCAGATACAATTTCCGGCAACCGCGCGGCACCTTCACCTCAAACGTCTGCCCGGCATCCCCGGTCCATAGCTCAGCAGATCCGCTCAGCACCGAGTAGCGCCCGGCGGCGGTCGGAGCCGTGCCGCGCAGCACCCCTCCCTGCACCTGCACGGCTCTCATGTTGCGCCCGTACACCGTCTGAGCTGACAGGCATGTCCCCACCGGCGCTACTTCGGCAATTGCCGGGGAGAGAGCGGAAACGGCAGCACAAACCATGGTGAACAAAGATAAAACTTTCCTCATCTTACCAGTTATACAGAAAAAAAGCGCCGCAGCTTTCACCGCGACGCAAATTTGTTAAAACCGCAACATCAGACATCAACCACGTCCGGGTCATCATTATCCTCACCGCCGTGTGCCAGAATGAACTGCAGGTCATTGAGGTCAAGACTGGAGGCGAAGCCCTCATCACCCAGCACATTCGTAACCAGCTGATTCTTCTGGTGCTGCAACACGCGGATCTTCTCTTCCACGGAGTCGCGTGTGAGCAAGCGGTAGGCGATCACCTTGTTCTTCTGGCCGATTCGGTGTGTACGGTCAATAGCCTGGCTTTCCACAGCCGGGTTCCACCACGGATCATACAGGATGACGTAGGACGCAGAAGTGAGGTTCAAACCGGCACCACCGGCTTTGAGCGAAAGCAGGAATACACTCGGCTCACGGGTGGTCTGGAACTTCTCAATCTCGGCCTTACGATCCTTGGTCTGCCCGGTAAGGTAATTGTAGGGACGGTTGTCCGCTTCCAAACGCACCTTAATGATTTCCAGCATGGAGACAAATTGGGAGAACACGAGCACCTTGTGCCCCTCATCACGCAGCTGATCAAGCAGGTAGAAGAGAGCGTTCAGCTTGGCACTGTCCTCCTTCACATATTTCGGGTCTACCAAACCGGGGTGACAGCAAATCTGACGCAGACGCATGAGCCCCTGAAGAATGGCAAAGGAATTCTTCTTGACCGATTCGTCGGAATCCACACCCAACAAAGCTTTCTGAATGCGGCGCAGCTCCGCCTTGTACAGCTGACGCTGAATACCTTCCATCTTGGCATAGACCTCCTCTTCCGTACGGGGCGGCAAATCCTTGGCCACCTGCTGCTTGGTACGGCGCAGCAGGAAAGGCTTGAGGCGAGCCGCGAGGCGGTTCTGGCTCTGAGAATCCTTGCGCTTGTCAAAACGCTTCTTGAAATAGGCACGACTGCCCAGCACACCGGGCATAGCAAAGGCCATAAGCGACCACATATCCAGCAAGCGGTTTTCGATAGGCGTACCGGAGAGCACCAGGCGGTTACTGGCGGAAATCTCACGGGCGGCTTTGGCTGCCTTGGAATCCGGGTTCTTAATTTGCTGACCTTCGTCCAGAATGACGGTGAGCCACTTGATGGCGTTAATCTGCTCACCGCAAACGCGCAGCTGAGCGTAGTTGATAACCACCATGTCATAGTTGGCAAGAATATCCTCCACCACGGCCTGCTCCTTGTTGCGGATGACGAGCACACGCACGCCGGGAGCAAACTTCTCCGTTTCACTGGCCCACACGTCCAACACAGATTTCGGGCACACAATCAGCACAGGAGGAATGACCACTTTTTTACGCCCGGATTTGTTGCGGCGCACGTAGTCCTCCCGCAGCCAGAGCACATAGGTGATGGACTGAATGGTCTTACCCAGACCCATATCGTCTGCCAGAATACCACCAAAGCCGTTGACGGCCAAATAGGCAAGGAAGTGGAAACCCTCAATCTGGTAAGGACGCAGCGTGGCCTGCAGGGTGGAGGGGACATCCGGCTTGACATCAATCTTGATTTCCGCCGTGCGCTCCTTAATCTTCTGCCATGCCTTCGGATCAAACACCTCTGCCGCACGCGGGTCTGCCAGCTGCAGAGCGTGCATGCGGTGAGTTTCACCGGAAAGGTCAAAGGGATCAAGCCCAAGCTTGGTCACGGCATCACGCTGGGCATCATCCAGCTTGATTTCCAGGCGCATCCAGCGGCCATCGTCCATGCGGACATAACCGCCGCGGGCGGAAACCAGAGAGCGAATCTGCTCCTTGGTCAGGGTGACACCCTCCACATCAATGACCACGCGGAGGTCAAACCAGTCAATTTCCTGATTCACGACCTCAAAACGAATGGCAGCTGCCACCGGGTCATCCAGCAGGGATTGCAGCGTGTCGTTCATCTCCACCTTGATGGTGTCGGGAATAGCCTTGGCCCACTCGGCAAACTTCTCCGGGAACTGCTTGGTGATGCGGCTCTTGAAGGCTTCCTGCTGCGTATCGTAGGTGAAGTTCATCTCCTCCAGCAGCTCCGGGATGGGGTAGAGATAATCACGGATGAAACGCAGCAGCGTATTATCCTTCATCTGCTTCTGCTCCACCAGTTCCCAGTCATCCTTACCCAGGCGCTCCACGCGGTTGCCGGGGTCATCCTGTGCGGTGACTTCCAGCAGGACATGCTCCGTATCGGCGCTGGTCAGACCGCGTACGATACGCATGTTGAACGTGGGCTTCATCTCAATATCCACCACGCGCTCCTCCATGCTGGGCGGCAGGGTAGCACCAATCTTGCGCAGGAACTCCACACCGTCCAGACTGTCAATGACCGACTTCGGGATGGCGTAGCGGGGTTCCACCTCGGTGCTTTCCAGCCAGCGGGGAGGTCCGGGGAACACCGTTTCGTCAGACTGGTAAAGTTCTACCTGTCCGGGGAGCTGGCGTACGGAGTGGGTCACATGCACTCCGGCAGCCGTCACCAGCTGCAGCCCGTAGCAATCCGGCACAATGGGGTCATCAATACAAATCCACTTGAGCGGTTCGCGCACCACCTTGAAGTAGCACTCGTCCAGATTCACCAGATAGCCCTTGAGAGCGGGCTGGTGGAAAAGGCGGTTCATCACACAGCAGGCGGATTCCTTGTCCAAATCCAGAATCACGGTATCCTCCCGGTCTGCATAATCCCGCAGCACGTTCAGCAGGATATCCGTCTGCGGATCACACTTGAGCGCACCGCGCAGGAACTCATCCAGTATGGCATCCAGCTGTCCGCGCTCGCGGATGGACTGCCAGTCCTCCTTCTGACCGTAGCGGTATTCAAAATGCGCCTCATTGATGGTGGAAACCATACGCATGTAGAGCGGGTGGCGCGGCGGCTGAGGCGGGCGTTCATTCACGCTCTGGATGCGGTCCAGCCAGGTACCGACTTCTTTTTCCCGCTCCCACTCGCTGATACGCTGCTGGACTTTCTGCAAATCCGTGACAGCGTTCATGAACTCCGGGTAGGAGATACGGCGTTTGGCAAAGGCGTATGCCACGTAATTCCAGAACTCCAGGATATTGCGGGGCGGAGAAGGCCAGAGCTCCAATGCCTCGTAACCGGTGATTTCCCAGCGGGGATTCAGGCGCACCAGGTCATGGTCATGAATCTCCTGCTCAATGACAAAGCGGCGGTAGCGCTTTTCCAGCTTGGTTACATAGTCCGCCTCACGGTCATCTAAATCACGACCGAGCTTCTCCTCCAACATATCGGTGAGCGAGGTCTCATCCAGCTCATTGGGGCTCTCAGGCATATTGGCACCACGGTACATACGCTCCACCATGGTTGCAATGAGGCAGGCACCGCCCACGCGATCATCCTCTGCCGAGCAGGAACCGAACCACCTGTTACCCTGCAAACGAAGACTGGTACGGAACACACCGACTTTCGTCTCCACACGTCCCTGAATGTAGAGGTGGTTGCCGAAAATCTGGGTGACAGCACCGTCACGCTGCAATTTCTCACCCTCGTTACGAACCTCCTCCGCAAAAGCGTTGAGGAAGTTGAGGGTGGCGCGATCAGGATTGAGAGCAGATATTAACATGGATATTGACCTGGTTTCTGGTAGTGCTGCGAAGCGTCTGTATACAGAACTCCTCTGATACAAAGCAACGCAGGCATAGTGCTATACTAACACATGCTCCGCGATTATGCAAGATGTCAGTGAAAGTTTTTCTCTTTTTTTTCTGATTCCGATGAGGCTGACGGGCTCTTACCTTGTCAAAAGAGACGCACTCGGTAATATATACGTCACATGCAGCGACTTTTTTACACTTTTTTTGTTATTCTTTTGCTGATATTCCCGCTTTCGGCCTGTTCCTCCACGGTACCGCCCCGGTGTTCTCAAGCCATTATCGGCATCACCGATGGCTGGAATTCTTCTCACGTTTCGCTCACACTGGTTGAAAAAAACGCCGCCGGCAAATGGCAACGGGTGCTTGGTCCCATTCCCGGCAGGCTGGGTCGCAACGGCTCCGCCTGGGGCATGGGCATTCACGACACACCGGCCGGATACCGCAAGAAAGAGGGCGATGGCCGCTCCCCCGCCGGCATCTTTGCGCTGGGTGGGCTGTGGGTAACGAATGCCACCCCGGTGCAGCACGATCCGTCCATCCCCTATGTGAAAGTCGGTCCGGCAGACCTGTGGGTGACTGACCCCGCCTATCCGAAGCTCCACAACCGCCATATACGCCTCAACCATCCGGCACGCACTCCCTGGGAACTGAAGGAGCAGATGCGCCAGACAGATTACCCGCACAGCATCAAGATGCTCGTGCACCACAACACCGTGGAATCCGTCGGCTCCCCCATCGTGGGTGCCGGTTCCTCCATCTTCTTCCATATCTGGCGTCGCGACGGCGCTGCCCCCACCGCCGGATGCACCAGCATGCAGGAAGAAAACCTCCGCGCCATCATCGCCAGACTCCGCGCCCGGAAAAACCCGGTCTATATCCTCCTGCCCCGTGCGGAATATGCCAAATACCGCAGCGCGTGGAAGCTGCCCTGATTCCTCTTTTTGCTTTTTATCAAAAAAAAAGTTGCGGATCAGGTATTTTTGAGGATATACTATAGTGAAGAAAGCAACGGGACACGTATGAAACTCAGGGATATCGAACAAATGCAGAGCGCCGGGCTCATCTCTGCCGAACAGGCGGCGGCCATTGCGGAGCATTTCAAGCTCAACGGCAACCGCATGCAGAAATGGCTGCTCTTCTGCGTCTCCTCACTGGCCGGAGCGCTCATTCTGGCCGGCATCATCATGCTCATTTCCGCGAACTGGGAATGCATCCCGTCGGCGGTGAAAATGGGCACCGGCATCGCGCTGATGCTGGGCTTCTGGGCGGCGTACGGCTGCCTGCGGGAGAAGATGCCGATACTGGCGGAAACCATGGGGCTGCTGGGCGGCGGCATGTGGCTGGCCAACATTGCGCTCTACGGGCAGATTTTCCAACTCCAGAATCCCTTTGTGGAGGGTTGTGCCCTTTTCTTCTGCGGCATTGTGCTGTTGCCATTTCTGGCAAAGCAGCGGCTGCTCATTGCGGCCGTCATCATCACCTCCTTCATCCTGCTACCGGCCGCGCACGAGTGTGAGTCAAGCGCGCTTCACCTGCCCATCACTGCAGACGAACTGCTCACCTGTCTTTTCCTGCTGGGGACATTCTGGTGGCTTTTCAGCGAGTTCTGCCGCCATTCCGGCGGGGCGGCCAAAGCATACGCATGGACGGGCATTCCCCTTTCCCTGCTTGCCGTCTGCGTCACACAGGGACTCATCCTGTACGGTGACTTTGTCAATGTCGACACCATCATCGGCGGCAGCACCCTGTGCGCAACCCTGCTTTTGCTGCTGGTATTCAAGCCGAAAACCGCCGCATGGCTCCCCTGGATTCCGCTTGTCATCCTGACGGCAGGCATCATTCCCGCAGCAAATGTATTCGACGATGCAGAACTTGAACTGCCCCGCATCATCTATTGTTTCATCTATGCCCTGCTCTGGATTTGGAACGGATGCAGTGCCAAGCGAATTGACTGGATCAACTACGGCACTATCCTGGTCTGCTTCACCGGCATCGGGCTCATGGCCAACATCATGGAGTCACTCACCCAATCCGGTTTTGTGCTCATCTTCATGGGCTTCATCATGCTGGGGGCGGCCATCCTCCTGGAGCAACAGCGCCGCCGCCTCATCCGCAGCATCCAATCCACCCCCGCCGAACAGAACTGACCCCAGCCCATCCCGAATATGAAAAAAATCCTCCCATGGCTCATCTATGTTGTGGTGGCAGCGCAGATTATCTGGCTGGCATGGAATTACCATACCCGCAGCGAGGAACTCGCCACCGCTCCCCGCATCCTCATCGCCACCCAAACCTATGACCCGCGCGACCTGACCCGCGGATACTATCAGAGGCTGGATGCATCTGTCAGCCTGAATCTTTCACGCGTTTCCTCACTCTGCGGAGCCTCTGTCGACCAGAGCAAATTGAAAGAAAAACTGCTGAAAAATATCGGCTACGATCCCGAACAATACACCCTTGAACTAACTGAAAACCTCTCCCCGGCGGTACCACCTTCAGCCACCGCGAAAGAACTGTCGACAATGCGGTACGAGGATTTCCCGCTGAGCACCTTCTGGAAAAAGCAGGCATCCGGGCTCTGGGAAATATGCCGGATAGAGCTGCCTGACAGCCCGGAAGCTGCGGCTGCTGACGGCGAGCTCCATGTGCCCATGATAGCCCTGTGGCGTATCAATTACAGCACGATTGAGGAAACCGGAAAAACAAAGGTCAATCCCACCCTCCTTCTCAGTTTCCCGGGGCTGCGCAACCTGCGCTACTACTACCCGGAAGAAAAGGGGGATTTCTTCTCCCTGCTCCGGCAGAAGGAGCACCCATCACCCATAGACATCACCGTCGAGCTGCTCATTCGCCCAAGCGCCTCCATCATGCCGACACAGCTGTACCTGAACGGAATCCCGTACAACGAGGCCACCGAACTGCTCAAACAGGACAAATTCCCCTTCCGCGAACACCCGCAGCCCTGATTCCGCATGGGCTTCTCTCCCCATCGAGAGCCTAGCAAGCTGAATCTCTCTCGGGTGACAGAAGTGAAATTCTGCCCTTACGGGCAGAGTGAAATCCGGCTCGCGCCGGGTGAAATCGGCTCTGGCGAGCCGGTGAAATTGCTGCCTCCGGCAGCAGGGGGCTACGACAAGCCTACGCCCTCCCAGGGTGTTATCTTTCCGCAGCCCTTTGGGCTGCCATTCTTCATCACTACCGCCGCCATGCGGCGGTAATTTCACTGTGCCGCTCAGGCACAATTTCACTATCCGCAACGCGGATAATTTCACTCTCACCGTCAGGTGAGAATTTCACTTATAAAACGCCTCTTACTTCCTCCTGCGGCGCAGCGTGAATGCCACCAGCCCCGTTTCTCGCGATAGCTTTCACGGGGCGCAAGCCCCTTTCACGTGCTAACTTTCACGCGCAGCTTTCACAGATAGCAACAATTCACCGCCGGGAGAGATGAATCCCCTCTCCCGGCGGCTTTGTTATTATTTTTTTCGGCTAAGAGAAAAACGAGCGTTATTTCCTGCGGCGGCGCGCAGCCAGAGCGGCCAGTGCCAGCAGACTCAGCGTGGCAGATGTGGGCTCCGGTACGGCGCGGAGGGAGAACTGAGCCCCACCCTGACTGTTACCGGCATAAGTTGCACCGTTCAGCGTCAGGTTCAAATTGTCATAGTTTACATCGTCACCCAAATCCAGCGTGATGGTGTGATACCCGGCAGCCAACAGCTGTTCAACATCCTTATCCATGGTGATTTCAAGCTCTCCGCTTGCCGTGCAGTGGAACAGGTCGGAATAATCCAGAGCCAGCACTCCGTTTCCTCCGCCCGCAGGCGTTCCCACAAGCACCGTCAGAATAGCCTTATCCAGCAGTATCTGCCCGGTTTCTCCCACACTGAACGAACAGGTGCCGTCAAACACCACGCCGCTGAGCGTCAAGGCGGTCTGTTCTGTTTCCGTGGCAAATTGTACCCCTTGCAACGTCATGCTACTGACGGTGTATGCCGAAACCGTGGAAATGATGCTGACATTCTTCACCACAGCATCGGCATGCAAGCCTCTCATGGTCGAGCCCGTTGATTCCACTCCGGAAATAAGAGCAGACACCGGGTTATCAGCACTCAGCGTTATCCCGCCGAGCCGCACACTTGCATCTGCGCTCAGTTCCGCAGTGCCTGCCGTGCGCAGGGTATTCACATTCACCTCATTGTTCAGACTTACCGTTGTGCCCTCCGTCACGGTCAGGCGGTTGGCACCGATTGCGCCGTTGACACTCACCTTGCTTCCGGCTTGCAGGTGTTCATCATCCAGCGTTACATTCAACTCACCTTTCCCGTTGGTGCTTGTCGACACATTCAACACCTGCGACCCGCTGAAGGTCACATTGGTTGAAATAGGGGCACCACTGCTTGTAGCGGAATCCGGCAAATGATTAATCGCCCCTGTCCAGCCGCTTGTATCTCCGGTAAAGACAAGCGTCTGATGCGTCCCCCTGTACGAACTGCGCTCCAGCGTGCCCGTGCCGGTAATCTCTCCGGTAAAGATACGCTTATCGCCATTGTAGCCATTATTCAGATTCCATGCTGCTGCGCTTTCGTTATCCGTCAGTTTCAGATTGACATCGTAAGTCTGCTCCCCGGTGCGAGCATCAGCCCGGCTCAGATACCCGGATACCCCGTTCAGCTCAACCGCGGAATTGGCATTACTCAGCCCGCTCAGCGTATCGTCGACCAGTGTCGCTCCGCTCAGGCGAACCACACCGCTCCAATCCTTGGCAAGGCTCACGCCGTCTGCCAGCGTTTTGGCCGTAGCCAGATGGTAGGTTCCGCTGCCGGAAAGAGTTGCCGTTGCGCCATTGCTCAGCTGCACCGAATCGGCGTTCAGCTCAGAATGGCTCACCAGATTGAGCTCCAGCGTGGTCTTGCTGCCGGTGGCACTGAGTACCCCGGTATACCCACTCAGGTCATGCACTCTGACTTCATGGTGTGCATGGCTGCTGCCCACCGTCACCGCTCCGCTGCCTTGCAGCACATCAATATCCAGCTTACTCTTCCATGTCGTTGCCAGCTGCAGGGAGGCATTCACATTCAGCTCCGCGATAGAGCAGTACTCATGCGCCTTCTGATTGCTTCCTGCCTGATCCCAAATCTCCAGTGAGGAGTTAGCTGTGACATCCACCCGCCCCAGCTCCATCCTGCTGCCTCGGAAAGTCAGAGAGCCGCCGTCCAGCACCAGCGTCCCCGTGCATGGTGCCACCGGCGCAGTCCCGGGGTTCGTATACGCATCCCCGCCGTGTACCCCATTCGGCAGTTCACCCAGATACAGCCGACCGCCGCTCCCCACAATCAAATCCCCCGTCAGCTGTATCTTATCCTCATGTGACAGGTAAGCTTCGGATTCAAGGCGTGCATTCCCCGCTCCCGTGGCACGCTTCAGCACATCGCTCATCACCGCGTAATCACTGCCGCTCAGCTTCAGCGTAGAGCCGGTGTCCAGACTGATTTTCGCAGCGGCATCCAGCGTAGTATTATTACCCCGGAAATTGAACACCGCGCCATCCATCACCATGATATCTCCGGCAAAGTTCGTACCGCCGGATACCGTCACCGTATAACCGTCCGCTGCCGTGGTCAGATTCAGTCCTCCTGTTCCCAAATCCCCGCTGAACTGCAGCAACTTAGCACCATTTGTGTACTGATAATACAAGCCGGATGTCTCATCTGCCAGTGCCACTTGCCCCAGCAAAGAAGAATCCGTCAGACTGAGCTCCGCATTCCGCCCCACCGTAATCAGCTTACTGCCCACCGAATCTTCCGCCCCCGGAGCCAGGCTGAAATTACCCCGCAGACTCAGGGAGGCATCATCCCCCACCGTCACACCGGCGGCACTCGTTGCCACCTCCAGTATCACATCCGCACCATCTGCCACAGAGAGCCCCCCGCCCAGCACCAGAGAACCTGAGCCGGAGACTCGGCTCTCACCCCCGGCAACAAAACGCAAATCGCTGCCGGCATTCAGATTCACCAGAGACTGAATTTTGTTCTCTCCCTCCAATTCCAGCGCGGTGCCGGAGTTGAAAGTCAGCGTTCCTCCCTTTACCTCAGCATCTTTCATCCGCAGCGTAGCCGCAGTGCCCTCCACCGCCGTCAGACCGGCGCAGTCCAACACCGCACCGTCCTCCACCCGCAGCCGCCCACCGTACAGATTAATGACGGAGCTCACCACTGAAGTGCGGGAACTGAGAACTTCGCTTTCCGTTGCCGTGCGCTCCTCTCCGGCAGCACTCAGCAGCTCGTTAAGATGCTGCTCCGTATATTTGCCGGTAAAGATAATATCACCCGTCTGCTTGTGTACCACCCCCGCTGCATCCGTGTAATCCGCATTCAGCTCCACTATAGAACCGGAACTAATATACACCGAATCCCGGAACTCGATGCTCTTCCCCGCCGCGGCGGACAGGGAAATCACATCCCCGCTGCCTCCGGCATAAATACTGCGCAGACGGTAAGTCGCGCCGCTAATCTCTGCATTCTTCTCGAACAACACGGAATCGTTGTTCCGTATATTCAGATTACCGTAGCCATAAATCGCGCCGCCGTAGGAAGCCGTGTTCCCGCTGAACGTCACGCTATCGTTCCCGCTCAGCTCTATCGTGCTGCCATCCCACCCATAAATCGCGCCGCCGCAGGCGAAGGAGGAGGAAGAAGCGGAAGCCCTGTTCCCGCTGAACGTCACACTCCCGTTCCCGCTCAGCTCTATCGTGCCCCCATAAATCGCGCCGCCGTAGGCATTAGCGGAGGAAGAAGCCGAGTTCCCGTTGAACGTTACGTTATCGTTCTCGTTCAACGTTATTGGACTGCTTGAGCCCCCATAAATCGCGCCGCCAAAGGCAACGGCGTAGGCGGCGGAGGAGGAGGAGGAAGCCGAGTTCCCGCTGAACGTCACGCTACCGTTCCCGCTCAGCTCTATCGTGCTGCCATCCCCCCCATAAATCGCGCCGCCGTAGGAGGAGGCATAGCGATCAGTGGAGGAAGCCGAGTTCTCGCTGGGCGTCACCCTATCGTTCCCGCTCAGCTCTATCGTGCTGACATACCCATAAATCGCGCCGCCGTATCCATCAGCCCTGTTCCCGCTGAACGTCACGCTATCGTTCTCGCTCAGCGTTATAATACTGCTATCTTCCCCATAAATCGCGCCGCCGGAGAAGGAAGCCGTGTTCCCGCTGAACACCACGCTACCGTTCCCGCTCAGCTCTATCGTGCTGACATACCCATAAATCGCACCGCCGTAGGCGTAGGAGCCGGAAACCGTGTTCCCGCTGAACGTCACGCTATCGTTCTCGCTCAGCTCTATCGTGCTGCCATCCCTCCCATAAATCGCGCCGCCGTAGGCATCGGCATAGCGATCAGTGGAGGAAGCCGAGTTCTCGCTGAACGTCACGCTACCGTTCCCGCTCAGCTCTATCGTGCTGCCATCCCTCCCATAAATCGCGCCGCCGTAGGAAGCCGTGTTCCCGCTGAACTCAACGCTCCCGTTCCCGCTCAGCTCTATCGTGCTGTTGCTTCCCCCATAAATCGCTCCGCCGTAGGAAGCATAGGAGGAGGAAGCCGTGTTCCCGTTGAACTCAACGCTGTCATTCTCGCTCAGCGTTATCGTACTGGATTTGCCACCATAGATTGCACCGCCGTAGGCGTAGGAGCCGGAAAAAGCGGAAGCCGTGTTCCCGCTGAACTCCACGCTACCATTCCCGCTCAGCGTTATCGTGCTAGCCACATAAATCGCGCCGCCGTAAGCGTAGGCGTAGGCATCGTCGCTGGAAGAGGAAGCCGTGTTCTCGCTGAACTCCACGCTTCCGTTCCCGCTCAGCTCTATCGTGCTATTGCTACCCCCATAAATCGCACCACCGTAGGCAACGTCGCTGGAAGAGGAAGCAGTGTTCCCTATGAACTCCACGCTTCCGTTCCCGCTCAGCGTTATCGTGCCATCCCCATCAATCGCGCCGCCGTAAGCGTAGGATCTGGAGGAGGAAGCCGTGTTCCCGCTGAACTCAACGCTCTCGTTCCCGCTCAGCGTTATCGTACTGGATTTGCCACCATCGATTGCACCGCCGTAGGCATCAGCCCTGTTCCCGCTGAAGGTCACGCTCCCGTTCCCGCTCAGCGCTATAATACTGCTTGTGCCCCCATAAATCGCGCCGCCGCCGCCGGAGGATGCCGTGTTCCCGCTGAACATCACGCTACCGTTCCCGTTCAGCTCTATCGTACTGTCGCTACTCCCATAAATCGCGCCGCCAAAGGCATTGCTATCAGTGGAGGAAGCCGTGTTCCCACTGAATGTCACGCTTCCGTTATCATTCAGCGTTATCGTGCTGTCGCTACTCCCATAAATCGCGCCGCCGTAGGAAGCATAGGAGGAGGAAGCCGTGTTCCCGTTGAACTCAACGCTGTCATTCTCGCTCAGCGTTATAATACTGCTATCTCCCCCATAAATTGCACCGCCGTAGGCGTAGGAGCCGGAAACCGTGTTCCCGCTGAACTCCACGCTACCATTCCCGCTCAGCGCTATCGTGCTGTTGGCGTACCCACCAATCGCGCCGCCGTAGGCATAGCGATCAGTGGAGGAAGCCGTGTTCCCACTGAATGTCACGCTTCCGTTATCATTCAGCGTTATCGTGCTGTCGCTACTCCCATAAATCGCGCCGCCGTAGGCGGCGGAGGAGGAAGAAGCGGAAGCACTGTTCCCGCTGAACTCCACGCTCTCGTTCCCGCTCAGCGTTATCGTACTGGATTTGCCACCATCGATTGCACCGCCGTAGGCGGCGGAGGAGGGGGAAAAAGCGGAAGCACTGTTCCCGCTGAACGTCACACTCCCGTTCCCGCTCAGCTCTATCGTGCTGTTACTACCCCCATAAATCGCGCCGCCGTAGGCGGAGGAGGAGGAAGAAGCCGTGTTCCCGCTGAACGTCACGCTCCCGTTCTCGCTCAGCGTTATAATACTGCTATCTCCCCCATAAATCGCGCCGCCGTAGGCGGAGGAGGAGGAAGAAGCGGAAGCACTGTTCCCGCTGAACTCCACGCTACCATTCCCGCTCAGCTCTATCGTGCCCCCATAAATCGCGCCGCCGTAGGATCTATAGGAAGAAGCGGAAGCACTGTTCCCGCTGAACGTCACACTCCCGTTCCCGCTCAGCTCTATCGTGCCCCCATAAATCGCGCCGCCGTAGGATCTATGGGAGGAAGAAGCCGTGTTCCCGCTGAACGTCACGCTCCCGTTCTCGCTCAGCGTTATAATACTGCTATCTCCCCCATAAATCGCGCCGCCGTAGGCGTAGGAGCCGGAAAAAGCGGAAGCAGTGTTCCCACTGAATGTCACGCTTCCGTTATCATTCAGCGTTATCGTGCTGTCGCTACTCCCATAAATCGCGCTGCCGAGGGAAGCTGAGTTCTCTATGAAGCTAATTTCAACATTCCCTTCCAGCATCAGGCTTGCAGTTTCATGTATGTATACAGCACCGCCCTCATTTTCTGCGGTATTTCCTCGGAAGTTGACGCTATCATTCTCGCTCAGCGTTATCGTACTGGATTTGCCACCATAAATCGCGCTGCCGAGGGAAGCTGAGTTCTCTATGAAGCTAATTTCAACATTCCCTTCCAGCATCAGGCTTGCGGTTTCATGTATGTATACAGCACCGCCCTCATTTTCTGCGGTATTGCCTCGGAAGTTGACGCTATCATTCTCGCTCAGCGTTATCGTACTGCTTGTGCCCCCATAAATCGCGCCGCCGACGTTTAATGCCGAGTTCCCGCTGAACTCCACGCTCCCGTTGTTGCTCAGTGCTATCGCGCTGTTGGCGTACCCATAAATCGCGCCGCCGTAGGCATAGCCATCAGTGGAGGAAGAAACGGATGCCGTGTTCCCACTGAATGTCACGCTTCCGTTATCATTCAGCGTTATCGTGCTGTCGCTACTCCCACCAATCGCGCCGCCGCAGGCATTGCTATCAGTGGAGGAAGCCGTGTTCCCACTGAATGTCACGCTTCCGTTATCATTCAGCGTTATCGTGCTGTCGCTACTCCCATAAATCGCACCGCCGAGGGAAGCTGAGTTCTCTATGAAGCTAATTTCAACATTCCCTTCCAGCATCATGCTTGCGGTTTCATGTATGTATACAGCACCGCCCTCATTTTCTGCGGTATTGCCTCGGAATTTGACGCTATCATTCTCGCTCAGCGTTATCGTACTGCTTGTGCCCCCATAAATCGCGCCGCCGACGTTTAATGCCGAGTTCCCGCTGAACTCCACGCTCCCGTTGCTGCTCAGTGCTATCGCGCTGTTGGCGTACCCATAAATCGCGCCGCCGTAGGCATTGCTATCAGTGGAGGAAGAAACGGATGCCGTGTTCCCACTGAATGTCACGCTTCCGTTATCATTCAGCGTTATCGTGCTGTCGCTACTCCCACCAATCGCGCCGCCGCAGGCATAGCTATCAGTGGAGGAAGCCGTGTTCCCACTGAATGTCACGCTTCCGTTATCATTCAGCGTTATCGTACTGCATGTGCCCCCATAAATCGCGCCGCCGAAGACGGAAGCCGTGTTCCCGATGAACGTCACACTCACATTGTCGCTCAGCGTTATCGTGCTGTCGCTGTTCCCATAAATCGCGCCGCCGTAGGCATAGCTATCAGTGGAGGAAGCCGTGTTCCCGTTGAACGTCACGCTCCCGTTGTCTATTATATTGATAGAGTAGGAATATTCAGCAGGTTGGGAGAAGCCGGCTTCAGTATATATTTCACTAAAATTACGGTATTCACACGGATAACTCAGCCTTCCTATAGATGTACTACCTCTAAAATATCGGTTAAACGTCTCCGCATTGTAATTCAGGACCAGCAGATTACCCACCCAGCTTACATCTGAGCTGTTGTATGTACCGGCACCGGTTACTGTCAGCGTATCTGCATCCCAGCCGGTAAGGTCACCTGCCACATACAACAGCACGCCGTTTTCACATCTCCACTCAGCATCGTTACTCAGAGCCAGCGTCATGCCTCCGCCTATATACAGATCCCCGATAATATCCGTTACGCCTAAAGAAGTCCCAGCATTCAGACGCAATGAACTGCCGATGCTCATGTCAATATTGCCGCTAATGCTGTTATTTCCCGTTAATTCCAGCGTAGTTCCTTCGCCGAAGTACAACTCATATCCTGCATGGCTTAATACTGCATCCTTTACCAGAACCGTAGAAGCAGAGCCACTCTCGGCAATAATACCATTACCCTTGTAAACCGCGCCGTCCTCTATGCGTAAACGCCCTCCGTACAGATAGGTCGTGGCATACACCTCCGTGGTGCGGGAAAGGCGGATTTCCTCCGCCGTAGCCAATCGTTCGGCTCCGTCTGCTTCCAGAATTTCATTCAGATGCGTTTCCGTGTATTTACCGGTAAAGATAATGTCACCAGTTTGCTTAATGCCTCCGTATTCCCCATTCAGATACATTATGTTACCGGAACCCATATACACCGAATCCCGGAACTCTATGGAAGCGCCCTCTGCGGCAGAAAGAGAAATGGTGGCATATTCGTCAAGGGTACAGATACTATTCAAACGGTAGTTACTGTTGGATTTCTCCACATTCTTTTCAAAGAGTACGTAGTCATTGTTACGGATATTCAGGGAACCGACGTACCAAATCGCACCGCCGGAACTTGCCGAATTACCGCTGAACGTCACAATCCCATTGTTGCTCAGCGTTATCCGGCTGAGGGCGCCAGAGAAAAATGACCCATCAATCGCACCGCCTAAGCCTGTGCCCGCCGAATTTCCACTAAATGTCACGGTTTCGTTACCAATCAACTCTGCAGAACCTTGAAAAAAAATCGCGCCACCTGAACCCGACGAATTTTCACTAAACGTCACATTCTCGTTATAGTTCAGCTGGATTGTGTTACTGTGAAACCCACCAATCGCGCCGCCGGTGCCGGAGGATGCCGTGTTCCCGCTGAACGTCACACTCTTATTGTTGCTCAGTATGATTGTGCTGTTATTGTCAGCGTTAATCGCACCACTGCCGCCGCTAGCCGAGTTAGCGCTGAACAACACACTTTCATTGTCGTTCAAAGTTATCGTGCTGTGGGTGCCTGTATTAATTGCGCCGCCAGTACTTGCAGAGTTCTCGCGGAAAGTTACACTCCTATTACCGCTCAATGTAAGCGCACAAGTTCCTTGCTTGCCGCTACCTCCACAAATTGCACCTCCGAAGCCTCGCGCCGAGTTACCGCTGAACAACACACTCTTATTGTCGCTCAGCGTGATCGTGCTGGTATACGCGTAAATCGCGCCGCCGTAGTTAGCGATGCCGAAGCCCGACGAGTTCCCGATAAACGACACGCTCTCGTTATCTCTCATTGTAATCGTGACGTCACGTCCCCCATAAATCGCGCCGCCATGACCGTATTCCAACAACACATGATTGCTGAACATCAGACTTCCTTTCCCGTTCAGCGCTAACGTACCGCCGTCATCCAACCAGTACGCGCGGGAGGTCTCGGTCATCACACTTCCATTGCTGCTCAGCGTTAACGCGTCACTGTCGTCCTCTGTGTACGATCGGGACATGTTCGTCATGCTCCCATTGTCGCTCAGTGTTAACGTGCTGCCATCTCCGGAAATATCAGTAACGGCAACAGAATTCTCACTATAACCAAGCTCCTCAAACGCCAAGCAAGGTTCCTCCTCTGCTACAAATACACTGCTTGTAGCTTCAGAAAGGATGGAAAGTTCGGGAGAATCGGAGAAGTACCGGAATTCAACATCGTTACCCAAGAGAGGCGTGGGAATGTCAGCACGCAGGGCATCTTCATCGATGAGGATGACCTCTACGGCATCATCCGGGGCTTCGGCATACAGCGGCTGAGAAATAGTACTAACGACGAGGGGAAACAACGCCATGACAGCACGGAACAAACGAACAGGAAGATGAAGTTTCATAGAAAGATTGGTATAGGAGTTAAAGACGGCATTAACCTCATCCCCATTCTACGCTTTCGGAATTCGTAGGAAATACAACTCAACTGCCGAAAAATCAATACTTGACTCTCCTTCAATCATCCTCAATCTTGCCAATGAGAGCTTTCTCTGTCATCCGGAGCGGGCATGAAGAGAATCAGCCTGCTCAATTATTTACAAATAACAGGTATTCTGCTTGACTTACGAATTCCGAATTCGCAACGAACTTATGAATACCATACCACAGACAAGTCCTCTTCCGCCCTCGACGGGCTACAGCGTGACAAGCGAAGAAACAGCCGCTATAGCATTACTGAAAAGCACGAAATTACCCCTTCTGGAAGCGGCGCTGGAGGCGCGGAAACACCGCCGAGCCAGGACGCTCTGCGATTTCCGCTATGTGACGCGGCGTTTCATGAAGCGCTGCCCCGGGCCGGCGCGGCGGCGGGTGTTTCATATATGCCAATATAACCGGCTCTTATCCGGCTATTTATTTCCACAGCGGGTGCTCTTGCCAGAAGACAGGAAGTCCCATTTTGCAAAGGTCAACACCTTGAGATTTGTACAGGAAAAGCATTTTTTCTACTCTGTCATGCCAGCGGGACGTGGGAGCAACAAATCGCAGCAAGCGTCTGCACATAAACAGGAAACAAGCACTGCTACCGGGAGAGATAAAATGAATGGCAGACGGCACACAGGTCGGAGCAATCCACTTTGAAATCCGGGAAGAATAGGTAAAATACCACAGTTTGTCTTCAGAATACGAGGGGAGATGAGGCTTGAGATAATATTGTCTGTTCCACACTCGCGCGTGATGAGCGCAGTCATTACGCACGACATTGAGAGCATGCAACCAGGAAGACAGAGTCGCAGCTTTCATCTTCCACTCGTTGGCAATGGCTGCTCTGCATCCTTTATCCGAATAATCGTAAAAATAAGCGACAAACCCCATTTCTGCCAAGGCTATGGACATCCAGAGCGGCGGATAATCATGCGTATCACCATATTTATTAAAGAAATGATCCAGAAACTCTATCCCACGCAGGAGCACTTGTCCCTTTTTATCTCTTTTGATTTTCGCTCGCTCCCATTTCTGCAAATAATCGCGCCAATGCGGAAAATAGGAAGCGGAAGCATACGCAAAAGGGTTCTGCCCCTGCGTATGCAGGTAAGCAAGTCTGCTACGCAAAGCTACTTCTATGCGCTCAATGGCATCCAGAAACAGCAAACGCAAGTCGCGGTCAAAACGATACAACAGCCAAACCTTGCTCAGGGATGTACCGGGGACAAGCGTACTGAGCACATTACCCGCAGCATCACGCTCACGGAAAGGATGCCAATAAGCACTCAAACGATAATAGCCCACATTACGCAATCTCTGTATCAGCTCATGCCTATCGGCTTCCAGACCTCGGGAAAGCAGAAGCTCGGCTTGCTGCTCATAAGAAAGATGAGGTTTGGAATATTGCATAAACAGAAAAGAAAACACCTCCCCATGTGCGCGGTTGAAGGAATCAACGGATTCCAGCCCTAAGCGGGGGAGGCTTGTCTGAGGAAATTAAACTATACAACCATGAAAATGTCAAGCAAAAACGAAGAACAAGCAGCACTTGCCCTATTGCAAAGCACCAAATTACCCCTCTTGGAAGCGGCGCAGGTGGCGTGTGCAGCTATCAGGGCCGGGAGAGGGAGAGTGAAGCGCGCGCTGCGATGTATTGCGGCGGGGGAGGAGGAGCTGAAGCGGCAGGAGCGCACGGTGACGTTTGACAAGGCGGTAGAAGCGGCGCTGGTGGCGCGAAAGCACAGGCGAGCGCGGACGCTCTGCGATTTCCGCTATGTGACGCGGCGTTTCATGAAGCGCTGCCCCGGGCTGGCGCGGCGGCGGGTGCGCAGCATTACGGCGGCAGAGTGTGCGGCGTATATTGATGCGGCTTTTGAAACACCACGGCAGCGGCAGAAGGCACGGCTGACGCTCAGCGGGGTGTTCTCCACGGCAATGAAGCGCGGCTGGTGCAGCGAGAACCCGGTGGCGCGGGTGGAAGCCCCGCGCGTGGTGGAAAAGACGGTACCGATTCTGACACCGGAGGAAGCGGAGCAGCTCGTGCAGGCAGCGCGGGAGTACAAGGGCGGCATTTGTCTGCCCGCCGTAGGGCTGATGCTCTATGCAGGGATTCGCCCGCACGAGGTGGCGCGGCTCACCTGGGCCGATGTGGATTTGCCGGGCAAACGGGTCAACATTGCCCCGCAGCACAGCAAGACAGGCGGAGCCCGCCCCGTGACGCTGCTGCGCCCCGCGCTGCATCTTCTGCGCACGGCTCAAGCCCCTGCCCCGCAGCGCATCTGCCCGCCGCAATGGCTGCGCCACTGGCGAGTGGTGCGGCAGCAAGCCGGATGGAACCGTCTGACGCGTCCCTGGCCGCAGGATGTGTGCCGCCACAGCTACGCGAGCTACCACGCCGCCCGCTTCCGCAACCTCCACGAGCTGCAGCTGCAAATGGGCCACCGCAGCACGGAGCTGCTCCGCACGCGGTATCTGAATCTGCCGAATGCGGAGGAAGCAACGATTTATTGGGCAAGCGATTGTCACCGCTTGCGTGAAAGCTGCGCGTGAAATTGTGCCTGTCGGCACAGTGAAATTCTCGCCAAAGGCGAGAGTGAAATTATCCGCTTGGCGGATAGTGAAATTACCGCCGCTTGGCGGCGGTAGTGATGAAAAATGGCAGCCCACCGGGGCTGCGGAATGTCATCACTGCGAGCGAAGCGAAGCTATTCCACCGGCCCGCAGAGCCGATTCCACCCGGCGCACGCCGGATTCCACTCTGCCCGAACGGGCAGAATTTCACTTCTGATACTCAATAGCGAAATTGCCCTGACGGGCAGCGAAATTCATGGCTGTTGCCATGAGCGAAATTATCCACTACGTGGATAGCGAAATTACCGCCGTTACGGCGGTAGTGATAGAGTTCGGCAGCCCGGCGGGCTGCGGAATATTGAGCCCCGGTGGGGCGATATAATATAGCCCGGGTGTGGAGCCGCGCCAGCGGCGTACCCCCGGGGGATTATACCAACATATATAAATGAACCCCGGCAGGGGTGGTATAAGGCGATGCATTAAGTTACAGCGGGTTAATTGTCCCGTGTTCTTGTCATGGGGCTCATTGTTGCCTTCTACCTTAAGACTAACACACCGCATTATGTCACCCCTGCGGGGTTCCGGCTTGTTTCTTCCGTTCTCCCGGGATTCCGCTGCTGAAGCAGCTCCATCGCCGGGCTATTTTATGTCGCCCCACGGGGCTCTGAATTACCGCATGGCGGCGCAGTAAACTGTTGCTGCGCAACGTGAATTTGAGCCTAACGGCGCAGTGAAATTATCCACTGTGTGGATAGCGAAATTACCGCCGTGACGGCGGTAGTGATTACTCTGCACGCGGGCTGCGGTGGGTTCAGCGCAGGAAAAGGCGGAGGATTCGGCTCTTGAGTCCGCTGTAGGGGTGGTAGCGGAAGGGGAGGTCGAGCCGGTTCGATTTACTCAGGACGGATTTGTAGTGGGTAAAGGTATCAAAGCCAGCTTTGCCGTGGTATGAGCCCATGCCGCTGTCGCCGATACCGCCGAACGGCAGACCGTGTACCGCCAGATGGATGATGGTGTCATTCACACAGCCGCCGCCGAAGGAAAGATTATCGACAAAGCGTTTTTCTGCCGCAGCATCCGTGGTGAAGAGGTAGGAGGCCAGCGGGCGCGGGCGGCTCAGGACAAAGTTTTCCACATCGCTCCATTTCTCCCATGTCATCATGGGGAGGATGGGACCGAAGATTTCTTCCTGCATGGCGGCGGAATTCGGGGTAATGTCATCCAGCAGCGTGGGCTCAATGCGCAGCGTTTCCGCATCGCTCCCGCCGCCGATAACGGGGCGGGCATCACGCATCAGTCCGCAGAGTCGCTCAAAGTGGCGGGAGTTGATAATGTGGGTGAACTCTCCGTTCTGCAGAGGAGCATCGCCCAGCATTTCCTGCACGGCGGTGCGGTATTCCGCTACAAATTCCTCCTTGCGGGAGGCGTGAATCATGAGGTAATCCGGCGCCACACAGGTCTGCCCGGCATTGAGAATCTTGCCGAACGCAATACGACGGGCAGCCACGCGGATATTGGCAGTTTCATCTACAATGCAAGGGCTCTTGCCGCCCAGCTCCAGCGTCACGGGGGTCAGGTGGCGGGAAGCGGCTTCCATGACGATGTGCCCCACTTTCGGGCTGCCGGTGAAGAAGATGTAGTCAAACTTCTGCTCCAGAAGAGCCCCGATGGAATCGCGCCCGCCGAGCACCACGCTTACATGGGCAGGAGGGAAGATGCTGCTGAGCATCTCTGCCAGCACGGCTGAGGTGGCGGGTGACATGGATGAGGGTTTCACCACGCAGCAGTTGCCTGCAGCCAAGGCTGCCACCAGCGGATCCAGACACAGCAACACCGGGTAATTCCATGGGCTGATGATGAGGGAGACTCCGTAAGGCTCCGGCACGACGCGGCAGCGGGAGGGAAACTGTGCCAGCGGAGCGGTCACGCGCTTGGGGCGGCTCCAGCTGCGCAGGTGGCTGAGAGCATCACGCAGGGCTGCCAGCACCATGCCGATTTCCGTCATGTAGGTTTCCACGGCGCATTTGCCGAGGTCAGCTTCCAGCGCGGCACAGATACGCGGCTCCCACTTGCGGATGGCGGAGCGGAGTTTTTTGAGCGCCTCTCGGCGGTAGCGGATATCCAGCGTGGTGTGAGTCAGGAAGAACTGGCGTTGTTTTTCGACGAGCTGTTGCATGGGCGGTAAAAAAATCAGTATGCGGCGTTAAGGATGGAAATGACCTGCTGCTCATCCGCAGCGCGGGGGTTGACGATGAGTGCGCCGTCATTGACGGCTACGGCAGCTACCTGAGCAAAGGCTTCTTTGGGCACTCCGGCAGCTTCCAGAGTGAGCGGCAGACCGCAGATGTCGCGCAATTCACGCCCAATCTGCTCAATGGCGGCGATGGATGCCTCCGCCCGCTTATCCGCAGGGGTGTTGAGCGCAGCCGCATCTCCGACCAGAGCGGGCAGCAACGCGGCATAGGAAGCCGCCGCGCGGGAAAGGTTATAGCGCATCACATGCGGCAGCAGAATCGTCATCGCCACGGCATGCGGGACATGGCACACGCCGCCAAGCGCATGACCGATGGCATGCACCGCTCCCACCATGGAGTTGGAGAACGCTATGCCCGCCATGGTGGAAGCCAGCGCCATGGCAAAGCGGGCCTGTTTGTCGCTGCCTCTGCGGGTAGCCTGCACAATGTTGTCGGCAATCATGCGGATGGCGGCCATGCCGTATGCGGAGCTGAGCGGATTGGCCTGCAGGCAGGTGCATGCCTCCACCGCGTGGCAGAGCGCATCCATGCCCGTAGAAGCCGTTGCCTTGGGCGGCAGCCCTGTCGTCATGCGCGGGTCAATCACGGCAACATCCGGCTGCACAAAGGGGGAGAGGAATTCCATTTTCACCCCGGTTTCATCATTGCGAATCACCGCCACGCCGGTGCATTCCGACCCGGTTCCGGCCGTGGTGGGCACCACGATAAAGGGGATGTGCGTACCTCGGCTCAGGTTTTCCACTCCGCTGATGGACAGGATATCATCCGTATTCTGAGATAGGACGAGGCGCACCCCCTTGGCTGTATCAATGACGGAGCCGCCGCCGACCGCCACGAGTGCATCACACTGATTACGACGATAGAGGGCGGCAATGCTGTTCACCACGCGGAGCGAGGAATCCACAGGGATATCCGTAAAGATGCATGCCGGGCGGCAGCCCTCTGCCTCCATGCTGCAGAGCACGGCATCCACCGTTCCCAGCTTGTACAGCACGGCATCCGTCAGGAGCATGGGAGCTATGGCGCCCTGCTGCTGCAATTCATTGGCAAGCCGCTCCAGCGATAACTCGCCGCACAGCAGCTTCACGGAGTTCTGAAATTCAAAGTAAGGAGGCATCATATCAGTATTTGAAGCGCAGGAACCCAAGTATTATTTTCCCGTAAACACGCAGCGGGTTCACCTGCAGCGCCGGAATATCGGTCAGTATGTGTTTCGTTATCAATTTCGGGAAAAGGTAGGCCTCCACAATGTTGACCAGACGCGCCAGCTTCATCACATCGGCAATCTCACCCTGCATGGTGAAGGCATGGCGGGCATAGGCCTGAGCCAGTCCCATCTGCCCGGTAAAGAGTTGGAACGAGTGCGCGGTGGATTTCACTCGCAGGTTGCACACCGCCGCAGACAGCTGCTTAAGCCGCACCAAGCGCCCCTTTTTCCACCGCACAAACAGCGTGGGCGCGTCATGTCCGGTGGCTATGGCATAGCTCATCCGCTCCGGCAGGGCATCAAACTCTGCCTTCACCCGCGTATCCATTCCATACAGTTCCACCAGCGCCGCATGCACCACACGCAGCACAATACCCACCGTCAATTTCTGAAAAAACAGTTTCATCCCGGAGCAATCAGTCCTCTCGTTGAGCAGAGGCTCTCGTCAGGCGGTCCATCATGGCATAGCCCAGACCCATCTTGGGCAGTTCCTCTGCCACAATCACCTGCACCTCATCATTCTCATCCATGGCTCGCATCACGGCAAACAAACGCACCGCCGCCTCCACCAATCGGCCGCTGCCGGGGGAGAGCGTCATGGTTTCCACCCAGCAATCCTGCTCCGCGAGGGGAGAATCACCCTTGTAGGAGATGAGGCCGTAGGCAACGCCCTCCTGCGGTTCGAACGGCGTGCGCGGGTCATGCAGCAGCAGCGGCTTACCCGGAGCATAGTGACTCTTGAGCTGACCGGGTGCATTCGGCAGCGCAGACTCTACCTCACCGCCTTTGCCGGGCTTTACGACACGGCAGATACCGCGCAGCTTCTCACGCGTAACGGGTCCCTCCCGCAGCAATCGCACGGCGGGTTTGCCTTTTTCATCCATAAACGGTTGCAGGATAGTGCTTTCCAGCCCCTCAGAGCAAGCACCGGCATCCAGCACCAGCGGAATGCGCCCGCCCAGCTCCTTGAGCACCGCTCCGGCGCTCGTGGGGGAGATGTGCCCGAAGCGGTTGGCGCTCGGGGCTGCAATGGGATGCCCCAGCGCACGCGCCACGCCACGCATCGCCTCATGACTGGTCACACGGCAGGCCACCGTGGGCAGCCCGCTCGTCACCACGTCCGGCACGCAGTCCTTTCGCGGCAGCACCAGCGTCATCGGCCCCGGCCAGAACTCCTTGCTCAGCCTGTCCACCAGTGGTTGCAGCGCCTCCGGCACCTCCGCAATATCCTTCAGCGCGCGGGCATTGGCCAGGTGGCAGATAAGCGGATCAAAGCTCGGGCGTTCCTTCACGGCAAACACCTTGGCAACGGCATCGGCATTGAAGGCATCCGCCCCCAGTCCGTACACCGTTTCCGTGGGAATAGCCACCAATTCTCCGGCTGCCAGCAAATCCGCAGCCTCCCGATACACCTTGCGACAATCATCCAGCGGGTCAATCTCCAGCACGCGCGTTTCCATGCGCGTGATTATACGCAACTCTTTCTATTTGTCAATTCAAATCAAGCGCACTCCGGCTCATACGAATCAGCCCGCACCGCACCTCATTATGACTCTGCGCATTCTTGCCAAGGTCGGCATCCGAATGATAGTATTGAAGCATGTCTGATATGGAACAAATCAAGAAAGTGATGTCCTACATCGTCGGTTTCCACGTGGGTGGGCAGATGCTGCCGCAGATGCTCCCCGGAGTCAAGGCCGATGACCTGATGGGCGAGATGATTGCCAAGGGCATCACCGATGCTCTCAACGAAAGCATGGATCCGGAAATCATGGCGGCAGATGTGCAGGCTATCCAGCGCGAATTCGGCGCCATGCTCCAGAAGCGTTCCGATGAAAAGGGCGCGAAGAATCTCGAAATCGGCCGCCAGTACATGGAACAAAACGGCAAAAAGGAAGGCGTGGTGACCACGGAGAGCGGTCTCCAGTATGAAGTCCTGACCCCCGGCGGCGAGGAGAAGTACGACGCAGCCAAGCACGGCGATGCCCCCACCGCAGAGGTGATGTACAAGGGCACGTTGGTGGACGGTACGGTGTTCGACCAGTCCAAGCAACCCATCAAGTTTAACATTCGCCAGGTCATCCCCGGCTTCACGGAAGCCCTCAAGCTCATGCCCGTGGGCGCCAAATGGCGTGTCACCATCCCCGCCAACCTGGCCTACGGTGCCAATGGCCCGGGCAGCATCGGTCCGAACTCCACCCTCATCTTTGAGATGGAGCTCATCTCCCTGACCAAGTAAAACCTTATTATCTCCCTGCCCCGATGCGTCCGGCATCGGGGCATATTTCTGTCCGCATGAAAAGAACCCTGATTATCATTGGCCTCATCCTGCTCCTGTCGCTCACGGCAGGCAGCATCGCATACCTATTGTGGCCGGAGAACCAAGACCCCGTGGAACAGCTCATGCTGGCTGCCGCGCAGCCGGACACGGAGCTGCTGCAGGAACTGCGGACAGCCCCCGATGCCCCGGATATCAACACTCAGGACAAACAGGGCCGCACCGCCCTCTTCCACGCCTCCCGTCACGGGCGCACGGATAACCTGCGCTTCCTCCTAGCCGCCGGAGCAGATGCCAACAAGGCAGATAACAACGGTATCACGCCCCTGTACGCCGCTGCCTGGTTCGGCCACACCGACTGCGTACAAGAACTGCTGAACGCGCCCGGTATCGCCCCCGGAGCAACTACTGAGTTCGGAGAAACGGCCTACACCGCCGCCCGCCTCAATGAACACGAAGCCTGCATGCAGCTGCTACGCCAAGCACAAAGAGAAGCAGCTCTCGCACAATTAAAGGAGCGCTACATCACCCACTCAAACACCTGGCGCATTCTGGCAGAAAGCGCGCTGCTGGAAGACGATGTTGACACGCTGCAACTTCTCCTTGATGCCGAGGTCATCATCCCCAACGAGCCCGACAGCGAAGGTAAAATCCCGCTCGACCGCGCCCTCCGATATAATAGCGAACGCTGCGCCGAGCTTCTTCTTAATTACCAGGGCGACTGATAAATGCTCAACTGCCCCCCACGGCACGCGTGGCTATCGTTATTCACGCGAGACCAATAACCCCATCTCTCTTATATTCGGAGAATTAGCATTAAATTTCACGGCACACCTGAGAAAATCTTCTCTTTTATGAGCCAGGCGAAAAAGCCTGTTTTACTCTTCTCCCCCATATTACAACGTCGCAGGATGAACTGAACGTACAGCAGAAAGAGAGACAACCAACATGTGAGGGGGTGAAGCACCCCCTCCGAAGCAATCAGGTCGATAAGAAATATTACCAATTATTCTCCCAAGCGGCTGGCAAGCATCTGCGCCACACCGTGGAAAGCAGCCGACACGCGGCTTTGTCCCGGGTCATCCAGCGCAACGGGAGCACCTTTGTCACCTCCCTCTCGGGTGCTGATATCCAGCGGTATCTTACCCAACAGCGGTACATTGAGCTTCACCGCTTCACGGTCGCCGCCTCCCTCACCAAAGATGTGGTACACCAGACCATCACTCGGACAGATAAAGTAGCTCATGTTCTCAATGATACCCAAAATAGGAGTTTCCACACGCTGGAAAAGGCCCACGGCCTTGCGGGCGTCAATAAGAGCCACTTCCTGCGGCGTGGTCACAATAACGGCACCTGCCAAATCCACGGTCTGCACAATGGTGAGCTGAATATCACCCGTACCTGGAGGCATGTCCAAAATGAGAAAATCAAGACCGCCCCAATCTACATCGCGCAGGAATTGCTGGACATAGCGGGTAGCCAAAGGACCGCGAACGGCCACGGGGGAAGCCTCATCCACCATCAGGCCCATAGAAAGGAGCTTAATGCCATGAGCCTCCACCGGTAAAAACTGCTCTTTTTCCGAGCAGCCGGGGCGCTCTTTTGTCCCAAACATCAGCGCCATGGAAGGGCCGTAAATATCCAAATCCAACAAACCGGTGCGATAGCCCAGACGGGAAAGAGCCACAGCCAGATTAGCGGATACGGTGGATTTACCCACACCGCCCTTACCGGATGCAACGGCAATGACGTGCTTTACTCCCGGTACGGAGGATTTCCAGTCTGCCGGATCATCATTAGGGGTCTTGGCTTTCACCTTAGCCGGGGCATGATGCTCGATGTTGACATCCAGCTTTTTCACGCCGGGAAGCTCCTTTACAATCCCCATCACATTTTCATAAATGTAACGGGGAACATCGGAATTCTTGCTTTCTACCACCAGATTGATGGTGACGGCACCCTCAGGGCTTACCTCAATGTGGCGTACCAGGCCGAAAGAGACGATATCACGCGAAAATCCGGGATATTTCACCGTGGTAAGAGCCGCACGAATCAGCTCAGGAGTCAGATTAATTTCACTCATGATTATTCAGTAGATTGTTTGGAGGAGATATTATGCTTTTTTGAAACGTTTCCATGGCATGATGATGGTTTCAACCACCCAGACAAAAGCCGTGCAGCAAGCGCGGAAAACCGTCACCAACGGGTGAATGCGGCGCCGGAAGCCGGTGAAATGCTCATAGAACAAACTAGCCGCCACAATGGAACAGATGGTGCTGAACTTGATGACAATCCCCAAATGCCAGTGTACTCCGCAAGCTGCAAGTGCCATTTCAGCTGTCAACGCCGCGCCTACAAAGCCCACCAGCAGGAACGCAGTGTAGCTGAGAATTGGGTGTTTTTCGATAACTCCGATGCACCATCCCGCCACGATTCGGAGAGCTGCAATGCCAATGAATACGCCTAAACACACCACCCAGAGGTGCATTTCCTCCGGGATTTCCTTCACACCGTTCACCATACCCACGGCCGCAACCACATTATCCAGCGACAGCGATAAATCCATCAGCTCAATACTCAGGATAGTCATCAGGAATGTCTTACCCGCCGTTTTTGCAGCCTCATTAGCAGGGGAGGAAGATGATTTCACCTTGGGATGCAGCTGCACGTGCTCGCATGCCAAATAGATGAGATAAAGAGCACCGAACCACTTGACCCAGGCGTTGTGCATGAGCCATGCCACCAATGCCAGTACGATACCACGGAACACATATGCCCCGACCAGCCCCCAACGCAGAGCTGCTTTCTGCTGGTGCTTGGGCAAATGTGATGCCATGGCGGCAATACCCAAAGCATTATCAACTGAAAGCAAACCTTCGATAAGAATCAGGTTGAAAATAACCATGGCAGAGGCCTTCAAAAAATCCGGCATACTCTCGATACTTTCCCAGGCAGTAACAATGTCAGCAAGCATGCGGTTGTTCTACCACAGGCCTGCGGCTGATGCAAGTACCGGCTCTGTCATTCTTACTCTGCAAGCTTGACAAAAATCCGCTGCATAAGTTAGAATAAACACCGACATGAAAACTATTCTGGTTACTGGAGGCACAGGGTTTATCGGCGCAAATCTGTGCCATCGTCTTATAGCAGAGGGGCAACGGGTCATCTGCCTGGATAATAATTACACCGGTTCTTTGGAAAATGTGCAGGACTTATTGAGCCATCCTAACTTCACCTTTGTGGAACACGATGTAATAGAACCATACAACTGTCCTGAAAAACTTGATCGCATTTACAACCTTGCCTGCCCGGCATCCCCTCCGTTTTATCAGGGCAACCGCTCCATTTTTACAACCAAAACCTGCGTATTCGGTGTCATCAACATGCTCGAACTCGCCAAACGTGACGGGGCACGCATTCTACAAACGTCCACCTCAGAGGTATACGGTGAGCCGCTGGTACATCCTCAACCGGAAACCTACCGAGGCAACGTGAATCCGCACGGCATCCGCGCCTGCTACGACGAGGGCAAACGCTGCGCGGAAAGCCTCATGTTTGACTACCACCGTCACGAGGGTGTTGATATCCGAGTCATCCGTATTTTCAATACATACGGTCCTTACATGAATCCGGATGACGGGCGCGTGGTGTCTAATTTCATCTGTCAGGCTCTCCGTGGACAGGATATTACCATTTACGGCGAAGGACAGCAAACACGCTCATTCCAGTATATTGATGACCTCATCGAAGGGATGATTCGCATGATGGAAAACGAACACGGCTTTGTCGGGCCTGTCAATATTGGCAACCCGGGCGAGTTCACTATACTGCAACTGGCAGAGCAAGTGCTGCAGAAAATTTCCACTTCCTCAGTGCTTGTCTATCGCCCCCTGCCCGGAGATGATCCTACACAGCGCCGTCCGGACATCACACTGGCGGGGAAAGAGCTGAACTGGGCTCCCACCATCAATCTTGATAAGGGGCTGGATCTGACGATTGAATATTTCCGCAACAAGCTGTGTCTGTAATAAAAACACCCCTCTATGCAGGAACTAACTGAATCCATCGGCAAATATCTGCTGGCTGTCGTTTCCCCATTGATTCGGCATCCGGAAAAGGCAGAACTGAGAGTTGCCAAGTCACCAGAGGGAGATTTGGTGCGCTTTCGGTTGGTGCTGGAGCAACCGGACGTAGCCCGAGTCATTGGGCGTAACGGTATGACAGCGTCAGCTATCCGCTCCATGGCAAAAGCCGCCGGAGAAAAACGTGGCATCAAGGTTATTGTGCATATTCTTTCCCACGAAGAGGCGGCTGCCTAAGATGCCCGGGATTAACCATGCGGAGTCTTTTTGCAGATGATGTAGCAACTACCTGCGCAGCCCGAGTGCTGGTAGACGGCCTCAACGACATGGTACTGGATTATGCCATCCCCGCCGGGATGCAAGGTGTGACACGCGGCAGCCGCGTGGAAGTGCCCCTGCGTGGGCGCGGAGCTACAGGAACGGTGCTCAGTCTGGCACAGCCGGATGAGACATGGAGCGGTTCACTCCGACCTCTGCTGCGTCTCATCAGCGATGAGCCCGTGGTGTCACCCGTCCTCATGGATATGGCAGAGTGGGCAGCCCGCTATTATGCCGTGCCGATTGAGCAGATGATTCGCTGCATTGTTCCGGAACCGGTGCGCCAGGAACGACATGAGGCAAAAACCCGGAGAATTGCCATCCTGACCAATTGGCCGGATGATGACAAGCTTAACAAAATCAATGCCAGAGCACCGAGACAAGCTCATATCCTCCGTTATCTCCACAGCAGCAGTGACAAGCGAGCTCCCCTGTCGGAACTGGGCGGCACGGCATCTCTCAATCCTTGCCGAGCTTTAGAAAAACAGGGATACCTCCGTATGGAAGAGGAAACTGTTCACCGCGACCCTGGCGGCGAGGAAACCTTTGCTCAGAGTGAGCCGCTGGAGCTGAATGATGAACAGACCGCCGTGCTGAAAGAAGTTATCTCTGCCACTGATACCGGGGCCTCCAAACCTATGCTCCTGCAAGGCGTTACCGGCTCCGGCAAGACAGAGGTGTATCTTCAGGCCGCGCAGCATGCCATGCAGCAGGGAAAGGGTGTCCTCATCCTCGTGCCGGAGATATCTCTCACGCCCCAGACCATGGCTCGCTTCAAAAGCCGATTTGCCGACAATCCGGGAGCGGTGGCCATCCTGCACAGCGCTATGAGTGATGGTGAACGCTTCGATGAGTGGCACTCCATCCGACGCGGTCAGGCGCGTATTGCCATTGGACCGCGCTCTGCGCTTTTTGCCCCGGTACGCAATCTCGGCCTCATCATCGTGGATGAAGAACACGACGGCTCCTATAAACAGGAAAACAGTCCTCGTTATCACGGACGTGATTTAGCCGTGCTGCGAGCCCGCATGGAAGGAGCTGCCATCCTGTTAGGCTCCGCAACTCCCTCTCTGGAATCTCTTCAGAATGTTCGCACCGGTAAATACACCCTACTGAGGATGGATAAGCGTGCAGACGGACAGCATCTTCCCCTCACCCGCGTGCTGGACATGCGCACGGAGGCTAAGGATAAACGCAATCTCGGCATCCTTTCCGAACGTCTCCGCATGGCTATTGAAGACAGGCTGCGCAAACAGCAGCAAATTATCCTCCTGCTCAATCGCCGCGGGTTTGCCCGGGCGCTTCAGTGCCCGGACTGCGGTCATGTGGTCAATTGTGAGCATTGCGCCCTGCCCATGACTTATCACGCCACAGAAAACCGTCTGGTGTGCCATCTGTGCGGCTTTCGCGCTGTAGTTCCGCGCTGCTGTTCGGAATGCTGTTCCGACAACATCCTGCTGGAGGGCTACGGCACACAGAAAGTGGAAGCAGTGTTGCGCCGCTGCTTTCCGCAGGCGCGGTTGCAACGAGTGGATGCCGACGTAACCACACGCAAACACGCACTGCGTGATATTTTGGCAGATTTCCGCGCCGGAAAAACGGATATACTGCTGGGTACGCAGATGATAGCCAAAGGGCTGGACTTCCCGCGCGTCACCCTCGTGGGTGTACTAAATGCCGACTTGGGATTGAATATCCCCGATCCGCGAGCGGCGGAACGCACTTTCCAGCTGCTCACTCAGGTGGCGGGACGCGCCGGGCGCGGAGAGCTGGACGGTGAAGTAATCGTACAGACCTACACACCCCAATCCTGTGCCATCCAATTTGCCCGGCGTCATGACACGGACGGGTTTGCAGAAAATGAGTTGGGGCTCCGTCAGCAATTCGGATTTCCTCCCTTCTGTCACATGGCTGTACTGACCGTGCGTTCCGAACGGGAAGAATTGGCTCAATTTTCGCTTGAGTCATTGCATAAACGCCTGATTGCCAAGCTTCCTTCCTCCGTTCAGATAAGTGATCCCCTGCCCGCCCCCATTCCCAGGGCTCACGGACAATTCCGATACCAGTGCACCCTTAAGTCCCCCGGAGCCAGAGTAATAGCCGACATCGTTTCCGCAGAAATCGCTGCCATGCAATTCGGAGACGATATCATCTCTACTCTGGATATAGATGCTTACAACTTTATGTAGTTTTTCCTTGACATCATCTGTCACGAACAGTAGCATATCCTACGCTATGAAACATTATTTTATAGGCATGACGTTACTGAGTTTACTGTCGCTCGTTTCCGTATGTGATGCACAGGAAACGGGTTCCTCTGCTCCGGCTCCGACAGAGCTCAGCACGACTCTGAGCCCCGTAGCGGCAGCGCTTTCTGAACTCAAACCCATCAGCGGTTCATTTAATAAGGACGCTGACTACTTCATTTACCTTTACTCAGCCAGCTGGTGCGCTCCATGCAGAAAGGTCATGCCGCAAATTGTCAGTCTGTACAAGGAGACTCTCAGTAAGGATAAGCGAATTGAAATTGTCCTGTTTGATTTGGACTTCTCAGAAGAAGAGGCAAAAAAATATGTGGCACATTACGGAGTCGGGTTCTTCGCCACCATGGGGCGTAATCCCATGGTAGATAAAATTCCGGGAGCCTATCAGGTTCGCGGCATTCCCCATTGTATCGCAGTTGACAAAAACGGCAACAAAATTTTCTCCGGTCACGCTGCCACTATTTTCCACAATCTGGGGCTGCTTCGTTGACCGGGCATCTCCACTTTTACTCCCCACGGCAACTGAACCATTTGCAGTTGCCGTTTTTTTGCGTTGACAAATCACAACCAAAAAGGTAGGATGCATGCGTTATGACGAAGAGCATATTTACTGTCCTTTGCCTGCCGGGCTTGCTGATGGCACCTGTAGCCCTTGCTCAGGATGTTGATAATGAAGCGACTGAAGAAGTCCGCACCGACAAGGAGAAATCCTCTATTCTCACTAAGGTTAAGAAACTCAAGCCCAAGTTTGCCAAACTACCGAAATCTGCAAATTATCTCATGATTTGCAAACTTTCTGCCGAGGCCGAGGGCGCGGAAGATATGTTGAAATCACTATCCGGTGAAACTTCCGGGCTGAAGAAAGAGAAAGTTGCACTGCTCGTACTCTGTGAAGATGAATCCGCAAAAAAAGCGGCAAAAATGCTGAAGGCAGCCAAGCTGAAAGTACCCACCGTATTTACCTCAAATCTTCCGAAAGGCATTGAGGATATCTCAGAATACCTGCCTGACACCCCGGATACCATCACCTTTGTTGACACGACGGGCAACAAGATATTCTCCGGTGACGCCTCTCTGGCAGAATCCTGGAAAGAGGAATTGCAGCTTCAGAAAGAAATGAAGGAGTGGGACACGCTCCAAATTGATGAAAAGAAGTATCCCGTGGCCGCCGCTCTGAAAAAAGCAACGACCCCGACTTTCGGCACATTTAATCCCAAGGCAGATTACTTTATCTACCTTTTCTCCGCAAGCTGGTGTGGTCCATGTAAGGCTATCATGCCCCAGATTGTAGAAACGGCATACCCGGAAATGCTTAAAACCAGGAAACCAAAAGTAGAAATCATCCTTCTGGGGATGGATCAGACTCCGGAGGGAGTGGGGCAGTACCGTGACCACTACAAGGCCGGTTTCTTCGCGGTGCATCACAAAGACCCGGCTGTGCGCGCACTTCCCGGCTTCACCTCACCGGACGGCATTCCGCACTGCATCATTGTGGATAAAAACGGAAATCGAATTCACGCCGGGCATGGAAGTTCCCTGATGAATTGGAAAACAATCATTGAAAACGCCAAATAAACCAGCCATGCTACATACCAAATTATTTTCTCTGCTCTTTCTCGCTGCACTTCTGACCGCTGCTCCGCTCTCATTCTCTCAGGATGAGACGAAAGAGGAAACGACAGAAGAAAATGCAGGCAAAAAAAAGCAGAAACAACCTGACAGTCCGGTTGTGAAAGCGGTCAAAAAGATGAAAAAGGTAAAAGGACGCCTCAATACGAAAGCGGACTATTATATCTACCTCTACTCTGCCAGTTGGTGTGGTCCCTGCTGCAAAGAGATGCCCGGAATCGTCGAAACTCATAAAGAAATGAAAAAAGACGGGCGTGTGGATATCATCCTCATGGGCAAAGACGAGACTCCGGCCGGGGTAAAGGGCTTTGTTAAACAGTTCGACATGAAGTTCTACGCCGTCATGGCCAGTGATAAAAAAGCCGCGAAAGTACCGGGCTTCTCGAATCCTCCCGGCATTCCCAACTGTACCGTAGTTGACCGCTACGGGCGTGTCATCACCAGCGGACATCCTGCCGGCATTATTCCGAACTGGCAAGCAGTCACAGTAGATAAGGGAGTTCCCGAACCTCCCGCTGATGACAAATAATTGAGCTTACTCACAAGCAGCAGTTGAAAAACTGCTGCTTTTCGTAAATAGACAACCGAAAAAATTCACTCAAACGAACAACTGCTGATATAAATCAGTCAGGTGTCTTAGTTATATGATTATCAGGAAGACAAACACTCCTGATAGATATGACGAAGTCTATCAATCATCATTTCTTCCGAAAGATTGCGCCTGCATTGGTCTTGACCGTAAATACCCATTGCGGCGGCCGTATCTCTACTTTGAGTCACCGCAAGCACCGCTTCGGCAAGTTGCTGAGGACTTCGAGAATCAATGATGAAGCCGGATTTACCCGGTTCAATGTAGTCCTTTGCTCCGCAATCTTTAGTAGCAATGGCAGCAACCCCCATGACTCTTGCCTCCTTCACTGCGGTAGGGCCTGTATCCGCCAGACTCGGATGGACAATACACCACGTCTCACTCAATAATTTTAAGACTTGCTGCCTACCCACATGGCCCAAAGGTATAATATTATCCGGCAGATTTGAATATGAGCCCGGTCTAACTCCTGCCATATACAATTTTATGGAACGCAATTCGGGACGCGAAAAAACATCTATGGCCATGGGTATATTTTTAAGTGGAACATCTGAACTAAGCATCAGGCAATTCGGTTGTTCCGATATCTTGCGCTCCGAGGTAAAGAATTCTCTTTCTACTGCGTATTCAAAAAGGTGTATGTTGCTATGCGGAGCCAATTCTTGTACACGCTCTCGAGCCCATTGAGACTCCGTCGTTATATAAGGTATACTATTGAACACTCTTTTTTCAAAGCGGCATTGCTTCTTTTCAAAATTTGCGATAGCTGCACGCGCAGCACAAGCAGTTAGCACTCCTTGGACGGAAAGTATCTTGCGCCCGGGAAAATCCATTAAGCACAAACCATAGCACTCCTCTGTTCCCCATGCATGTACTAAATCAGGGGATAACCTATTTAGATAATTTTTTATTCTCCATCTGTCAGGAAGATAGGCCATGCTCTGAGCCAAAAGTCTACTACCACACGGTAGAACGTGGAAAAACTGACCGCGCCTCTGATATACTTGAGGTTTACGAAGGTTCTTACACAACGTTATCCAGTGAATTTCTACATCATCCCACGATTCAAATGATTCATGAAGAGCTGTAAGCCACACAGCATAATGACCTGACTTCTCAGAAAGAGTCTCATCTATACGCCATGTTGGATACTTAGCAAGAATAACAATCCTAGTTTTCTTCATAGACTCACAATATCACATTTAAAAAATCAAAGCAAGCGTTACCATTTAATCATTCGGATAATGACACATACCGGAAAAACCAACTGAGATCAAACAGCTCCGCTAACCTACCCCCTTATTTGCAATTAATGATAACGTAAACGGAGTCAATATCTGCTATACTAAACTTGGCAAATACACAAGAAGCAAAGTAATTTACCTATATTAACTCACTTAAATTCAATAATGCTAATAACCCGATATCTAATATCTGTTCTACATTCCACGCAGAGGCAGGCCACGCACTGTTGGCAGCGTCTACCTACCTTCACGTCATCCTTTCACCAGTCCTGCGCAGAACTCACACCGCACCGGACTGTCCGATTTGTTTCTTACTTGATTTTTTTAAATATGATTTTATTCTTCCTACTATTAAGCGTAAATTCGGATAACGCTGAGTAAGTGTTATTCGCTGCAGAATACTGACGTCTTTCGAGAAGTCACGAAGCCTTGACTTGAAGTGCTTCGATATTGTTTTTCTATAGCCAAGCGGCACATATTTTATTACGTCAAAATAAATAGTCCACATTGACCTGTACATCTCATATATGAATCGGGAACGGTTCTTTTCTTGACAATCTATACAGTCTAAAGCTCTCTGATACACTCTCCAAGGAGCTTCAATTTTGTGACAATAATCCTCAACTGATAATTTATTTCCCCAATACCTATGCATCAGAGACGTGTCATTATCTAAATAATATATGTAAAAAACTTCGGATATAACGTAGTATGACTTAACAAACATAGCATACATTGCAACAAAAACGTAATCCTCAGCAACTTTCATATCTTCAAAAAAGCGTATATTTTGTCTATCTAAAATTTCTTTTTTGAATAATTTGGCAATGGGACCCGCATCTGCATATTTGAAGAATAGAGAAGGCTCAAACTCCTGCAGCCCGGAATTTGGTAAATTTCGGTCATAATCCTTAACTCTCTGCCCGGAAATCACCCAATCACACTGATATTGTTCGATTTTATCGAGCATCTTTTCTACATAATGCTCTTTTATCGAATCATCAGCATCAACAAACGTTATATACTTTGTCCTTGCCGCATCAATACCGGCATTTCGGGCAGATGCTGCACCTCCGTTTTTCTTATCAATTATACGGAATCGATCATCGTTTTCACATAATTGTTGCATCAACGACAAACTTCCGTCTGTAGAACCATCATTGACAAGAATTGCCTCCCAGTCATTACTCGTCTGATTTTTTATGGAATTTAGACAACGTTCCAAATATTTTTCCACGTTGTACACGGGAACAATGATACATACTTTTGGAATAGACATATTCAGAAAAATTATACTTTAAAAAAAAACGTATTATGGCAAACTTCCATTATTCTGACACCGATAAAAAATCGCATTAGACGAAAAAAACCACTTCCGATGAGGAAACATCGGAAGTGGTATGTATCAAATGTTACTTATTAACTCTGGCAAACTGCTTGAGACGCAGACCGTTGAGGTGGATGAAGCCGCTGGCATCATCCTGATTGTAGTCCTCATCCGTGTAGTCTGCTTCCATGGTGGCCATGGCATAGCTGTACAGGCTGTTCGGGCTGCGGCGTCCGGCGTACATCACGTTGCCCTTGTAAAGCTTGAGGCGCACCTCACCGTTGACCGTCTCCTGGGTCTTGGAAACAAGCGCCTGAATAGCCTCACGCTCAGGGGCAAACCAGAAGCCATTGTACACCATGGCGGCATAATCGGGGATGAGGGAATCACGCACTTTCTGAGCCTCGCGGTCCATCGTTATAGTTTCGATATCGCGGTGAGCTGCCAGCAGGATAGTACCGCCGGGTGTTTCATAGATACCGCGACTCTTCATGCCCACGAAACGGTTCTCAATGATATCTACGCGCCCGATACCGTGTTTGCCGCCGAGCGCATTGAGCACAAGCATGACACCCAGCGGGTCAAGCAGAGTGTAGCCATCTTTCTCGCCCTGCGGCGTTGCACCCACTTCCTGAATGAGTTCTGCAAGTCCTTCCGTCTGCAGACCGATAATGTTACCCTTCTCAAACAGGCACTGCAGGTACTGCGGAGTGTCCGGGGCATCCTCCGGAGCGGTGGAGAGCACATACATGCCGCGGTCTTCCTCCTTGGTGGCATCATACCAAGTATCCTCCAGAATACCGGCCTCATAGGAAATGTGCAGCAGGTTGCGGTCCATGGAGTACGGCTTCTTCATGCTCTGGCGAATCGGGATACCGTGTTCCTCTGCGTACTTGATCATCTCGGCACGCCCCGGGAACTGATCACGCCATTCCTTCATGCGCCAGGGAGCAATCACCTTCAGCTGGGGTGCCAGAGCATTGATAGAGAGCTCAAAACGCACCTGGTCATTGCCCTTACCGGTTGCACCGTGGGCGATGGCATCAGCCCCCTCTGCCAGAGCCACATCCACCATGGCCTTGGAGATGCAGGGGCGGGCGATAGAGGTACCCAGCAGGTAACGTCCCTCATAGACGGCATTTGCCTGGAACATCGGGAAAATATAGTTGGCTGCGAAATCAGCCTTCAGATCACCGATGATGCACTTGGAAGCGCCCGTGGCGAGTGCTTTTTCAATAACACCGTCCAGCTCCTCAGCCTGACCTACATCTGCGCAGTAGGCGATAATTTCAGCATTATACTTCTCCTTGAGCCACACCAGAAGAACGGATGTGTCAAGGCCACCGGAGTATGCAAGTACAATCTTCATGCTTTTAATTTCGGGGGTTTTCCCGTGTTCGCAGGGAGTATAACCTGACTAACCTGTATTGAAAAGCAAAATCGCGCAAAGTGACGCAAATAAATCCTTGCATTCTCAGCACTGATAGCTGTTCTCAAGCAGTTCAAAAACAATCTTTGCGGCTTTATCACGGATATTCTCCATAGTCAGCGCACCGTGATAATCAGCTCCGCTGATGACGGATAATTCATCCGCATCGGTATCCGGCATATCATCCTCACATAATTTCGGCAGCGTCGGGTTATGCCCGGAGGGCTCAAACATGCCGGTGATACATCCCATCGCCAGCACTTCTTCGAAAGTGCGGCACTCTTTCAAAAAATATTGCAGCACTTCTGCCTCGTGATACTGGGTCAGGCAATCCTCATCGGCATCAATAAGCGCGGAAAGCTTTTGCTTCAGCTCGTCTATACCGTATGCAGCAGGAGATGAAAAACAAATGGAATATGACTGATGCGCTCCACCAAACAAACGACTCAGGAAACCGGGAGATTTACCAACCGGTGTAACTTCCGCAACATGACATCCCTCCACGCCGTAAAGAACATAGTCGGGCAATTCCTCCGGATGCTCATAAATATCCTCAGTACTCTCGATTAAGAAAGGAAAAGCTTCTGACTCGTTGTCAATCTTGATAAGGGGGGCTTTCATAAGCAATTACGGCGTTAAGGGGGCGGGAAGAAATCAAAGTCCCAGGCGCTGTTTCCAATCGCGCATGAGAATAGCGAACGGTTCACGCGCATCCGCATATTTCCTGTACGGGTCAGCCTCAAACGCCCGCGCATAATCCCCGTGCAGCAGGCATACGAGCGAAAACAATTCATCCGAAAGCTGAGTCTTCCCCAATTGGGCGGCAAGCGACTTAACTTGCTCCGACGAAGCCTCCGGCTTAAATTCCTGCGGGAAGTGTCGTTGCAGCATGGCGAATGCCTCAATGGCGACACGGCAGACCTCCTGTTGCACACCATGCTCTGCCAATTCCAGCGGGCTGTAGTGAGCGGTATCAACTTTTCGCAGTATTTCCAGCGCAGAGGCAGGCTTTCCCGCTTTCATCAGAGTGCTGATGTACCTGCGATTCTCCTGCACCATGACCCGCGGTAGATTCCGGCGCTGATTCTGCACTGTCTCCAGCAGCGGACGCGTCACAGAGGAATTCGGAAGGCAGGCAACAGCAGCATCCAGACAGCGCGTAGCCGCATCGCCGTTCCCGCGGATGATGTAATCCCGCGCCGCCAGCAGCAGAACAGCGGCTCTGAGCGGCGCCGGCAATGCGACTGATACATCTTCCGGGGTCAGCTGATGGTACTCTAGTTTATCCGGAAGTTGTTTACAGGCAGCCGCAAGTCTGCGGTCAGCGGCCCCCCCCTGCTCAGCAGCCGCAACACAACTGCGGAAATCCCGCATGGTTTCCGGTGTCGGCATCAAGGACTCATCCGCCAGAGCCTGCATCAGAAAGGCTGCCAGCCGCACGACCGGCGCCGGAGCCTGCGTCACGAGTAACCCGAACTCATGGAGCGCGCCTTCCGTATCTCCATCCTCCATGAGTTCGCAAGCCGAGCGGAGGGCATCCCGACTTTGCCAGGAAAAGGAACTCGGCACCGGCACGGCTTCACGCAGCGGCGGAGGCGAACTCATCAGCGCCACGCCGAAAGCCGCCGCGCCCCCCAACAACAGAACACCGGCTGCTCCCAGCATACGCAATCCCCGTTTTCTGAGCCGTTTTTTCAGTTCTTCAGAGACAGCCCCCACGCAGGATTGCACCTCGGCAATCTCATCCAGCAGCTCAGCATAATCCGCCGTCCGATTCTCCGGAGCAAAGGCAGTCATGCGGTCGATAAGATCGCAGAGAGCTTCATCCAGATGCGGATACAGCTCTGACATGGGTTTCATGTCCCTCTTCAGCGCCAGCAGGGCATCCGGCTCCTGCATGGGTTCAGAAAAATTAGTAATACCCGTCACCATGCTGCGCAGCGTCATGCCAAGTGCATAAATATCCGTGCGCGCATCCTCTGGAGCACCCATCAGCGTTTCCGGCGGCACAAAAAAGGGAGTCGCCCAGATGGTTTCCTCACGCTGAGCATCCGGTCTGTCCTCCAGAGAAAGGCCGAAGTCAAGCACCTTAGCCAACCCCTCCGGCGTGATAATGATGTTGCCGGGTTTCATATCACGGTGCAACACTCCGGCTTCCGCAGCAGCCTGCAGTCCTGAGGCCACCTGCCGCACCACATCCAGCGCCTCATCCGGCATCAGGCATTTATGCTCTGCCAATAACAGTTCCAGATTCCTACCCTCCACCTTTTCCATGGCAATGTAGAACTGACCGCGCGCCCAACCGCCGGAATACACGGACACCACGTTTTCATGCCGCACCCGCGCCATCATCGCACACTCACTCTCAAAGTGGGAAATGCGTTCCGGGGTATCACGGTAAAAATCATTGAGCACCTTGATGGCCAGCTCCCGCCCCAGCACCAAATCCCGTGCTTGGAACACCACGCTCATGCCGCCTACACCCAGTATCCCCTCAATTCGGAAATTGGCAAGCTCCGTGTGCACACGGCACACCTCTCCGCAGATGGGGCAAGCCAGTTCGGCATAGAAACCGAGTGTCGACACATCCATGACAGTGCCGCAGGCGGGGCAGGTGCAGACATCGGACATAGGGCAGAGAGGAATCCTTTGTTCAACACACAGCCGGGGGAAGAATCCCCTCCCCCGGCTGTGAAAAACTGTATTCAGGCGGCATCAGCCCAGCTTGGGCAGAGAGGCAGCGGCAACAGCCTGACCATGGCGCTTGGTCTTTTCATCCGGCACGCAGAGGGTGATGGAGAGTTCCGGGAACTCGCTCTTGAGCACCTCATTGGCCTTGTCGATGATAATCTGACCACCCTCACCCGTGGCTACGCGGCCCAGGAACAGAAGGTTGCGCAGTGCGTAGAACTTGGAGAAGTAAGCAATGGTGTAACCGAACTCCACGCCGATTGTCTCATAAATCTTACGCGCGCGGTCATCGCCCTCCAGCATGGCGGCCTGCACCTTCTTGAGCTGCTCCGGATAGGGCATGCTGCCGAAATCAAACCCGGCGCGGGGAGCCAGACGAGCCACAGCCTGCTGAGAGAAGTACATGGCACCCACGCCCTTATCCTTGGACCATTCGTCCACACCGCCGTCCTCCTGATAGTCCACGGGGACGAAAGCCAGCTCATTGAGCCAGGGCATGATATGACCCTCCGGATCCACATAACCGGCAGCCAGAGAAGTACCCATGGCGATACCCAGCACAGCATCATCATTCATGCCCATGGCGCCGGCCAGAGCGGTCACTTCACCGTCATTCACCACCTCAAAGGGAACTTCCTTGCCCATGCGCTCGCTCCAGCGGTTCTTGAGCGTGCCGAACATACCGCGGATGACGTTCTGAAAATCCTCCGGGGAGATACCGCGGAAGAGAGAACCCACGCGGGGCTCACTGTTCACATACACACCGGCAGCGGAACCGCCGATAGCGTCCACCTGCGGCAGGTGAGCGGCAGCGCGCAGCAGAGAATCATCCACACCCTCAAGCTGGTACATGGGGTCGGTCTGGTGGTAGGGATCCCACACCACCTCTTCAGAGTACACCACCTCACCGTTCACCACGGCGGCGCACTTGCGGTCGGAGCCGCCCAGGTCGAAACCGATGCGGTAGCCGTCCAGATTGCGACCCAGAGACACGGAGGTAGAATTCTCAGCGGGCAGGTCATCGGCGGAAGCCACCTTCTTCACCTCGATGGGCTGGTCATAAATCTTCTTACCGATGAAGTCCCAGTCGAACTCACGGGCACCGCCGGCGCAGTAGGTTGCCGCCAGCATATCAGCAATCTGATCATCACCTGCCACCAGAATGGTGCAGCCGCCCTTCATCCAGAGCAGGAACTTGACGATACGCTCAATGTAGAGATTATTCAGCGCAACATTCTCACCCTCCTGGGGGAGAATCTTACCGCTCCAGCGGAAGCAGGTTCCGTCCAGACGGGTCAGCGCCAAATCCACGGTATGAGAACCGGGCGTGGCAGCTACCTTCTCTTCAAAAGCCTTGTTCCAAAGCACCGGGGCGATAAAGCCCGGGTCGAGCACGGGGGTGAATTTCGGTTGAATGTTCATAACGTACGCAGCGACTTATAACACGTTATCAGCCGGATGACAAGTTAAAAATCCCGCTCAGCACACAGAGAGGCGGAAAAGATACGTCTAAATCGCTCTGTGACGCGTAAATCACTTGCAAGCCCGGCATGTTTGGTGTTTCATAAGAGCAATGAAAAATCTGCATACCGGGAAGAAACGCATGGGTGCCATGGCGCTCTGCCTGCTGCTCTCCCTGATACTGCACCTGATTTTTCTTCTGCTGATAACGCTGAGCAGCGGGCGGCAGCACCGCCCCCCTGCTCTGCCTGCCCGGCAGCAGCAGCGCCTCATCCGCGTACAACGCAGTAAGCCCGCCGCCCCGGAGCAAAAACAGGAAGCTCCGCAGCGCAAACCCTTTGCCAAAACCTCAGCAGACGCACCGCAGGTCCTCCCGGAGCAGCCGGACTATGAAGGCAGCCGCAACACCCGCGCTGCAAGCGCACCGGATGCCGAACACCTCCGCTCAGACAAACTCACCCCGGCTCAGACCGGTGAGAAAAAAGACGAACTTGTCACCTTCGAACAGGAACGGCAGGACGGAGCCCTGAACCACGAAGGGAAGAAACCGCAGCAACCGCCCCTCCCCCCGCAGCCACCCCTGCCGGACAACACGCAGACAGCCCAACCGCCGCAGCCCGAAACACCCGCCCCCGGGCAGGAAGATGCGGCGGGGGACACTCCGCAGCCCGACGCAGCAGACCGTGAAAACCCCCCCGCCCCCCCCACCGACTTCCCCTTCAGTTCCAAGAAGCTGAATCCTGCC
>JAZNLU010000079.1:0-27769 GCA_045579245.1 Akkermansia sp.
CATGCTGTAGGCTTCATGGGTGAGCATGGCAAGGGCACTCCTGAGTACCACAATGTCATGGACCGCATCGACATTCTGACCGGTACCTTCGGCAAAGCTCTGGGTGGTGCTTCCGGTGGTTACATCTCCGCCAAGAAGGAAATCGTGGACATGCTGCGCCAGAAGGCCCGCCCGTACCTGTTCTCCAACAGCGTGATGCCCGCCATTGCCGCCACCACCATCAAGGTGCTGGACATGCTGGAAGCCTCCACCGAGCTGACCGAGCGCGTACAGAGCAACGCTGCCTATTTCCGCAAGGGCATGGAGCAGTGCGGGTTCAATCTGGCCGGCGCCGGTCACGCCATCGTGCCTGTCATGATTGGCGATGCTGCGCTTTCTCAGCGCATGAGCGCCCGCCTGCTGGAACTGGGCGTCTATGCCATGGGCTTCTTCTACCCCGTCGTGCCCAAGGAGCAGGCTCGTATCCGCACCCAGATTTCCGCCGCTCACACCACAGAACAGCTTGACCGCGCCATTGATGCCTTTGCTCAGGCCGGTCGTGAGCTGGGTCTTATCAAGTAAGCTGACGCCGTTTTTTACTCAGGTGCGGAATTGCCTCTGTGCAGGTGATTCCGCGCCTTTTTGTTGGAGATATGCTTAGAGCCAGCTCTAGCTGCATATTTCTTAGCTGAAATTCAAGAAAATGACGCATAAATAAACAAAAATGACAGATAAAACCCCAAAAATACCCAAGAATTAGACAAAAAAGCCAAAAAAATATGACAAATAGACTGCACTCTAGCATATTTTCTTGACAAAAACAATTAGAATAGCTAATCTGAGCGCGGAGAACGACCGATTGGATAACCGGAGGTCCGAATCCCTACAAAGAAACAAAACACGTATAACACATGAAACTTAGCTATACACTGATTGCCGCTGCTCTGCTGAGCACGACCGCCCTTGCCGGAACCCCCGCCGTTACTCTTGAGCAGGCACCGGACTTTAAGCGCCTTTCCGGCTCCCTGACCGGTGGCTATGCTACAAACTACACCGGGCGCGGTTATGTGGTGTCCCACTCTGTAGCACAGGGTGACAGCGTTCTTTTCACGGCTCTCAAGACCAGCTATGATTTCGGGCGTGAGGGCGGCTGGACCTTCAATAACACGATTGCTTATCAGGTGCCGACCTCCGGTCACACGTTGTACGGCAACCCGAATGCCGGTCCTAATACGGTGTTTATGGGTGCAGCTGCCCAACTTTCTGCGGAACAAGGAATTCCCATGGAGTACTTCATGAATATGTCTCCTGAGGAAAAGGCTAATGTTGTGAAAGCCGCCGGTCAGCGCAAGATTAAGCAGGCCAACATCGAAAACGAGTTTGCCATTGTCAGTGACTTAAAGTACACGCAGGAAAAGTGGAACGTGGCATTCGGTCACAAGTTCGTGCACGGCGGTCTGCTGGGTGTGATGGCCAAGCACTATCGCTGGCAGGGTGCTTCCTGTGTGAATGAGGTTTTCATTGCTCCGGAGTGGACTCCTGCCAAGTGGGTGTCCGTCGGTGTGACCACAAGCCTGAGCTTCCAGGGTATCCGCGGTTGGTGGTTTGAGCCGTATGTACGCTTCAAGGCGCCCATCATCGGTACGCCGGATGATATCAAGGTGGCAGGTGTGCTGGAGTTTGCCATGAGCGCCACGGCTGACTACTTTGATGGCCGTTACAACGCCTGTGATAACGGTTCTCAGGCTTTCTGGATTAAGTTCTCCACGCCTTGGTTCATCAAAAAGAACCTTATTCTTACCCCCGGTGTGAGCTTCAACTGGCTTGGGGAAGGCGGTCTGAAAGCTAACCAGTCATCTGAATTCAAGCATTATACGGAGAACTCCACCATGGTTCCCTTCCGTGAATTCGGTGTGGTGGGCAGCGTGTCTCTGACCTACACTTTCTAAAACTTGGGAAGACAGTTAAGAATTTACTGGAAAACGGCAGGTTATATGCTAGAATATACCTGCGGGTAAAAGAGACCACCCGCTTATTGGTGAGCGGGTGGTCTTTTCTGCAACCCAGAGCACAGAACAACATCAACTCATTTTTTATGGCAATTCTTCCCGTGTTGAATAATCCGCTGACTGTCAGCGGGCAGGAGAATGTGAAGAGCCCGGCGCTGTACATGGTAAACCGCCTGAGCGTGGCTGCCGGCAAGGCTCTGCATCATCTGCTGAATGACCAGGTATGCTACCTTGTTGACCCCACTTTCCCCCCGGCTCCGGAGGTTATGGAGTACCTGCAGAAGAAAAAGGTGGATATTGAGTACTTTGATTTCCGCAAGACAACTTCCCGCCGGGTGCGTGAGCAGATTTTAGATCGCATGGCCACCGGTAAGAGCGTGGTGTTCCTGCCGGGTCTGATAGCCAAGGTGCGCGGCACGCTGGCCGATGTGCCTTCTCCTTTCCTCTCTGCGCTGGGTAGCCTGCATATTTCGCCCATTCCTGTTTTCCTTGGGTATTACACGGATAACCTGAACGGCTTGTTCCGTGATGACAACTCCCAGCCCTGCCGTGAGGAGATGTGTATCATGCCGCAGCTGCATCCCGGTCCGCGTACCGGGGAACGGGTGCTTTCTGCGTGGATGAACAAAGGGGCGGAAATGTTTGCCGCCTGTCCGCAGCTGTGTGGTTCCGTGGCCACGGCTCTGGTGAAGAGCTTGCGTGCCAATCCGAAAGTGAAGGTGATAGACGGCATGACCGGCTCAGAGCTTCCGTTCTTCAAAGCCTTGGGCGTGGCGATGACGGTGGCTCCCATGCTGAAACAGCGTCAGGAGCCGCGCATCGGTGTCATTCTTCCTCCCGGGGCAGGCGGTGTCATCGGCACGCTTTCCTGCCTGTTGGCAGGGGTTACTCCCGTGCTCATCAACTACGCATCTTCCAAGGCCGCTTTTGAGAGTACCGTGCGGCAGGCTGAGCTCAAGACATTTATCACCGCCCGCAAGTTCCGCCAGAAGCTGGATGCATTCCCCTGGCCGCCGGATGAGCAGTGCATCTATGTGGAAGATTTGCTGAGTGGGTTGGATAAGAAAAAGCTTATTGCCAACGTGCTTATGGCCAAGCTGGCTCCCGCCAACTTCCTCTGCAAGCGTTTTGATACGGATGCCCGCCGCAATAATGACGAGTGCGTAATGCTCTTTACCAGTGGTTCTTCCGGTGAGCCCAAGGGCGTGGTGCTCACGCACCGTATGGTACTGGCCAATGTGGCGCAGTGTGCCAGCCGTCTGGATTTGCAGAATGAGGTTTTCCTGGGCAGTCTGCCTATCTTCCACAGCTTCGGGGTCACGGTGACCATGTTCCTGCCGCTGCTGACCGGCTATCCTGTGGTATCTTATCCCAACCCGACGGATGCCCGCAGCCTGTGTGAGCTGATAGAGAAATACGGCATCACGCTTGCTTGCTCCACGCCCACCTTTGCCCGCGCCATGCTGCGCCGAGCCAAGCAGGACACTTTCCGCAGCGTCCGCAACTTTATCGTGGGGGCAGAGAAGCTGCAGCCTGATTTAGAGAGGGAGTTTAAGGAACGCTACGGCGTGGAACTGCTGGAGGGATACGGCCTTACCGAGGCATCTCCCGTATGTTCTGTGAATATAGTGGATGCTCCTGCCGTGCCGGGGTCCGCTTTCTATGTGCCCGGAACGGTGAAGCGCAGTATTGGTGCTCCGCTGCCCGGCATTGCTGTGCGTGTGACGGATTTGGATGATGATACCCGAGAGATTCCGCTCTCTGAGCGTGGTATGATTTGGCTCAAGGGTGCCAATATCTTCAACGGCTACGTGGGTAAGGAGGAAATGAACTCCGAGTTGTTCCGCGATGGTTGGTTTAAGACCGGTGATATCGGCTCTGTAGATCTCAACGGTTTCATTACGCTGGGCGGTCGCTTGTCCCGCTTCTCTAAGGTAGGCGGAGAGATGGTTCCCCATGAGGGTGTGGAGCAGGCTATTTGTGAGGCGCTTCAGGTAGACCCCTCAGCAGAAGGCGGGGTACAGATTGCCGTGACCGGTATTGCTGATGAGCAGAAGGGTGAGGCGCTTGTTCTGCTTTCTGCTCTGCCTCAGCACCAGCGTTCTTCTGAGGAAAAAGCCATCTTGGCTGAAATACGCAGCGCTTTGGCATCCCATAACATCCCGAATCTTTGGGCTCCCAAATATGTGGTTCCCGTGGAATCCATTCCCACGCTGCCTACCGGAAAACTGGATTTGCGTTCCTGCCGCATGTTGGCTGAAGAAGCTCTCCAGAACGAAGCCTGATAGATATATTTTCAGTATTATATTCCCCGGCAGTCTTTTGGGTACTGCCGGGGAATATGTTATTGCGGGGACGTTGACTTGTGGTATGAGTGTATTACGTTTACTATAATTTTTCTGATAACAAAAGAGACAACGGTTCGTCCTATTTGGGAAGGACGTAAAATAGTTCACGGTGCGTGAGGTATAAAGCGGATACACGTTGTCATGACTATTGTCGGAATTCTTTGTACGCCGGTATGGGGTGTAAGTGTGGAGAAAGTTGCCGGACAGCCTGATTATGAAGCGTTAAATGCCGCAGTAAATAATTCTGAAATGGCTGTTTCTGAGGAGAATAGCATCACGCACGGTAGGCGGAGTTGTTCCGAGCATTGGGTGGAATTGATAAAGTGGGAAATGATGCGAGATAATAAGACTTGACGCACCAATGCTTTGGTGATTAATGCCGGAGCGAGCGGCGAAACCGCACATGGCTTTCCGGAGCACACGGAGAGGAGTTTGAAACAGTTCTGCCCGGATGTGGTGTTTATTAATTTTGGTATCAATGACGGCGATTGCTATGGTGACACCAACCAGTTTTGCTCTGAGCTGACGGCCATTGTCCGCGAAGTGCGGGGTGGTAATTCGCTTGCGCTGACGGCTAAGCCGTCTCGAGCGCATTTTGACGCATTATTCGCGAGGTAGCCAAGGATGAGAAAACCTTGCTGGTAGATTATACCGCCGTGTGGGAGGAGTTGGGCGGTATGTTGAAGTATCTGCTTCCGAGAAAAAACGTGGCAGCTTCACGGTATCAGCTGAATAACGATATGCATTCTAACGCTGCCGGGCATCTCCTCACGAATAGTACGCCGCCTGAATCCGCTGCCCGCTAACAGCCCTACTATGCAGAGCTCGGTAAAGTGACACATGCGGTATCAACCCACTTCCCATAGTTCCATCATTTCGGAGGGTAGGGCTGTGAGGAATCGTGAAGGCGGACAGAATTGTGAGTCGTAGCTTCGTCCGTTGTAGCGTGGGAAGCTGAGGTAGAGTTGATCCTGGGCGCGTGTGAGAGCCACATAGAAAAGGCGCACCTCCTCTTCCATGTCGGCGGGGTTGCCGCTGTCCATGACGCGGCGGTGAGGGAAGAGTCCCTCTCCCAGAAAAATCAGGAACACGACTTTCCACTCCAGCCCCTTGGCCTGGTGGATGGTGCTCAGCGTCACGCAGTCATCATCCGCTGCCACGCTGCTTTGGTCAACCTCGCTGAGCAGGGCAACCTGTGCCAGAAAGCTCTCCAGATCCTCTTCCTCTCCCACGGTGCGCGCCAGCTGGTGCAAATCCTCCTCCCGTTCATCATAATTCTCGTATGCCGTGCGCATCCATGGTTCCAGGTAGGCATGCACGGCGGCTACCAGTTCGGCGGGAATCAACTCTTTTTCCTCCGGGTGCAGGGAGTCCATGAGACTCAGAAATGCTGCCCAGTGCGGTCGTACGGCGGCCGGGACGGCAGTTTTTGCAAATACCTCACTGTGCGGGGCTTGGATACGGGCACTCTCCGAATGAGCGTTCAGGTGCGCCTGAGCCGTATCCCGCCAGGCGTTCCACATCTTGCCCGCGGTGGCTTCTCCCACGCGGGGGAAAGTGGAGACGATGCGGCGGAAAGCGATTTCATCTCCCGGGTTGCAGAGGAGACGCAGGAAAGCGACTACGTCCTTAACGTGTGCCTGTTCAAAGAAGCGTAAACCGCTGGTGATACGGTAGGGGATGTGGTTGCGCGACAGCTCCATCTGCACATCCGTGCTGTGGTAGTGTGCACGGTAGAGAACCGCAATATCCCTGCCGGGGATACCGCCGGCCATGAGTTCATCAATACGCTGAGCAATGAAACGGGCTTCCGTGCGGTTATCCGGGGCGGGTATGACGGCGGGGAGCATGCGGTTGCTCTCCCGTGCCGGTTGCAGTTCTTTCTGAATCTGACAGGAGTTGAGAGCAATGGCAGCGTTGGAAATATCCAGAATGGCGGGGACGCTGCGGTAATTGGTGGTGATGCGGAAGATTTCTGCCTGTGGGTAATTGTTACGAAAATCCAGAATATGCTTCACATCCGCTCCACGCCAGGAATAGATGCTCTGGGCATCATCACCCACGGCCATGAGGCTGCTTCCCATGCCTCCCGCCAGCAGTGAGATGATTTGTTCCTGCGGCAGGTTGGTGTCCTGATACTCATCTACCAGTACATGGGTGAAACGCTCCTGTAATTCCGCACGTATATCAGCCTGTTCCTGCAGCAACCGCAGCAGATTGGTCAGCAGGTCATCAAAATCCATGGCGTTCTGTTCTCGTTTGCGGGCGGCGTAGTCGCGGTAGATTGCTTCCAGCGTGTCGCTATAGCGGGAGAGGTGGCGGTAATCGCTGTCCAGCACATCCTGCCACGTGCGCCCGGTATTTACCGCGAGACTGTGCACGGAGAGGAGGACTTCTGCCTTGAGAAAGCGATCGTTTTTCGCGGTTTTGCCATGGTGTTGCTTCACGAGGGCACGCATGAGAGCGCGCTGGTCATCCGAATCCAGGATGGAGAAGCCCGGGCGGTAGCCCAGCAGCTCGGCATGGCGGCGCAGGAGCCGATTGGCAATGGAGTGGAACGTGCCGCCCCAGAGCATGGCGGGAGCCGTGCCGGTGAGCTGTTCCACGCGTTCCAACATTTCGCGGGCAGCTTTGTTGGTGAAAGTCAGCAGCAGAATACGCCACGGTGCAACCCCGTGCTCCAGCAGCCATGCCACGCGGTAGGTCAGGGTGCGGGTCTTGCCGCTGCCTGCACCGGCGATGACAAGCGCATGACGAGCCGTGGTGGTGACGGCGGCGTATTGCTCCGGATTCAGCTCTGTAGCATAGTCATGCGCCGGTTCCTCCGGCCGCAGCCGGTACTTCATGATTCGAAGTCCAGGTAGATTTCCGCGCGGCGGTTTTCACCGCGGATATAGTTGACCTCCTGTTCCGAGGCATCGCTGGCGTAGGTGCGGCGCGGCTGGCTCTTGCCCAGTCCGTGGGTGGTAATCTGCTCAGCCTGCACACCGAAGGAGACGAGAGCTTCTTTCACGGCATCAGCGCGGCGTTCTGAGAGTTTCTGGTTGTATTTCTCCGAGCCCACGTCATCAGTGTGACCGGAGATGTTGAGCTTACCCTGACTCTGCTTCAACAGCTCTGCCACTATCTGCAGCTGGCGCAGGGAGCGCGGCGTGAGGGCGGACTCATTGAACGCGAAGAACAGTGCCAGCGAGTCTCCTCCCTTGGGATTTTTTACGATGGGGAAGTAGTGACCGCCCTCTGCGGTAGCCAGTCCCTCATAGCTGCTCAGCAGGGCATCCAATGCCACAGCTTTGACCAGCCAGCCCTTTTCCTGCACTTTTTCCAGCTCCATGCCGATATTGGCAGGCTTGTCATTGTGGCGTGATTCCACGTAGACGAGGTAGCCGGAGTTGGTTTCGTTCTCAAAGGTGTTGCGGATGGGGGCCTGCTGCCGCAGCCTGAACTCACCTTCCTCAAAAATCATGCAGAGACCTGCCACCGTGGCATCCGATACTTCCGTGCCGGTGACCATGTTGCGGGCGGTGGCCATGTCTCCGCGGCGCACGGCTTCCACAAAGCCTTCTGCCACGGTGATGGAGTCACAGGCCGTGCTGATGTCGGTCTTGTCGGCAGAGGTGGTTTTGACGCTTTCAATGATGGTGGAACCATCACGGGTGGTCACGACATCCAGAAGTAAATCTTCCTTCCCATTTTCGGAGACAAGGCGGTAGCGGGTCACGCGGTCACCGTTGGCACGGCGGCTGTTGCCCACTTCTTCCACGGCTTTTACCTTGTTGTTGGCTGCCCATGCTGCCAGCGCGGCTGCGGCTTCCGGGGTCATTTCGCCCTTTTCTACCAGCCGTTTGAGCGCTTCCTGCGGGTTATCCGTGCTCAGAGCTGCCGCAGCGGTGAGTGCGGCGGCGTGTTCGGCGTTGCGCGGTGTTTCTGCCAGCTTCAGCGGCGCCGGAGCCGGCTCCGGTGCAGGTTCAGCCGCCGGGGTGGTTACCTTGGGTTCCGTGCGCAGTGCCGGTGCCGGTTGCGGGGTGGGAGCCGGTGTCGGCTCTGCAACGGGTTTCGGCTCAGGGCGTTTAGGGGCTTCGGGCTTGGGCGCTTCTGCCGGAGCTGAGGGAGCGGCGGCGGTGGGCTTGACTGCCGGCTTGACGGTGTTCATGAGGTCATCTGCCCGGACACCCAGCAGCCAGAAGATGCCGATACTGATGCCGATGGTGGCGAGAAATGCACAGAGGAAAAGGATGATGTTGCGGCTCATGGTAGATGTTGTCGATTTAAAGGAATTGAGATGGTGTGACGGGTATGGCTCCCTCCGGGACGGCTGCGGGCTGCTGTGCCGGTGCCTGCAGGGCGGCCTCGCGGATGCGGAGACGGCGGATACTGTCGTACAAATCCGGGTGGTTCGGTGCCGGGTGGTGGCTCATCAGCTCCCCCGGGTCAAGGCGGTTCATGACACCTTTCGGGCTGTAGCCGGGCATGCCGGCTTCTACACAGCGGGAGGCTATCATTTCAAAGTGAAGGTGGGCAAGATAGTGACCCTCAGCCGTGCCGATGCTGCCGATGCGGGCTCCGCGTGGTATCATGCGCCCGGGGGTCACGTTGCTTTCTTTCAGGTGGGCGTACAGGGTCTGGATGATGCGGGCATCCCCGGGGATGCGGTGAGCCAGTATCACCACGTTGCCCCAGTCCTCAGAGGGCTTCCCGCTGTAGATAACCATGCCGCGGGCAGCGGCTCTCACGGGCTCTCCCTCATCCGTGTTCTGCCCGCCGATGCCGTTGAGATCCTGTCCGCAGTGGTTGCCGCCGCGTGCCGGATTGGGGCTGCCGAAGGGCTGAGCATCGTAGCTCATGGCACCGTTATCTGCCCCGATGGGGGATTCAAAGCCGTCTATGTAGGGGATTTTGACTATTTCTTCAGGGCGCAGCTGAATCAGCCCGAGTAGTAGTTTTTCCGGCATGACGTCCGGTGGTGTGTCCTGATTGTAGACGCTCTGCGTTCCCTGATGCGGTGATTTCGGCGTGCGCGCATAGCCCCAGATGATGTAGGCAGCAAGTGAGACAAATCCGGTAGCCAGAAGCCCCAGAAATACCCATCTCGCCGGACTGATGCGAATCTTACCCGCCATAGCGCGGGTATTATACCTGCCTGACTCTTGGTAATCAAGCAAAATGACAGGGAAAAAGCACCCGTTTTTTACTTTCTTCTGCGGCGGGTCAGCAGCCCCGTTAATCCCAGCAGGGAAAGGGTGGCGGTGCCGGGCTCAGGGACAGCTAAGGGGATTCCCCATTCGGTGCTGACTGCGGGATCAATGGCAAAGAGGTGGCTGATGTAGATATTTTCCTCCTCCCTGTACCAGTTACTGTTGGGGGTGTCGATGTAGAGCTTGTTATCACGGGTAGTGACATCAACGGCGAACAAACCGTCCTGTCCGAAATTGTATTGCGCGTCATCCGAATCAGTCAGCCACATGCGTGAGATAGCATTCGTACTGCTGTCATATTCCAGCCCCCAGAGGGTGATGGCGTGGCCGAAACTGGCGGCATCATCCGTCACGCCGAGCCCCACGCCACATCCCTGCAACACGAGTGAGATGATGTTATCAGATGTGACGGAGTTCCGATAATCCGCACAGAGAAAATCGGACAATGAGCTTTCCCATTTTTTTGTGAATGGGTTATAGGTATATCCCAATTCATCTCCGTATTCACTGTAATAGTAACCAGCCCATGAGGGTAGGGTAGAATAGGTGTCTTTCGAAAAGATGGAGCGAAATCTTTCTGCATCGGTCGTAGGAACATACACCCCGGTTAACCACCATTGAAAAGCCGCGTGTGTATCACCTCCCTCATCTGCTTCCACTCTGTTTTTGAAAGTAGACCAGATATCGTCGATGTCCGTAGGAATTTCGGCAGGTGTGTTGTATTTATCCTGCCACCAGGCAATGAGGTTGGATGCAGAGGCGGCCCAGCATAAATCATTGTCACCGTCTTCGCTGTCGGGATTCGCCTTGTTGGCATCATACCAACCTGATGTCTGGCTGACACCATCCACCCAAGCCTGCGCGGCAGTGGCAGTGGAGAGAGCGGCAGATAACGCAAGAAGAACGAGAACGGAGAGTTTCATGAGTTGCCCCAGACTACCAAGTTTCGCCCCGAAAGACAATGAAAAAATCAGTTACCGGTGGCTTCTGTCTGCACTTTGCGCAGGCGCAGCTGACCGCAGGCGGCGTTGATATCATGCCCCTTTTCGTAGCGCATCGTGACGGGGATTTTCTCTGCCATGAGCGCTCGGCAGAAGGCTTTGCAATGGGCTTCCGAGGGGCGCACCCAGGGGAGTCCCTCCACGGTGTTGTAGGGGATGAGGTTGACCTTGGCGTTGAGTTCGCGAGCCACGCGGGCCAGCTTGCGGGCTTCATCCATGCCGGCGTTGACATCCTGAATGAGGATGTACTCCAGCGTAATCATGTGTTTACCGGTTTTGTTCCACTCATGCAGGGCAGGGAGGAGCTGCCCCAGCGGCCATTTGCGGTTCACCGGCATGACTTGCGAGCGCACGTCATCGCTCGCGCCGTGCAGGGAGATAGCGAGACGCAACGGTTTGCCGAACTCAGCCAGTCGGCGCAGTCCGGGGACGTTTCCGGAGGTGGAGATGGTGATGTGGCGCGCGCCGATGTTGAGCCCGTGCGGGTCCAGGATGACGGTGAGAGCGGTGAGCAGGTTGTCGATATTGGCCAGCGGCTCTCCCATGCCCATGAATACCAGGTTGTTGACGCGGTTGCCGCTCACTTTCTCTGCTGCCAGTATTTGCCCCAGAATTTCACCCGCTGTCAGGTTGCGGGTGAAGCCCAGCAGCCCGCTGGCACAGAAACGACAGCCGAAGGCGCAGCCCACCTGAGAGGAGACGCAGAGGGTGATGCGGTCGCTCTGTGCGCCGCCTTTGCCCTCTGCGGCGGGGATGATGACGGATTCCACCAGATGACCGTCCTGCATGCGGGAGAGAAATTTGCGGGTAGTGCCGGTGGAGCTTTCACTCACCTCCACTACTTCCAGCGGGCGCAGGGTGAAACGCTCTGCCAGCTGTGTGCGCAGGGCAGGGGGCAGGTTGCTCATCTGCTCAAAGTCTGCCGCACGGTGTTTCCACACCCACTCCAGAATCTGAGTGGCACGGAAAGGTTTGTGCCCCAGTTCACTCAGCAGGGATTTGAGCGCATCAGCCGTGTATTCCAGAAGTGAGGGCTTTGTCTGCATGGTTGCCTAAGAAACTCAGAGCAGGGTGTTGGCGTATTCATCCGCCCGGAAGGGGATGAGGTCATCCTTGCCCTCTCCCGTGCCGAGGAAGATGGGGGAGATGTTCAGTTCATCCTGAATAGCAACAGCTACGCCGCCTTTGCCGGAACCATCCATCTTGGTGATGACCACGGCGCTGAGCGGGGTGGCTTTGTGGAACTCTCTCGCCTGCATGAGTGCGTTGCCGCCCGTGGTGGCATCTACCACCAGATAACAGGCGTGTGGGGCGGCTTCGTCCTGCTTGGCTATGGAACGCCGGATTTTAGAGAGCTCTTCCATGAGATTGTGGCGGGTGTGGAGACGACCGGCTGTGTCGCAGATGAGGTAGTCTGCGCCTTCGTTGACGGCACGGGTGTGAGCCTCATAGCACACGGAGGCCGGATCCTGGTTGGGTCTCCCCTTATACAGGGGAACATTCAGCCGGTTGGCCCAGCTTTCCAGCTGCTCTACAGCGGCGGCGCGGAAGGTATCTGCCGCAGCCAGCAGCACTTTCCTGCCCTGTTGTTGCAGACGGTAGGCCAGTTTGGCGGAAGTGGTAGTCTTGCCGGCACCGTTGACCCCCACCATCATGATGACCGCAGGCTTCCCGCCTTGAGGAATCGGCAGCTGAGGCAGGTCAGCGGGAAAAGCGGAGCGGAGTTGTGCCTTGATGTAATCGGCAATATCACAGGCATCCTGACTGTCCTGCTCCTGAAGTTCCTCTATGAGCGGCAGCACGCGCTTGGCGCCGATATCGGCGGAGATGAGGTCCGCCTCCAGCTCGTCCCAGTCAATTTCCGGCTCGCCGAGGAACTTGTCGATTAATCTGGTAAAGAAATGTGCCATGGGTGGGTGGAAAATCAGGCTTTGGCGGCGGCGGCAAGAATGCCGTGGATAAACGGTGCGCTCTTGGGACCGGAGTATGCGTTGGCAAGCAGATTTGCCTCCGAGATGACGATGGCGGGTTCCAGTTTGTTGAAGCGCAGTTCGTAGAGAGAGAGAAGCAGGATGCAACTGTCAATCGTATCCACGCGTTCCAGAGAATAGTTGGCAATCAGCCCGGCAAGCTCTGTTTCCAGTGCATCTCTGTTCTTTAGGATAGCCCTTACTAATTCCTCTGTGGCGGGGCGCAGTTCCTGCAAATCTGCAGCCAAGCGTGCGAGCCCGGCATGTTCCTTGCTGTCTGCAAGCGTGAGGGGGTCTGAAAGTGCCGCCGTAGCTTCCAAGAGTTTGCTGCGGCGCCGTACGGCAGCTGCAAGCGGCTCAGTAACAGCACGGGAAGTAGGGTAGTCAGCGAAGCGGTGAAGCAGGTCTGTTCCCATGGTGCTCAGGGCAGCAGCCAGCCGCAGGACATCACGTGTGCAGAGTGCAAGTTGCTCAGTACCCTCCCGGCGTTTGTCTCCCAGACTGTAGGCAAGTGCAGAGACAGCAGCCTCAAATGCCCTGTTTTGGTTGGCGTAGCGCTCTGTCTCATCGCGCAGGGTGACCGTGGTTAAGTCTCCCTGCATGGCGGAAAGAAGTGACTCCGCGCGGTCCGCCAGCAGCCGGGCACTCTCTCCGGAGGCTCGGCAGGTGTGCAGAACAGCGCGGCTATGAGCTTCGCGCAGGCGATCCGTTTTTTTCTCCTGTGCAATTGTCCAGAAGATATCGAAATAAAAAGTTTCTGCATCGTTACCGTTTTCGCGGATAGCGTACAGAAGCGTGAGAGCGGATTTGCGAACTTCGCTGCGGTTGATGCTCATGGGTATGAAAATTTTATTTGATGTTACCGCGTCGGTTAATATTGCGGTTACGTTTGGTTTCTGCTTCCAGAAGCTCAAGCATGGAAATAGCGGCACGGGCAGCTTCCCGTCCGCGGTTAAGGGTAGAGGCAATGCAGCGGGCGAACGCCTGTTGCTCGTCATTCAGCAGCAGAACTTCGTGAATAATCGGTACCATGGTCTCGCATGCCAGGCTCATGAGCTGGTTAGTAACTGCCGTGCCCACTAAATCAGCATGTGCAGTACTACCTCTCAGGATTACGCCGAACGCAATTACCACGTTAGGTTGATCTGCCTCTGAGGGGGAATTGATGGTTCGTTTCACCATGACGGGTACTTCAAAAGCGCCCGGTACACGGATGATGTTAATCTTGGCATATGGGGCGCACTCCTCCAGTTCGGCTAGGCAATTTTGAAGAAGGGCGTCTGTGTACTTTTCGTTGTACCGGGCACATATGATGCTTATGTTTGCCCCGGAGAGACGCGTGTGGACTCGTTGAGGAAGTTCTGTTGACATGGTGAAATATACGTGGTTCGGTGTCGGTGACCGTCGCGAGCAAATCTATCACGAAACAACATGTCGGTCAAGCTTATTTAATCAAAGAGTTATCAATCGCGTTATGCATGAGAAGTCTGTTTATTAATAGTACGGGGCGGTGGGAGCCGAATCCTTGTCAATATGCTCATGCTCCCGGAGCCATAGCTACTCGGCCAAAGCTTCGGGAGGTAATACGGGAAATAAGCGTGGCTTGCAGAAAGTAAATGGTGCAGCCTGCGTCATTCACGATTTTTTTTCGATGTGCTGACCATATTCTGACTTTCCGGCAGGAGATTAACGATTTCTGTGTGACTGTGGGCGGCTGCTATGCCTTCCGGGGTATCGCCGGGTTTGTTGCGTGCGTTCACGTTTGCTCCTGCCGCCAGGGCGCATTTGACCAGATTCGGGTAGCCGTTGGCGTTGAACAAAAGGCGCGTTGCCGCGCCCCGTTGTTCCGTTGGCATGTCTGCCAGCTTTAGGGGTGAACGTGCTCTCTCCTCCGCTCCAGAACGAGGCGGAAGCCGATGGTGTCACGCTTCATGACCGGGGGGTGCGGTATGCGGCTGTGAGAGGAGAGTTGCCCGGGGCGGAAGGAGAAGTAGTCCCCGCCGCGGGTGACTCCGTAGTGCCGGAATTGGAAATCCACCGGCCCGCCGTATTCATCACTTACCCATTCCTGAACATTGCCGGAGAGGTCATGAATTCCCAGCGCATTTGCGGGGAATGAGCCTACGGGAGAGGTGAAGGGGAAATCATCTCTGTATTTCGGTAGGATATGGTCTGCGGGGCGGTTGCCCAGAGTGCTCATGTCGGCATAGTTGCCGCTGCCGCGTGGGGGAGGCCAGATATTACCCCAAGGGAAACGCCCGGAGGTGGTTACGTGGTGGCGGTGTTTATCGTAGGGGGTGTTACCTTTTTCCGCTCCGCAGCCCACTAGGAGACTCCACTCTGCATCTGTGGGTAGACGGTAAAAATCCGTTTGCTCGATGAGGCTGTTATCCTGCTCGCTTTTGGTAAGCCACGCGGCAAAAGCCTCGGCATCTTTTCGGGAGACATTGACCACCGGGTGGTGTTCATTATGCTCAGCAGTAGGGTGTTCCGGCAGGCGTGCGCCCGTTGTTTTGCAGAACTCACGATAATCGGAGACACGCACCTCTGTGGCGGCTGCCATGAGTGAGGGTGCAACGGGCAGCATCTTCATGCCTAGGCTGTTAATCCACTGACTCCCGAAAATCAGTGAGTGATTCGGTTTCAGATTCAGGTTGAGCACCAAATCACGCGGGGAAAGCCCACTGCGGCGAATGGTGGTGTAGCCGGGCAATCTCACTTCAAGGAAATAAGGAGCCAGCGGCACTTTCATGTCCTGCATGGGGGTGACCCCCAGAGGAAGCCCGTTGAGTGTGACTCTGGCACCGGGCGGATTGGAATAAATGCTGATGGGGGTTTTCTGCACCAGCATAGTGTAGAGCCGATAGCTGCACAGCTTGTTATCATTTTCTGTGCCGGGTTCCGGGCGAGCGATGAGGGAGTGGTCTCTGCCGATGGTACCGGCTTCCTCACATTTTCGGGTGAGCCATAGGGTGAAAGAGCTGATACCCTGTTGTGTAGTTAAGACCGTTTCCCCCAGTTTTTCAAAGGGGATGGGTTTGAGATGTTTGGCTCGGGAGCTTAGGAACTCCTCAAATTGTTTCGCCGTGACCGGTTTTTCCGCTTTGTGAAGTCCACCTGCGGGTAGATAGTTTGTTTGCAGAGCATCTTTCCACGCCTGACCGGTGACGGGGGGGCGGTAGGGGCGCAGAGCGGGGGTCAGGGAAAGCATTTTGCCGTCCGGGATGATGCCCTCCGCATAAGAATCGGCAAAACCATCCTTGCGGATGATGAAGGCTACCTGCTTGCCGCTTTTGACAGTGATGGGGCCATACGGGGTTTCATCCACATACTCCCCCTCCATGGTGTAGACAGAGGCACTACTGGGGACACTGCCGATGAAGAGCTGCCCCTTGCCGGTGGGTTCCGGTGCAGCAGAGCTGCTTTCCGGCAGAGCGGACAGGGTGTGCAATGTCGGCAGACTTGGTAGCTCAGGTGCAGTCAGAGGCTCAAGCGGCGGCAGGAGAGGGGGGGGAGGCGTACCGGAAAGTTCTGCCAGAGCTCTGCGTAAGCGCTGCTGCATGTCATCCGGCAGGAACTGCACCCCTATGATTGCCGCCAGAATAATACTGAGAACAGCCACAGCGGCGTAACTTCGGCGGAATCGGGGAGCGCCTTCCCGCTCTGTGCGGCGTTGTTTCCGCCGCCGGCGGTGGGGGACATCATCCCGCAGGGCTTCCAGCTGTTCTGCAAAGCTCAGGGCTGAGGTGATACTGTTTTTGTTGATAGTAGGTTCAGCTGCTCTGCAGATAAGCCGGTTGAAATGCAGCCAGCGGCGGTGGGAGATTCCCTCCGGCAGCTCATCCGGCAGAGTAGGGAAGTTGAGCCTGTCCAACCCGGTGCCCATTTCGTAGAGCACTTTGGCAAGTGCATAAACATCAGCTCTGGGGCTGCCCGGCCCTTCCGGTGGGATATACCCCTCTGTACCGACAAAGGCGCGCTGATTGTCGGCTGCCACCAGCCCGGCATCTGCCAGCTTGGCTCGCCCGTTTACAAATATGATGTTTGCCGGTTTTACATCCCGGTGTGTGAGCCCCTCTGCATGCAGCGCTTCCAGAGCACGTGCCAGCTGACACCCCACTTCCAGCACATAATCCAGCGGCATGGCCCGACTTCCGTAGAGCTTCATGTCACTTTGCAGCGTGCGCGGTGTGTAGCCCTCCGGGTCAAGCTGAATTCCCGTGTAAGCATCATCTGCCAGCTCCATCACATAGTAGTAGTACGGATTTTCCCCGCCGTGCCGTCCGACATGCAGGATGTGTACCAGGCCGATGATATCCCTCGCAATGGGTTCGTAGTTGAGTATCCCCTCAAATTCCCGGGCGAACAGAGCATCATTTGCAAAATCTTCACGCCAGACCACTTTCACGGCGCGGTAAGCTCCTGTCAGCGAGCGCGCCAGCCAGACTTCTCCATACGCCCCAAACCCAATCATGCGCAGAATCTCATGATCCGGTATACCCGGCTGAGTACCGACCGGACGCCGCACGTGCTCGGTTGCCGGCTGCAGTACCGCAGATTTGGTGGTGTCCTCTGGCGTTCCCCTGTTCATCCTGACTCATTATATCACCTCCTTTTTCTCTCTGCAAGCTGCTTCATAGATCCTTTTTTATGCTTTTTTTGATTTTTTTTGCAAATTTGTCTTGCAATTCATCGAGCTTTGTGGTTTAATTCGCCCGCACCAAATCCAAATGCGCACGTGGCGGAATTGGTAGACGCGCTAGTTTCAGGTTCTAGTGATGAGAGTCGTGGAGGTTCGAGTCCTCTCGTGCGTATAACTGAAAATGAGGGAGTTACGATAAAAAGTAACTCCCTCTTGCTTTTGTAACCATTCTCAAAAATGCCCTGAAAACGGCTGAAAAGTAGTAGTAGCAACTCGGATTTTACTCGGACCGTATGCAACTCATTGTCAATACTTTGACTCAAATTTCAACATTTTCTGAATTCTCACATTACTCGGACACTCAACTGACACCCCTTTCCCTACTCTTTCGCCACGCTGTTACACACCTTATCTTGGTATTCTCTCGCTCTTACACCAGCGTCCGAGTAAAATTTACTCGGACAATCTGTCAGAACAGGCTTTTACCTAGTAGGGGCGTTCTCCACAGCAGAACCTTTCCATAAAAAGAAGCATCTCTATAAGTCGTTCTAATAGAAATGCTTTGATTATGAGATTGAATAGCAGGATTGAAAAAATCCAAGAAAAATTTTCCGAAAAATTTTACAATAAATTTGTGTTACTAAATTTTCCGTATCAGCGTATTACAAATGTTAGATTAGGGTATCAGAAAGCAGGTCATCAAGAAGTCAAACCCGCATCTGCCTTTACAGATACCTATTCACCATCTCGGCAAAGGTTCTCTTCTGGGGATGCTTCATGTCCTCGTTCAACTTCTTCTCAAAGTCACGCTGCCGTGCTTCCTCATAAGCATCCTTACCTTGGCTCATCTGTTTAGCGTCCTCCGTCAGAACCTTCCTGACAGCCTTACTCATACGCTCCACATTATTGACTGCACTACTCTTGACAACCTGCTTATCTAGTATCTCTGACAACTGTTCAATCTTCATATAGGTATTTATGAGGTCAATACCCATGCTGGGAGCATGGATGAGACATCTCCGTGGAATTATCACCAAGTCGGATTTTTTTATAGAACATGCGTATAATAGTGGTTGAAGTATAAGTAGATGAATAAAACGAAGAAACTGATTATACAAGAATTATGAGCATGACTAATTATAACTTGGATGTAGATGCCCTAGTAAAGTCGGTAGAAGCACAGAATAACTTGCACCAATACAAGCCCCATGAGAAGGCTGTATCCAAGTGGTGCAAGGAACATGAGGTGCAGGAGGTGGAGCGATTGAAACTCCCCTCCGACTTCTACAAGATGACGAGGGATGAACAGGACGCAGAGATTGCCAAGGCTATCAAAGCCATCTACCCTGACAGGATTGAGGAGAAGATATACCACTTCCCATTCCAATGGTTCTACCTCATTACTGATAAGGGGTATTACTTCACTCTCAAATCCAAGGCAAGACCACGCACCGATAAGGAAGAGAGTAAGATTTCCAGATTGAGAGAGACCGTAAAGAGTATGGAGAAGGCACGAGTATTCCAAAACGCTAGGTCATTATACCTCAATGCCAAGAGTTTTTATGACAATGGAATGAAAGAAGTTGCAAATCTCATCTTCACGCAGAAGGCTCATGACATCATGCTCTCTTATCAGGAATCTATGGAGGAAATCAACGATGCTGTGGCGAAACTTGAAAGGAAGTGCCGCCATGAGAAGTATTACTCTCTCACTCCTCATGAACTCACAAGGCAGGTGAGCATCTACATCAATGGTCGTATCGTAGGAACTTTGGAACGACTCGGATATAAGATTCATTCGGTAACACGGACTGAAACTGTGCGAGAGTGGAATGAGCAATACCTGAATTGGGATTACAAAGAGGTAGAAGCCAAGCATCTGTTCATTAAGGTATCCAATACGGTGTTTGAGAGTGCCTGTAAGACTGGTAGATTGCTCCCCAAGGGTAAGTATCTTGATGAAGATGGTAATGAGGTAGAGATGAAGAAAGGACGAGCCAAGGGCTGTGTCAATGAACATCTGCGTAAGGAGATAGCACTGTTTGACCCATAGACCAATCAGGTGTTATCGTTCTCATCCATACAGGATGCAGCCAAGGAACTAGGAGTAGATAAGGGTAATTTGAGCAAGAAGTTGAAAGGATTGTCTGCTGGTGATTCTGTGACCATCAAGAAGAAGAGATACATCATCGGCAATACCCAGGGATAAGACAGGGTGAATTGAGAACCTTGTATGGGGTCTAAACTACAACTTGAAATGAGAACAATATAAGATAATCTATTATATTATCCTCATTTTATGTTGTATTTCTAGTAGTTCAGGACTAGGTGAGTGGGGGTAAAAGTGTGGTTTGATGTTCTACCATACAAGGTTCTCAATTCTGACAGTTCTGTTGGCAATCCTACATTGACGCACTGCGTCAAATTCTCATTGCCAGTGGGTTTGTGCGAAATTTGAGAAAGTATCCTTGGTAAGGGCATAATAAGCAACCCCACCTCTCATACGAAGGGTGGGGATTTCTGTTTTATGATTGAAGAGCCGATAACTCAATTCTCATCTTCTCTATCTCAAATTCAGATGGTAGCAACCGCTCAATGATGTCCTCTATCAACTCATGGAAGCATCGGCATCGTGGTTCATACTCCAAGTAATCCTTGGTCGTGAGCGTGTGGAATTTCAGATAATCAGCCACTCGGTAGATGTCATCACCAACCATAATAGTCTTATCATTGATGGGCAACGGCAATTCAGAGATGGGACTGTAACCAACATCTTCAAGATACTCGTGAATCTCATCCATCGTGCTATCAGCGAACTTGCAGTTACCCATTCTCTTGCGTAAGAACGATGGAAGTGTGGCAATCTTATCCTCAATCCACACCTAGTAATCGGAGTTCAAGTAAGCATCCAACTGTTTTATGAGTTCAGGTTCAATCACATCATCGTAGTACGCCATCAGTTCCTCCCTTGTCTGAATCGCATTGAAACAAACAAGACTTCCATCATCACCAATCATCCCATTCAGGGGCATTATTGCTATCTTCATACCACTATTATACACGAGTTCTACACGATGGCTCACATCAATTCAACATCCCTCTAACCACACCACAGAAGAATCCAAGAGCAAATTCCCTCACATCTGCAATAGAAGACCATCTATCAGGAGAGTCAGGATAATCATTGGCTATTTGTTCAACCGTCATTGTTGCGAATGATAATGCGTCCCTTACCTCAAATTCCTTACCACAGATGTAGAACTTGGTATCAAGAGATGGTAAGGGCAGTCCATCAAACGAATGCTCACCTACCTCATCCAATGCAGCCTGTTCATGCTCGTTAGATGTAATACGACTAACAGTCTTCACCACATCGCCATACCAACACCAGAATTCCGATAAGACCTTGTAAGCCACCTGCTTGGTCATCCAGTCAGCAAAGTCCGTTCCATTGTTCCAGTTCCATTTGTATGTAATCTATTCTCTCATTATAAATTATTTAGGGAATGTTGGGAAGAAAAATACCCACCCAAGGTATAAAACCAAGGGTGGGTGATGGAAAGCCTGCTTTTCGCTCGTGTTACTACTTTGCTCCTGCGGCTTTCAAGAGTTCAACGATTTCCGTGTGTCCATTGTAAGAAGCCACATGCAACGGAGTGCTACCATTCTTGGCAGCCTTATTGACATCCGCCCCTGCCGCTATCAATAGTTTAACGATTTCTGTGCGTCCTGGGTAAACAGCCAAATGCAACGGAGTACAACCATCATCCTCGTTAGCCTTATTGACATCCGCCCCTGCCGCTATCAATAGTTTAACGATTTCTGTGCGTCCTAAACGAGAAGCCACAAGCAACGGAGTCTCACCATCCTCGTTAGCCTTATTGACCTTGGCCCCTGCTGTTATGAGAAGCGCGACTGTTTTTGCATCGCTTTTCTCACATGCAGCAAGCAATGCCTGCCCATAGCCATCAGGCATGACACCTTGTTCTTCCAATTCCCACTTTGCCATTTGTGGGGGAAGCCAATTGCAAACGCCCACTACCAAAAGCACTACTATTGCCACCAAACTCAACCCAATTAATGACCGCTTGGCAAACTTTGATGCATTGTGCGATTTAGCAGAAGGTTGAGGTTGTCCCGTTTTCTGTGTAGGATTTATCTCTGGGGGAGAATTAAGTGATGGCTGTGACATGGCTTGGAGAGTGTTAGTGTTACTTATCTCACGAAACGATTTTGCCCAAAAGACTGTTCTCTTGGGGTGTATAAGGAGTGTAACACCTCCGTCTTTTTGCTTCAAGAATAAAAGTAACTAAAATTCAAAATTTTGGAACGAGAACAGAAGAATTATCCCCACATCTTACACGCTATCAGGGCAGATGTTGTAGTAAGCCTCGGCTTCCGTCTTGGTGATGGCTCTACGATAGTGCTTCAACAGCATTCCAATGTCATGTCCCAACTGGTTCGCAGTCTCGGTGTAACCCTGACTTTCTGCCATAAATGATGCAGCAGTGTGATGAATGCAGTTCTTCGGAAGAGTAATCCCTGTCTCGGTTGCCAGTGCTTTGAGGAAGGAACTGTGTGCGGTCTTACGCTGTTTCAGAGTATCACCTTGAATAAGCGTATCAGTCGCATTCATGCTCACGCCGTTCTCCTTGGCAAAGTCCATCCACGCCTTTACACAATCAGCAGGGTAGATGAAGCGGGCGATACCATTCTTGGCAACAGCAGCAGAGACAAAAATTTCATTACGACCGCCAACAAAGATGTCACCGTAGGTCAGTTTAGCACGCTCCTCCACACGAGCACCACAGAAGAACCCCACTGCCAAGACAGGGATGAATGAGTGATACTTGGGGTTGTTCTTCACAAAGGAGAAGATACTCCGAACCTCATCCACGGTCAGGATTTCAGGCTCGGCATCCTTACGCTTCTTGGCAGGCTTGATGTTGGCCACAGGATTGAACTCCTTGGTGATACTACCTTGCTCCACAGCGAACTTGAACACCGATTTGAGAAGATTGAGGTATTGAGTTCTCGTAACAAGTGATGCCTTACGACCATTCTGACCTTTCAGACCATCCAAGAAGTCAAGAACATCGTTCTCGGAGATGGTATGTGCAGGCCTGCATCCAAAAACAGGAGCGATGATGTTGAACAAACGCTGGCGAACCGTCTCCGTGTGCTCGGTGAGTTCGCCATCAGTCTTACGCATGAGTTCCTTATCAAAGTAGAATTGAGCCAAGGCCTCAAAGGTAGGAGATGTGGTTTTTCTACCCTCCAAGCCAGCCTGCACTATCTCATAAGCGGAGGCGTAGGCAAAACCGTTCGCCATTGCTTCCTTTGTGTATTGTCTCCACAGGTCAAGTGCTCGTTTTTCATCCTCGGTGATGTTACCGAAGTCTGCACCATACTTTCTGACCTCCTTCTTGTAGGTGTCATTCAGAGCCTTGGCTTCTTCAAGTCCTGCAAGCGTCCAAGGGAATGATAGCCTTTTTGGCTTGCCATGTTCAGTAGATGTGACAATCAACTTCTGAACACCCCTTCGCCAAGTTTCGGCACTTATTCCTTTTGGAAGATACACCCTCTGACCCTCAATTTCGTAAAATTTGGTCTTACTCTTTGATTTCTTATCTAGGGTAGTAATCACAATCAACTCTTTATCTTTCTTACTATGTTCCTTACAGTTCTACTCCATCATTTTATTATTCAGTGTTAGAAAACAAACATACATTATTATCAGTACGCTTGTTTTTATTATTTGTTGTTATAATAATAATGTTTTGATATCTCTTGTTGAGGACCTTACATCATGTAAGATAGTATAACACAACAGAAGCGACTTGTAAAGATATTTCTCGGCCCAAACTCGGAAAAATACACAACTTATTGATAACACGATGTAGAAGGATTTTTCAGGTTCTAGTGATGAGAGTCGTGGAGGTTCGAGTCCTCTCGTGCGTATAACTTAAAATGGGAAGATTGCGGTTTTATCGTGATTTTCTCATTTTTTTTTGTGTAAAGGCAACCAATTGAGTTGATTAGAAGCTTCTTTTAAAATCCGGGCTGAAGGATAAGAAGGAGAGCCATGAGTGCCAGCAGAACGGCAAACACCAGATCAACCCAGGCGGAATGCCGGGCGTATGTGCGGCGAATGGGAGCCCACTGAAGAAGAGCGCTCCAGAGCATCCAGCCACCTTGCCCTGCGAGCGCCATGGTTAACACCAAGGCGGGCGCAAACCAGCCGTAGGAAGCACTGAATGCCTGCAGGGGGGCAAGACAAAGCCCGCAGATAAAGAGGGTGCATTTGGGATTGAGGATATTGCAGAGGAATCCCTGCCGGAAGAGGTGCAACCACGGCTCGCGCGCTGTGGTGGTCTGGCGTATCTCCTCTGCAGCGTTGAATCTGCGGGGAAGAATTTTCCAAGAAAGATAAAGGAACCAGCCGGCAGCCGCCCAGAGCAACCACCGGCTCCATGTCTGTTGCAGAAGCCAATCTCCGAGAACGCAGACAATGCTGAGCTGGATGGTGATTCCTACGGTGATGCCGGTGATGACGGCACAGGCGGCGCGGAAGCCCTGCGCCAGTGAGGTTCTCACCACAAAAAATAAATCAGGTCCCGGGCTGAGCTGAGAAACAATCAGCAGCAACGCTACGGAAACGAGACTGAGTACAGCCTCGGTCATGCCTCATCCTCCCTGAATGCAGGAAGTGGGATAACGGCATTTGACGGCAGCGGAAACTTCCGCTGTATCACATGCTCTGAAAGCGGCTGAGATTCAGTGTAAACTGCGTGGAACATCTCCATCTTGGCATCAATATTATCCGCATGGTGCAGGGCGAGCGCTTCCGGTGTCTTGGGCAGCACAGGGGAACCGTATTCGAGTGAACCGTGGTGGGAGGCAATGAGATGCAGCAGATGCAGCCGCACTTGTTCCGTGGCGGGAGTGAGGGAATTCCACGCTTCACGGCGTTCCGGCGTGAGCATGAGTCCCCAGAGTCGGTTTACCAGCTCAATCCCCACGGGTATGTGTCCCAAGAGCTCGCCGGTCAGTGAGTAGGGCATGAGCAGACTGTGTTCCTCATACACATTTTCCCACATCTTGCCGCAGTCGTGCAACAGTGCTCCGGCCAGCACCAAATCACGGTTGAGTGCAGGGTAGGCACGGCAGAGTGCCTCTGCAACGCGCATGACGGAGGCCACGTGCTCTACCAGCCCGCCTCGGCGGGCGTGGTGGTTCGTGCGTGCGGCACCGCTGCGGCGGAAACGCGCGCCGTATTTCTCTGTCACCGTCTCACAGAGCGTGCGCAGGCGGGGGTCGCGCATGGTGCTCACAAGAGTGAGGATGCTCTGCCAATCCTCTTTCTGCCGGGCGCAAAGCTCCGGGCTGCCGGCCAGCATCTGTTCCTCTTCCTCCGGGGTGAGACGGCGGCAATCAAGCGCGGCACCGTTGAGACCGTATTCATTCACCGTCCAGTTTCCCGTCACGGCAATGGCATCATTGGGCTGAAGGGCATTGAACGCAGGATGCCAAGGCGAGTTGTCCCATATTTTAAGCGAAAAGGAACCGGCTGCATCTGCCAGTTCCACTTCCAGATAGGGTTTGCCGGTTTTGGTGGTTTTGGTGAGTTTTTTCGTCACCTGCACCAGCACGGTACCCTGTACCTCTGCGGCTGTTGCCTCCGCGGTAAGTTGCTGAATGCTGCCAAAAATCATACGCGGAGGATAGCAGAATGTTACCGCTGCGCAATCAATCAGTTCTGCGGCGCGGGCTGCTCAGCGGGAGCCGGAGCAGGCTGCTCGGCGGGAGCGGGGGTAACCAGGTTCTCCAGATTTTCCACCACCGGTGCGGCGGGAGTCTCCGTTGCGACTGTCTGTGCAGCAGCCGGTGTAGTACCCTCACGTCCCAGCCCGGATTTCTGCTGCTGGAAACGCATATTCATGAGCAGTGCCAGCACAAAGCACAGAATCATGAACAGAGAACCGAAAAATACCGTGCCTTTCTTGAGTACATCCGTGGTTTGGGCACCGAATGCCTGATCGGTCATCTGAGCACCGAAAGCAGCACCGAGCCCTTCCTGCTTGGGACGCTGCATCAGCACAACCAACAGCAGCAGAGAGCATACGATGAGAAGAAGAGCGAAGACGATGTAGATGGATGCGTTCAACATGGCGGTGATTTTAACTTAAAATGGTTCGTTTGTAAAGGGGGTCAGCCGATAATTTCGTTCAGCTCATTGCAAATGACACGCTTGGGCGTGATTGGCTTGTCATCCAGCGCAAAACTCATGATGATGATGCGCTCTCCTTTTTTGATGAGATGAGCAGCGGCGCCGTTCACAATAATCTGCCCGGTCCCGGGGGGGCCTACCAGCACATAGGTTTCAAAACGGTTGCCGGAAGTTACAGATGCCACCAGCACCTTTTCTCCCGGCCAGAGTCCGGCGGCTTCCACCAAATCCTGCGGTATCTCGATACTACCCTCGTAATCCACGTCACCGCGAGTGACCATGGCCCGATGAATTTTCGATTTAAGCTGTGAAACTAGCATGACTTCTTTGCAGACGGCCGCCTATGAAACTACTTTTCCATGAAAAGGTCAAGACAAATTCGCGCCAGTCGGAGCAATGCCTGCCCTTCGTGCAGAATTTTCTTGCATACGGCGCTGATTGGGGTAGAATGGTACGCAGAAAAATACCTCCGCCAATGAAGATTTCACGTTTTCTTTTTTCTCTTTGTCCGTTGCTCGGAGTAATTGTAAGCTCCTGCCAACAGGCAGGTATGGTCAATGCGGAGATGCTCCGCGAAACCATCAATTCCGCGCGCATGGCCGTCACCCCTCACCAGCCCGCCTGGGTCAGTGAAAAAGAGGAAATTCACCCGCTTACAGCAGCTGACCTGCAGAAGGTGCAGCGTATCCTGCGGCAAGGGGATTTTCGCTATGTGGCGGAGAAATACTACCGCGATGAAGAAAGCGGCAACCGCGGTGATACGTCCTCCGAGTTGTTTTACCTGTATGGTGACAATGCTCAGTGCTTGGGCGGACGTGTGGTAGACAAGCAGATTTACATGGATGATTTGGACTTGGGTGAGCCGCTTCGCCGGGAGCTTTACAGCATCCTGACTCCCTACCTTCTGAAACTGCCAAAAGACAGCAACTGATGATTCCTCCCTGGCAACTGCTGGATACTGCGGCGGAAGAGTTGTGCCGTATGCAGCCTGATATCCGCGGCAAGGTTCACCCGCTCGCCGTGGTGGAAGGTGTGCTGCAGCTGGGAGAGGGGTCTGAAATCCGCCCCGGCACGGTCATTGAGGGACATGTCCGCATCGGTAAAAACTGCCGCATCGGGCCGAATGCCTACCTGCGCGGCGAAACGTCCGTGGGAGACAACTGCGTTATAGGCAACGCCGTAGAGGTGAAAAGCAGCATCATCGGTAACGATGTCTTCATCTCCCACCTCAGCTATGTGGGGGATTCCGTGCTGGGAAACGACATCAACGTGGGCGGCGGCTGCATCTTCAGCAACTTCCGGCATGATGCCGGGGAAATCCGCATGCCATGGCATGGTGTACTCACACCCACCGGGCGCAACAAGCTCGGCTGTGCCATAGGTGACCACGCCCGCATTGGCTGCAAAAGCGTCATTCTCCCCGGACGCGTTATCCCACCCGGTGCCCAAACAACACCGGGCTGTGTCATTCGCTGATGTACGCCCCAGCAGGCGCTGCGCGGTGAATATTTTCCGCAACGCTGCGTCTGAAACACTACCTGTAATGCCACCGACTTTCCGCACTTACCAACATTTAGAAACATTATTCTTGAAAGACTACTCAAAATGTGGTAAAGAGAGAGTGTCTATGAAAAAACTTCTTTCCATTGCGAGCATTCTGGCTGCGCTTGCCGGCACGGCATCTGCAGCACCGTATTACCTGCCCTCTCCTCAGTACGGCGCACTGACTCCCTATGATGTGCAGCCGGTGTATGCTATTGATGCCACGTATGCCGTAGGCGACGGTGACATGATGGACACTTGGGGTGTGCGCGGCAGCTTCAACCTGTACAATGATGCTGAGGGCGCGTTCCGCCACCAGTTCAATGTGGGTGTGGGCTACGAGTTCGGTGATGATAAAGTGAATCACATTGATACGGACATCTATCTGATTCCCATCACCGCCGGCTATGACCTGAATATCGAGCTGACGGATGACCTCTTTCTGACTATCGGCGGTAAGGCCGGTTATACCATGGGAGAGGTGGAAACGGACTGGGGGTCGGACAATATTGACGGCTTTACTTTCCGCGTGGGAGCCGGTCTGAAGATTCAGTGCAGCGAGGCTGTATATATCCGCGCCGGCTATGAGTTCGGTCGCACCTATACGGATCCGGATAATTTCGGGCAGCATATCATCTCCTTTGGCGTAGGCTGCCAATTCTGATTTTACTGTGCTTTTGTTTTCTGTACGCCGGGGTTTGATAAGAACTCCGGCGTTTTTTAGTACGTCAGGCATGACACGCAACTGGGGTGAAAGTCCCCAATGAACCGCTGACAGGGCGGAATCAAATAGCCAAAGGCAACTGCGTCACAGTAATGTGGGGTGGGAAGGAAGCCGGAGGCGAAACACAGA
>JAZNLU010000080.1:0-10795 GCA_045579245.1 Akkermansia sp.
AGCGCCAACGCGAACTACAGCTTCAACGCGATGGATGACTCCAATGAGCACATCCTGAACATCGGTGCCAGCCGGACGTTCTAAAGCCAAGTCAAGTGCTTAAAATTCAGCAGCCCATGCAGATATCTGCATGGGCTGCTGCTGATATCAGCCGGAGATAACAGAACGGGCAGCCCGTATGTCCATGCCGTCAGCCCCCTGATTATGCCGCTGATGCGGTACATGAACCAACCGGGAATTGATATTTCCGGTCTCGGCAATCATGAGTTCATCTCCTGCAAGGAGATACTGCGGAATTGCATTAATGCGGCTAACTTCCCATTCATCTGCGCCAATGTCCGCAGCATTTCAGCAACAGAGCTAAACCTAGTGTCTCGTTTAGCTAGTCCTACACAATACTCTCAACACGTAAGCATTTGTATTATAAAGAATAAATAAGCTTGCTTATTGTAATGAATTAACTCGTCAAGACACTAGCATCCTGTCACTTTTTGAGCGCAACGGGGTTCGTATTTGCGTGCTTGGATTACGGCAACTAGGGGAGAGAGGGCTGCCGGACGTTCACCCGAATTGTGTCTGAAAACTGATATTTCGGCACGCCCCATCTATTCCGAACAAACTATGAAACTTGACGGCGCAAGCAATCTCATTCATTTTCTGGAGCATATGAAAGAGATTGACTGGTCAACGGTTTCACAGACATGTATCTCAGGAGACAAACCATGCTGACGATATTCTTCCACACGATGAGACGATCACCATGAAAGCATCAGAAAAATAAGTCCCAAGCCCCGCAAAAGCCAGCGCCAGCGAACGGAGCGACACTCCGTCAACCGCCCCTTTGCATCCCGCTTCACGGACCGGGATGCCAGAATTTGCCAGACGCTGCGTTTCACGACCATGGCATAAACCCACAGCAACAACTCCGTCACCACCGTTCCGCTTAAATAGCAAAGCGCGTAGTAGAACAAGGTCGGCTCCTCCACACCAAACCACCACACCGGTAGCCACACAGAGCCCAATAACCAGCATATGTACATAACAACGTACAACAGACACACCAAACGGTCAATCTCCGGAACCCGAACATCTTGGAGATGCATCAATTTCTTCTTTTCCCTCTCACTCGGGCTGAACAGTAAATTCCACAACAGGAACTCCACCACCTCTTTCAGCAATATCTCCATAGTGTAACCGTAAACAAATCATTCCCTACCCAACATTCGTTGATACGAACTTCCGTTTCAGCCGGCACTCGAGCTCACGCTGCGGCAAGACGTCATCCACCACGTCTCGTTCCGATCCCCCACAACCGGCAAAATTCAGTTTATAAACGCACACAGACCCCCTGCTCGCGAAGCCAGGCTTTCAGCTCGGGAATGAGGATTTCCCCGAAGTGGAACACACTGGCTGCCAGAGCGGCATCCGCATGCCCCAGTCGGAAGGCATCCGCAAAATGCTCGCGGGCACCGGCACCGCCGGAGGCAATGACCGGGATGGAAAGGTTATCGCTCAGTCGGGCAAGCGCATCATTCGGAAAGCCCTGCTTCACGCCGTCATGATTCATGCTGGTGAAGAGGATTTCTCCGGCACCGCGCTCCTGTGCCTCGCGCGCCCAGTCGAAAAGCTTATGCTCCGTGGGGATGCGACCGCCGTTCAGGTAGCAGCTCCAGATACCGTCCTCCCCGCAGCGGGCATCAATGGCTGCCACGCAGACCTGAGAACCGAACTTGGCGGCAATGTCATCTATGAGTGCCGGGTTTCGCAGGATAGCAGAGTTCAGGCTCACCTTGTCCGCCCCGGCATCCAGCATGCGCGACACGTCATCCAACTCATGAATCCCGCCGCCCACGGTAAAGGGGATAGAAACAGCCTCAGCCACGCGGGAAACAACATCCGCAAAAGTCTTGCGCCCCTCATGGCTGGCGGTGATATCAAGAAACACCAGCTCATCCGCACCCTGAGCACTGTAGAGCCGCGCCAAATCCACGGGATCACCGGCATCCCGCAGGTTCACAAAGTTCACGCCCTTGACCGTGCGCCCGTCCTTCACATCCAGACAGGGGATGATTCGTTTTGCTAACATGTTATGAATGAGGTTGAAGAAGTCTGCTCATATCCAGCCGCCCCTCGTAGAAAGCCTTGCCGAACACCACGGAAGGAATGCCGGCAGCATCCAACGCCAGAATATCCTCCGTGCAGGACACACCTCCGCTGGCTATAAGGCGGCAGGCGGGAAATTCCTGCATGATACTGCGGTACAAATCGATATTGGGACCGGAGAGCATGCCGTCGCGGCTGATATCCGTGCAGAGCACACGGGTGATTCCATGCTGCATGTAGAGTGCCACAAACTCACGCAACGACATGCCGCCGTCCTCCAACCATCCCTTGACGCGGATGCGTCCGTCCTGAGCATCCGCGCCCACAATAAAGCGGTCAGCACCGAAACGCTCAGCCCACTGCAGCACCGTCTCGGGATGCGCTGCGGCAAGACTGCCCACCGTCACCATGGCGGCACCGTGGTCAAAGGCAGAGCGCAGGTCTGACTCTGCCTTGATACCGCCACCGAAATCCACGGTGAGCCGGGTCTGCGCAGTGATTTTTTCCAGCACGCCGATATTGACGATATGGCTGGCTTTGGCACCGTCCAGATCCACTACATGCAGGCGGGAAAAGCCCATGTCCTCAAATCGGCGGGCCACCTCCTCCGGGTGTTCATCGTAAACTTTTTTGGCATCGTAATCGCCCTTGGAAAGGCGTACGCACTTGCCGCCGATAATGTCAATGGCAGGAATCAGCTCAATCATGGCAGAGAGAGATAAAGTTTCGGATGATGCGCTCCCCCACCTCCCCGCTCTTCTCCGGGTGGAACTGGGTGGCGTAGAAATTCCCACGTCGCATGGCAGAGCTGAAGCGCACGCCGCCGTATTCTGTCGTAGCGATGCTCAGCGGGGAAGCGGGAACATAGTAACTGTGGACAAAATAGACAAAATCGCCCTCACGCAGCCCCTCAAACAGGGGAGAGGATATCTCCTCCAACGAGTTCCAGCCCATGTGCGGCACTTTTAGATTCACCCCGGCGGGGGCAACAAATTTCCGCACATGCGTATCAGGAAAAACGCCCAGACAATCCACCATTCCCTCATCCGAATGCCCGCAGAGCAGCTGCTGTCCGATACAAATACCCAGCACCGGCTGCGTGAGAGAGGCAATCACCGCATCCAGCCCGCTCTCCCGCAGGTAAGCCATGGTGGGCGCGGCACTGCCCTGTCCCGGGAAAATCACGCGGTCAGCGGGGCGAATCAGGGCGGCATCATCCGTCACACAGGGTTCCACGCCCACGCGTCGGAGCGCATTCACCACCGAACAGATGTTACCGGCATTGTATTTGATGACTGCTACTTTCATACACGTCCGTTACAGAGTTCCCTTGCTGGAGGGCAGCACCATGTGGCGCACATCCCTTGCGATTGCCATACGAACCGCGCGGGCAAGAGCCTTGAACGTACCCTCAATCTTGTGGTGCTCATTCTCCCCCTCTGCGGTGATGCTCAGGTTCATGAGAGCGGCATCGCTCAGACTCTTGAAGAAATGGTAAAACATCTCCGTGGGCATGTCACCGATGCGTTCGCGCCTGTATTCCGCATTCCACTGCAACCAAGGGCGGCCGCCGAAATCCAGAGCCACGCGGCACAGGCAGTCATCCATGGGCAGACAGTAGCCATAGCGGGAAATGCCCAGCTTGTTGCCCAGAGCCTTGCGGAGGCACTCACCCAGTGCCAGCCCCGTGTCCTCAATGGTGTGGTGCTCATCCACGTACAAATCTCCCTTCACGCGGATGGTCACGCCCATGCCGCCGTGGTGGGCAAGCTGAGCCAGCATGTGGTCAAAAAAGCCCAGCCCCGTGCTGATATCACAGACACCGGGGCGATCCAGCTCCAGTTTCACGTCAATATCCGTCTCGCGGGTGATGCGCCGCACCTCCGCGCTGCGTTCTCCGGCTACCAGGATTTCCGTAATTTTCGCCCAGTCCATGCCGTCCGTACCAATCTGCAGAGCCTTGCAGCCCAGATTCTGTGCCAGCTGCACGTCCGTGGCGCGGTCGCCGATGACATAGCAGTTCTCCATATCGTATGAACCATCCATGTAAGCGGTGAGCATGCCGGTGCCGGGTTTGCGGGTGGGCGCATTGTCCTGCGGGAAGTGGCGGTCGATGAGGATGGCATCAAACTCCACCCCCTCGCCTTTCAGCGTGTCCAGAATGAAGTTATGCACCGGCCAGAAGGTGTCCTCCGGGAAGGAGTCTGTGCCGAGACCGTCCTGATTACTGACCATCACAAACTCGTAATCCGTCAGCTCGCGGATGGTGCTCAAGGCGCGGAACGTACCGGGGAGGAAAGAGAGTTTCTCAAAGGAATCTATCTGCTCATCCGCCGGTTCGCGGATGATAGTGCCATCACGGTCAATGAAAAGAGCCTTTTTCTTCATCATCAGAATTTCTTGAGAGCTTCGAGCAGTTCGTCATTTTCGGCAGGAGTACCGATGGTGATACGCAGGCAGTTCTCGCACATGTGAATGCGGTGGCGGTTGCGCACAATAATCCCCTGCTCCACCAGAGACTCGTAAATCCCGCAGGCATCACTCACTTTTGCCAAAAAGAAATTGGCATCACTGGGATATACCTTTTCGCAGATGGGCAGAGCCGCCACGGCCTGCATCATCCGCTCGCGTTCGGAAAGCGCTTCCTGCACCCAGGCGCGGATTTCATCCATGTGCTCCAGCCGCTCCATGGCGGCACGCTGGGTCAGGATGTTGACGTTGTACGGATATTTCACCTTGTTGAACAGCGAGATGATTTCCGGGTGCGCCAGTGCCATGCCCAGACGTATCCCGGCAGATGCCCATGCCTTGGAGAAGGTATTGAGGATGATGAGGCGAGGGTATTCCTCCAGCAGAGAGAGGACGGATGAGCCCTCCGGGGCGAAGTCGATATAGGCTTCATCTACCACCACAATGCCGCGGAACGCATCCAGCACCTTGCGGATTTCCTCAATCGGCAGCAGATTACCCGTGGGGTTATTCGGGCTGCAAAGGAAAGCAACCTTTACATTTGGACCGCCCCAGGATGCAGCGAATGCGGCACCGTCAAACTGATAATCTTTCTTCAGGAGGCTTTGGTAATAGGTAACGTCATTCACTGCAGCGCACACTTCATACATGCCGTAGGAGGGATGTATAGCTACTACGGCATCAACTCCTGGCGTGCAGAACACACGGAAAATCAAATCAATGGCCTCATCGCTGCCGTTGCCCAGGAAGATACGCTCAGGGGCAACGCCCCTGTATGCGGCAATCTTCTGCTTCAGCTCCCACTGCAGCGGGTCGGGATAGCGGTTGTTCGGGGCATTGTGCGGGCATTCATTCGCATCCAGGAAAACATGCGCCGCCTTGCCCGCGTACTCATCGCGAGCTGAGCTATAGGGTTTGAGCTTCAGTATATTCGGGCGCACCAGGCGTGCAATGCCCGTCCCCTCATCTTCCTGCGACAGGGCTGCTGCACTCTGCATGCGGAGGGTCATGGCGCGGGCGTGAGCGTCCAGCCGTTCCGCCTCTGCCATGCACTCCACGGCGCGGCCAATGCTGTGAATCCCCTGCGGCGTGAGCTTCTGGAGGGTCAGCTTGCGCAGGTAACTGTCCAGACACAGGCTGCTGTAGGCACGCACGCAACCCATGGTCGGGAGGGTATGATTCGTGCCGCTGGCATAATCGCCGGCACTTTCACAGCTGTAATTCCCTAGGAAAACAGAGCCGGCGTTCACCGTTCTGTCTGCCACGGCATCGGCATCCTCCATGGCAATGATAAGGTGTTCCGGGGCGTATGCGTTGGTGAAATCGATGCAATCCTGCTTATCAGCCAGCACAATAATCCGGCTGTTGGCAATGGATTTGGCGGCAATCTCCCTGCGGGGCAACTCTGCCAGCTGTTTCTCCACCTCTGCCGCTACTGCCTGAGCCACGTCGGCATCCGTGGTCACCAGCATGGCCTGACTGTCCGGGCCGTGCTCTGCCTGGCTGAGCAAATCCGCCGCCGCAAAGGAAGGCACACAGCTTCGGTCTGCCAGCACCAGCACCTCGCTGGGACCGGCAGGCATATCAATAGCCACGCCGCCCAGAGAAGCCAGCTGCTTGGCGGCAGTCACATAGGCATTGCCCGGGCCGAAAATCTTGTCCGCTTTCGGTATGGTTGCCGTGCCGTATGCCATGGCGGCAATGGCCTGAGCCCCGCCCACCTTGAAGATGCGTTTTACACCACAAAAATCAGCCGCATAGAGGATAGCGGGGTTTACCCTGCCATCTTTGCCGGGAGGCGTGCAGAGCACCACCTCCTGGCAGCCGGCTTCACGCGCAGGGATGGCCAGCATCAGCACCGTGGAGAACAGCGGAGCCTGCCCTCCGGGCACATACAGCCCGACGCGTTCAATGGGGAGCGTGCGCTGCTCACAGAACACGCCGGGGCTTGTTTCCAATGTCATCTGCCACCGGTTCCGCTGCCGATTGTGAAAGGCAGAGATATTCCGGGCGGCAAGAGAAATGGAATCCTTCAGCTCCTGCGGCACGAGAGCCTTTGCTTCCTCAATCTCTTCCGGAGAAACTGCCGTGCACTCCAACTCCACACCGTCAAAACGAAGACCGAACTCACGCAGCGCCGCATCGCCGCGGGCATGCACCGCGTCCATGATGGGGCGTACTACATCAAATAGTTGGGTGACATCGAAAGCCGGGCGACGCACCAGCTCATGCCACTGTTTGCGCGAGGGTTCCGTAATGATGGTCATGGGAAGGCATTTTCAGAGGTTACAGAATCATTTTTTCAATGGGCAGCACCAGGATACCCTGTGCCCCGGCTTCTTTAAGACGCCCGATGATGTCCCAGAAGCAGGCTTCATCCAGCACCGTGTGGATGCTGCACCAGCCCTCCTGAGCCAGCGGCATGACCGTGGGGCTCTTGATACCGGGAAGCACGGCAAGAATACCCTCCACGCACTCGCGCGGTGCATTCATCAGCACATACTTCTTATCCGCTGCGCTCATCACCGCATCGATACGGAAGAGCAGCTTATCCAGAATTTCACGCTTCTCTGCGCTCAGATTCCTGTTGGCGATGAGCACGGCATCACTCTCCAGCGCTACCTCTACTTCCTTGAGATTGTTGCTCACCAGTGTGGAGCCGGAGCTGACGATATCGAAAATAGCATCTGCCAGACCGATACCGGTGGCGATTTCCACCGAACCGGTGATGACGTGGATATCTGCCTGCACGTCCTTGCTCTCCAGATAGCGCCGCAGAATGCCGGGATAAGAGGTGGCAATGCGCCGCCCCTGCAACCACTCGGTGCCGGGGTATTCCACCTCCTTGGGCACGGCGATGGACAGTCGGCAGCCGCCGAATCCCAGATGCTTCACGATTTCCGCATCAGCGGCGCGTTCCTCAAACTCATTGAGTCCGACCACGCCGACATCGGCCACGCCGTCGGCCACGGTTTCGGGGATATCATCATCACGCAGAAAAAGCACCTCCATGGGGAACTTACGCGCAGCTACCAGCAGCGTGCGGCGGGAGGAGCCCACCTTGATACCGGCTTCCCTGAGCAGCTCCATGGTGTCCTCATTCAAACGCCCCTTGGACTGTACGGCAATTCGAAGTTTCATATCCATTGTAATTAATTGGGGATTCTTAAAACGAACAAGGACGCGTCCGTTTGCTACGGATACGTCCCTGTCATCGGGGAAGCTGTTTCGAACAGCTTCCCTAGGTTAATGAGAAACCTTAGCGGCAGCCTCCTTGAGGTTCTTACCTACCTTGAATTTCACCACAGAACGCGGAGGAATCGGCACGTTCTTGGCGGGATCCTTGGGGTTACGGCCAACCTTGGCCTTCACTTCTTTCACGGTGAATGTACCGAAATTGCGAAGCACAACACGGTCGCCGTTGCCGAGAGCTTCGGTAATCAGCTCGATAGTCTTCTGAACAATGTCGAGGACGTCGTTCTGCGTAAAGTCGCCGTCGAGCTCAGCGCAGACCTTGTTCACCAGTTCTCTTTTAGTAATCGTATTAGCCATAACTTTTCTGCCTTTTTTTCGCATGCTTGAGAAGGCGGGCGGATTATAGCCCATTTTTTTCAAATTGTCTCGCTAAATCATCATCAAAAAGCCTTTTTCTGTGTCAACCGTGGGATTTTTCAGCATTTTCCGGGGATTTTGGTTGACGAATTACCGGGAAAAGTGGATTTTATGAACAAGAGATGGCCAATCAATGTTCCATATCCCTATCGTCAAGCGAAGCCGCAGCGCTTGAGAAGAAACTGTCAATGACCGCCGGGTTCTGCCGCGCCGAGCGGGCATACGCGTCATTCTGTTTTGAAAAACAGGATGTCAATGTGGCATTCTACCCCAAAAAGGGACGACTGCTCATCCAGGGGAAAGGGACGGAAGACTTCCTGGCGAACGTGCTACTGCTCACTCCTGATGCCCCTGCCCCGGCCATGGGAAAAACGCTTCCCGCGCTCGTAGACACCTCTCCCCATTTCGGTGTGGACGAAAGCGGCAAGGGAGATTATTTCGGTCCGCTGGTCATCGCCGGGGTATACAGCGATGAAAAAACCGCACACTTCCTCATGAAACTGGGTTGCCGCGACAGCAAGCAGATTGCCGATGATGCCCGCATCATGGCCATTGCTGACAAAATCAAAAAAGTTCCGGGAGTGGCGTGGGAAGTAGTCTGCATCGGCCCGGCTCGCTACAATGAGCTATACTCTGAAATCGGCAACCTGAACCGACTGCTGGCGTGGGGACACGCGCGGGTGATTGCCGCACTGCATGAGAAAGTACCCGGCTGCCCGCGGGCACTTTCCGACCAGTTTGCCAACGAATGGGTGCTGAAGCGTGCGCTGGGGCAACGCCATATCCCCGTGCAGCTGGAGCAGCGCACTAAGGCAGAAAGCGATGTTGCCGTAGCCGCAGCCTCCATCCTTGCACGTGCCCGCTTCGTGCAATGGATGAAGCAGACATCTGAAGCAGCCCAATGCCCCTTACCCTTGGGCTGTGCCCCGCATGTAACCAAAGCCGCCCAACAATTCGTCGGAAAACACGGTGCAGAGCGTCTCCGCGATGTTGCGAAACTACATTTCAAGGTCACACAACAGGTGTTGAAGTAAGATTCCACCCTGCCGAGGTTACAATAAAAAAGAATTTTTCGGGTTCCGGGAAAAGCTCGGCGTTATTGTGTCCCGCGGGTGGAGGGAAGAGCACCCAATATTTCTCTCTCAATAGTATCCTCATTCACCAACCGCCCTTTTCCCTCGGCACCGCAGGCAAGCATACCGCAGGCTTCCGGGCCGATGATTCGGCAACCACGTTTTTCCAGAATACGGGCATTCTCCTGCGTGGCGGGGTGATCCCACATATCACCGTTCATGGCAGGGAAGATGAGTACAGGACCGCGATAGGCCAGATAGAGGCTGGTAAGGGCATTGGGTGCCATGCCATGCGCCATGCAGGCCATAGTGTTGGCAGAGGCAGGAACAATGGCCAGCACATCCGCTTTCTGAGCCAGTTCAATATGTACCGGCACCCATGAGGTCGTTTCATCCTCAAAGGTGCAGATAACGGGGTTGAGGGAGAGCGTCATGAGCGTGAGAGGGGTAACGAACTGCAAGGCCGCCGGTGTACACACACAATGAACGGTATGCCCCTGTTTCACCAGACGGGAAGCTACTCCCGCAACTTTATAAGCGGCGATGGAACCACAGACTCCCAGCACGATTGTTGCCATAACGCTCTCCTATTTCGTTATATATTGTACTTATCAACAGAGGGTGGGATCAATCTCCACAATCATGTTGAGCTCTACGGCCACTCCCAGAGGCAGACTCACCACACCAACGGCAGAGCGGGAATGGGCGGCTTCCGAACCAAACAGCTCCACCAGCAGATCAGATGCGCCGTTGAGCATCTTAGCCTGGTCAGTAAAATCAGGCGTGCAGTTCACAAAGCCATTTACCGCCACAATCTTTTTGAGCGGTGCAAAGCTTCCCAGTTCCCCCTCGATAACCGCCAGCCGATTCAGGATAGCGGCTGCGGCGGCTTTCTGCCCATCCTCTATGCTTACATCCTTACCCAGCTTACCGTAGTAGGCCTCCTCACCATTCACGGAGATACCGCCGGAGAGATGCAAATAATTTCCGGTGCGAATGCACTGCACATAAGAACCGACAGGCTTGGGCGCAGGATACATTTTCAGGTTCTTGGCATCGAGTACTTCTTTATTCAGCTTCATAGTTACACGTTGGTATAATTAAAAATTAAAAACTAAAACTCGTCATAAAGAGGAATTGCGATTACATAACTTGTTTATTTGCAGTACAATAAATAAGCTAAAACACGTACTTGCACAAACAAGCCATGCAACCACACAAACAGTTTGACAGAATTTTGGAGATATGCATGTCTTTTTCTCCGGGCTTTTTGAATTCTGCGAGTTGTAAAATCAAATGCGACACCGGAAAGCGCCCCAAACAGTCACCATAGGTGCCCAAACTGCCCTAGCCCGGATGCCGCGATGAAACAAAAAAGTGGTGCTTTTCGGTGTTGTAGGTGGCATAATGCCTGTGAAAACTTAACTACAAACAACACTTAACGATGATGAAAAGCACCCAAGAAGATTGGGGTGCTCTCTCTAGAAAAAGCAAGCACATAAATGAATCAGAGCGTCAGCAAATTGAACATTGGAGGC
>JAZNLU010000081.1:0-8812 GCA_045579245.1 Akkermansia sp.
AAACGAACCTTTCTTTTCCGCTCATCATTAAGTACATGTAAGTATTATAGTGCTTTTAATTTTGAGGCAACCATAAAACTTCATCACCGCACGCGAAACGGCAATTCCTCGTTGGGTTCGATTTTTTTTGAGGCAATGCGACAATCCCTCCCCTCGACCAAGACTGAACTTGACAACTTGTTTCTAATACTATATACTACTAGTGTCGCATAGGATTATTAGTTATAACTAATTAAACACGAGCGACATACCGAAACGAAACAACCAACCAAACTCTCCGACATGGCAGTAGAAGAAACAACAACGGAAAGCTGGGGCAGCCGCCTCGGCGGCTCCATCAAAGGAGTATTCGTGGGCGGTGTCCTCTTCATCGCGGGCATTCCCCTGCTTTTCTGGAACGAAGGACGTTCCGTCAAGACAACTCAGGCGCTGGAAGAAGGCGCCGCCAACTGTGTGGTCGTCCCCTCTGCCGACAGTGTGGATGCGGCCAATGACGGCAAGCTCATCCACATCACCGGCACGGCCAAAACAGAGGACATGCTGACCGATGACCTGTTCGACGGCATCAGCATCAAGGGTATGAGACTCTCCCGCTCCGTAGAATACTACCAGTGGGTAGAAAATACCAAAACTGAAAAAAAGAAGAACGTCGGCGGCTCAGAAACAACCAAGACCACCTACACGTACTCAAAAAAGTGGGTCAGCAGCCCTGAAGACTCCTCCGAATTCAAGGAAGCCGGGCACGAAAATGTCGTACACTTTGCCGCAGCTGAAGACAACACCCAGTACGCGCAGAACGCCACCCTCGGCGCATTCAACCTCACCGACAGCCAGATTCGCTCCGTCTCCGGACAGGAAAACGTGAAGCTGGAAGGCATTCAGTGGCCGGATGAACTGAAGGGACGCATCACCACCTCCGGCAACACCCTGTATATCGGCAAGGCATCCAACCCCATGCAGGAAGCCATTCAGACCAAAGGAGCAGCACCTCAGCTCCCCCTGAGCAGCGAATACGCCGTTATCGAGACAATGCCGGGTAAAAAACTGTACGTGCTGGATGACAGCGGCAACAAATACGTTCAGACGCCCACCGGTGACCTCTACAAAATGGGTGTAGACTTCAACACCGGCTCCATGTGCGTTTTCCTGCCCAACGGAGCTCCGAGAGCGGTAACGGACTACGGTGCCCTGACCACAACACCGCCCGCCTCAACCGCACAGCTTCCCGCCAGTGTCAACGTGGAACGGCTCGGTGAATGCCCGGTTGTCTGCGTTGGTGACTTTGTCTATATTCGTACGACGGACAATCGACTGCTCCTCGTTAAACCGTATCAGAATTATTTCACGGTCACGGATAACGGGGTCATGAAGAAGGCGGATATCATCCTCGGTAACACGGCTTCCGGGCAGAGCACTGTTGACCCCGCCTCCCCCCAGATTGGTGATGTACGCATCACCTGGACCTATGTAGGCGCAGAGAAGCCTGTCAGCATCATTGCCGTGCAGACCGGCAACACCTTTGCCCCCTACATTGCCAAATCCAGCGGCTACAAGGTAGACCTGCTCTCCAACGGCATCAAAACCAAGGAGGAAATGTTCCAGAGCGCAGAAGATGCCAACACCATGTGGACCTGGATTCTCCGCTTTGTCGGTTGGTTCATCATGTACATCGGCCTCAAGATGATATTCAAGCCGCTCTCCGTACTGGGGGACGTGCTGCCCATTCTGGGCGACTTCATCGGCATGGGAACGGGCATCATTGCCTTCCTTATCTCTGCTGCGGTTGCCCTCACCGTCATTGCCATTGCCTGGGTGTTCTACCGCCCGGTGCTGGGCATCATCCTGTTGGCGGCAGCCATCGGACTGATTGTGTTGCTCATCAAGAAAAAGAAGAGTGCGAAAGCCGTCCCGGCCGCCCCTGCAACAGAATAAACCTCATTTCAATCCAACCGGCGGGGTGCCTCGGCACCCCGCTCACGCAATCTGCCATATGTCTCCTTTTCCCAAAGCCCTCTCATTACTGAGTACCTGCCTGATGATGGCATCGGCAGCTCACCCGGTGCAGGAACTCGCCCGGCAATACGAAAACACCCCGCACCATGCCGCCATCAGCCGTTTCGTGAGCGCCATGGAAAGCACGGGGAATGCCGATGTGAAAGATAAGCAGGGATGCACGCTGCTGATGTATTGCCTGCTGGAGCTGCCGGAAATGCACATGGCCTCCATCATTCACCCCTTACTGCTGGCAGGTCTTTCCCCGGACACCCCGGATGAGCTTACCGGTCTTACCCCCCTGCACCACGCCGCCCGGCGCAACGATTACCGCCTCGCCTGCCGACTGCTGGCATTCGGAGCCGACCGCAACCAACGCGACAAGCAGGGACGCACGCCTGCTGACCTGGCTAAACTTCCGCAGCTGCAATCCCTGCTCCGCACCGGGATTCCGGCAGAGATACAGAGCCCGCGCGCAGCCGCTCTCCACACCAAAGCCTGCGGCGGTGATGCAGCGGCACAATATGAACTGGCGCAACTGTACCGCGATGAGGCCACGGAGGACATCAGCTCCATGTCCGGCTGGGTTCAGGAGCCGGACACACCGGATACCGATGCGGCAGAAAGCCGCTGCTGGCTGGAACAGGCGGCCGCAGCTTCTTATCCCCCGGCCCTGCATGATTTGGCACTCAGACTGATGTGGGGCATGGACGGCAAACAGGACGAGGTTACCGCCTACAAGCTCCTGCAGCAAGCTGCCGCTGCCGGTTACCTCCCTTCCGCTGACTTTCTGAAAGAAAACCCGCCCCCTGCGCAGCCATGACCGTCTACGTCAACAACACCTCCGTGCGCATCTTCTCCGGTGCCACCGCCCGCGATGCTGTTTTGCGCTACTGCGCAGACACAGGCACGCCGTTCACTGATTCTCTCCTGTACGATTCCTTCGGCAATGTCATTGCCGAAGACAGCCCCATGAACGAAGGTCGCCGGATTTACACCTCACCCTCCCTTTAAGTTTATCCTGACACCATGAAAAAAGCATCCCTTTTCGCCTTACTGGCCATGCTGGGCAATGCCCTGGCAGCACAGGTCACCATCCTGGGTATCAACGACATGCACGCTGATGTGGACAACCTGCCGCAGCTAGCAAGCTGCCTGAAAGCAGAACGAGCCAAGAACCCGAATCTGCTGCTTCTGTCTGCCGGGGATAACCGCACCGGCAGCCCCTATGTGGACAGCGATGAGCACCCCGGAGCCCCGATGATTCAGCTCATGAACCGCCTCGGCTTCAATCTCTCCACGCTCGGCAACCATGAGTTCGACAGTGGTGTGGAAGCGCTGAGCTACTGCCTGAATCTCGCCGAATTTCCCTTTGTCTGTGCCAACGTCAAAAGCTCCCCGGAGCAAGCGCTGTATCTGAAGCCCTATCACATCTTTGAGCGCGACGGAGTCCGCATCGGCGTACTCGGGCTGATCCAGATTGGTGACAACGGCATGCCGGATGCTCATCCCGATCAGGTAAAGACACTCCAATTCCGCTCTCCTTTTGAAACAGCCCGCGATTATGCTTACCTGCGCGAGCAATGTGACATTCTGGTTCTGCTCACCCACATGGGCTTTGAGGACGAAGTAAAGCTGGCCGCACAGTTCCCGGAAGCAGATGTCATCATCGGCGGGCATTCCCACACACGCGTGGAGAAAGAACACGTGGTCAACGGAGTCCTTGTCACCCAGGCCGAAAATAAGGCCAAGTATCTTACCAAGATTACCTTTGATGTGGAAGACGGCAAGGTGCAGGGACGAAAGTTCGAGCTGATTCCCCTTCGCACCCTCCCGAAAGATGCCGACATGCAGGCTGCGGTGAATAAGGTCAAAAACAACCCGTACATGACCCGCAGGCTCACCACCATCACCTCCGACATCACGAACAGGGAGAGTCTGGGCTGCCTGATGGCAGATGCGCTGCGCTACAGCGTCCCATCAGACATAGCCGTGGTAAACATGGGCAATGTGCGTCTGGAAAACCTCCCTGCCGGTGAGTTCAAGGTGGAAGACTGCTACCGACTGGATCCGTTCGGCAACAAAGCCGTAGTCTTCAAAGCTACCGGCAAGGAACTCATCGCTTTCCTGAATGCCGTTCCGGCAACTGACCACCATGGAGCCCCCTGTGTGTCCGGCATTCGTTACAAAGCCGTCAAGCCCGCCGCAGAACTGCAGCCCATGCGCATTACGGAGATTACTCTGTCGGACGGCACCCCCATCGCTCCCGACAAGTATTACACCGTGGTCACTAACTCCTACCTCCTGTCCACCGTCAGCACACTTCCGGCAGACCCCGGAACCGCGGAGGATATGGATGGCGCCCGCGCCCTCATGCTCTATATGGATGGCAGGGACTGCGTGGATTACTCCGGAGTGAGCAATGTCGAAATAACCATTGAATAATCCTACCATGAACATTTCCCATATCCTGCTTCCCTTGTTGCTGATCGGCACTCCTGCCCTGTGGGCTCTCGGCCCGGACAACATGACCGGTAAGACGCTCCGGCTCGGGATGAACGGCATGCAGATTTCCCGCAGCCCCATCTATCACGCCCCTGTACCACCCTGGTACACGCTGGACGAAGTGTGCGACTTTGTCGTGGCTTTTCCGGACTCGGACGAATTCACGGCAGAGGTGGACTACAGCGTGCACCTCAGCAACGAGGTCACGGTCAGTTACCACCCGAACACGAAGAAGAACGAAGCCTGCGTGAAGATTGAGAGTGCGGAGCTGAGCATCCTGCTCACCCTGACCTACACAAGTAATACAGGGGGTACGGCTACGGTGGCCTGGCACGAAGCCGGCAACACGCGTCACCTCCGCAACATCTCCTTCACGGTGGAAAACGGTGCAGATGAGGGCAGCCGCGTACAATTCCCGGAGGAAATCATCCCCTATGGTCCCGAAATATGGAATGACGGTCTCTGTGATATTTTGCGGAATATCGAGCGCGGAGTTTATAGCTCTGAAGCGGACAGACTGTATCAGAGGCGTCTTACCACCCTGCTGCCGGTAATCATGGTGCTGCACGATGCCTCCTACACCAACCCGGATTACAAAGGCAACACGGCCTTGCATTATGCCTGTGCCCTGGGGCACGTGGAGCTGGTCCGCTGGCTGGTCAATCACGGTGCGAATCTGGAGCTTCGGACAGAAAAGGGAGCCGGGATTGATGCCTGTGTGGGCAGCAGAAATGGCGATACCATCAGAGCTATCCTGAAACAGGCGCGCCGTGAGCGTGATTATCCTCTCCGTGGGCCGCAGGTCGAAAATCAGGAAGCCGATGAAGCGGTCGCCTGGCTGGAAGCTGCTTTCACCTGCGCCGATGTCAACTCCGAGCTCTACGAAATCCCGTTCCCGGATGCCAAGGCAGAGGCGTATGCGGATTTGCTCTATGTGTATGTCCGACAGAACCGGGAATTTCCCCGGCAGGTGGACGTGACGGAGCCGCTGGGCAATCTGCTCGTCTGGCTGAGGGATGCCAATATACACCGTGGAATGTTCTGCGAGGCGGTGCAGAAGCAGCTCTACACACTTCGCGCTGCCGCCCTGCTTCAGCACCAGAAAGCCGGCAAAACGCTCGCGTTGCTGCCGCACATGATACTTACCCGCGAGAATGAGGGAATGCCTTACGACGGCGCAACAGCCGTATACCGTGCCGCCTGCGAGGGTAATGCAGAACTGGTTCGCTGGCTGATAGACAATGGGGCAGACTGCCGACTGCGCGATGAGCATGGTCATGCGGCTGAGCTGCCGCAGGGAATACCCAACGAAGCCGCCATCCGCGCCATGCTCCCCTCCGCTACCGCCCCGGAGAATGTGGTGGGCAAGACCTTTACCTTCACCGGTAAGCAGTCAGACGAACCCATCGTCATCAGCTGGCAACAACAAAACAGCGAGACAGAAGGCGAAGTCCGACAGGATGAAGACTGGTGCATTGAAGAGAAAAATTACAATCGAACCGGTGACCACACTGCCACCATCACACGTGCCACCCAATGGGCTCCCGGCGGAAGCTATGCCGCCGGATGGAGAACTCAGAAATTCAACCTCACCTTCACCTCTGCCACAGAAGGAACCGCCACCTGTACAGAAGAAAGCAAAACAGGAGAAAATCTCACCTTCACCGGCAATTTCACCCTCCGATAATTCACCGCCATGAAAACACTTTATCTCCATCTGCTGGCACCTGTCATTGTAGCGGCACAGGCAGCGGGCATCACGATACCCGGCACCCTCGTCGGCACCTGTCTGGAAGTGGATTTGAACCCCGTTCAGGTCTGTGAGTCAGAGGGCAAAGAACCACCCGGCACAGAGTGGGAACAACGGCGGCTCAGTCCATTCATCATCTGTTTCACAAAAGAATCCGGCAACAGCTTCACCACCATGCACCCCGCCAACAGGACACGCATCGGTACACCGCTGGCCGCCATACAGATTCCTGATATCAGCGTGAGCTACTCTCCCTTCACCAACGGAGAAAGCAAAGGCGTGGTGCAGCTGGAACACGATGATTTCTTCATTCAGATTACACTCACGTTCCACAAACAGGATAAAAACGGCATGTACCACGGCTCTGCAGAAGTGGAGGAGAGGGTCGCCGGCACAACAACCTATTATCGCGGAGCCCGTTTTTACACCCGCAAGATTCAGGAAATGGATTACCCGCTGACCCTGCCGGAAGACAGAACGGAAGAAGGATTGAGCGAGGAGGCGCAGTCTGAATTGCAGCGGATTCTTGAAGGGCTGAAACAGACTTCCCCGCAAAAAGCTACGACCACCCTGTACAGGAAACGGCTGCTCATGCTCCTGCCACTCATCCTTGAGCGGGGAGATGTCAACCTCACCACCCCAGCAACAAAAGGCAACACGGCTCTGCACTATGCCTGCGCGCTCGGACATACTGAACTGGTGCGCCTGCTGGTGCAGGCAGGAGCCGATACAGAAGCCCGTACCGACAAGGGAGCCCTCCCGGCTGACTGCGTTAGCGGGTCGGATTCATCCATCATTCTCAGCATCCTTCAAGGCCAATGAAAGCGGCTCGCTTCCTCGCACTATTGCCCATCCTGGGCTCCGTGACGGCGTGGGCAGACATTCCACAGCGGCTGAACGGCAGGCAGCTTCAGTTCAGCCACTGCCCATCGTACAAATTCACACCGCTGCTCATCTGCTTCGGGCAGGAGGTCGACGGGAACAACTATACCGTCACCGCAGAAAACGGGCTGAAGTATCAGCTGCAATATACTCCGGATAACGCAACCAACACCGCCTGCCTCCGGGTGCAGGGAACGAACAACACGGCCACGATTAACATGCGTTTTGAAACGGATGTTTTCGGCACCGCCACCATGAAGTGGAACGGCATCCCCTACTATGCCCTCACCTTCCGACTGACGGAGAATGCGAGCCCCACCACCTTCCTGTCGCGCATGGGTGACCCGATCGGTGATGTGGTTCCTTTCTGCATCGGAGGAAATGTTCTTGAGGTAAATTTCGACGGAGCCGTTGAGCAGGTGCTCAATGGCGAAGGTAAAGTAACCTCCGAAAATCCCTGTCGGCAGACATCGCTCCGCATCCGATTCCCGCAAGAAAAAAACAGCTTCACCGGCGCTTTGGACGATGGAACGGAAGCAAGGGTGGAGTTCGAACATATTGGCTGCGGGGCGAGCATCAGCTTACGCGGAAACAATCACCATGCCGAAGTGATGCTGGATTTTGCCGATTCCTGTTCCGGCACAGCTACGCTGGAACAATTCACGGGTGACTCAACGCTTCTCATCCGTGGGGCAACCTTTCGCCTGACTCCCGCTACGGAAGCTAACGGCAGCATCACCCTGCCCGCCAACAAAACGGACAATAGTCTGGCTCAACTGATTGAAGAATTGAGCAGCCAACGCTACCCCACAGCTGTTGAACGACTCTACCAAAAACGCTTGCTGAGCCTGCTGCCGCGCATTCTGGCAGGAGAATCCGTCAATACCACCCTGCCCCACGAAAACAACACCACGGCTCTGCACAACGCCTGCGGGCTCAGCCATGTGAAAATCGTGCAATGGCTGGTTGACCACGGGGCTGACCTGAATGCCAGAACGGCAAAAGGCGCAAGCCCGGATAACTGCGCAGGCGGAACAAATGCCAAAGAAATCCGCGCCATTCTGCGCCGCTCCCGAGCCCACAGATAAACACCATTTTACCCTCATCACCAACATGTAAAAAAACATCATTCCCACATTGATACCGTTTCTGGCTCTGAGTCTTCCTGCTGATGCCGCACCGCAAAAGGCAAGCACACTCCATGGATAGGGAGTTGACCGATTTCCCCAAATACTTGCACGACAACACCAATTTCCTGCAAAATCGCAAAAACACCAAGGCATACGGCTCGCTCATCCACCATGTTCAGATTTGCGCAGACGAGGCCAACAAGAAATTGGATGCCATCCTGCAAGCGGCTCAACAGCAGGTTCCGGCCTCTGACCCCTTGCGCCAATCTGACTGATTACCCCGTCCCGGGCTACGAAAAATCCCCCGATGCGGTAACCGTATCGGGGGATTTTTCATCCATCAGTGAAAGGTATCAATAATCGCGCTTCAGCAGGTAGTCGCTGATGGCGAGCAGATTCTCTGCGCGGCGGACAGAGAACACATCCAAATCCGCGCGCGCGGCTGCGGTGAGAGCGCGAGCCTCTGCGCGGGCATTTTCCATCCCCACCAGTGCGGGATAGGTGGCTTTCTGCTCGCGGGCATCCTTGCCAATGCTCTTGCCCAGCACCTCCG
>JAZNLU010000082.1:0-6130 GCA_045579245.1 Akkermansia sp.
TTAATGTGTCGGAGCCTCCGGCTTCTGCTCCGCGTGTGCTGACAGAAGCAGAGTTCGCCAAGCTGCCGACCCAACGATTGAACATTTCTCAGAAACGATTGGATAGGTTGGATTCTGCTTTGAATACAACGATTCTTCGGCCATATGATTATGTATACTCAAGCTCTCATTATCTGCGCCGCCCTCTCAGTTATGGTTTGCGAGCTGTGGATTGGCCACTTACGGTGGCTATCAATGCAGGGACCGCGGCAGCGGGGGCTGTTTGCCTGGTAGTTGGGGGGATTCCCTACCTGATAATAGAGCAGGTGGCAGGTGAAGTTAGCGACTCATCTCAGCAAACGGAGTAGCATGAAACGCTTGATTTTGACAAACTGCATAAACCTATAAATAGAAAATGATGCCCCCCTCATTCCTCAAAATCCTGACCACCACAGCCCTGTGCCTTGCGGCGGGGGAGGAGCGGCCTTAATCCAAGAAACACTTATGTCCTTTCGCGTCTTCGTCTTTTTGCTGCTGTTGAGTTCTGCTAAGGGCATGCCACCTGAGCAGTCTGATATCGCTATGCGGGATAGGAAAATCGCAATGAGTGAGCATAACACTGCGGTGGAAAAAGCCCCGGAAAATTGCATGAAACTGCAGCGCGAACTCTGGGACTTGTACTGCCGATGCCGCCTTGCTCCTGAGTCTGATATGAGTCCGCTGCACCAACGTCTGTCGGCTGTTACTGAACCTGCCTCTTTATACCTGCTGGCTGTTTTTTTCGCTGAATGTATGCCGAAGTCTCCCAAGCTGCTGGCAGAGGACATGGAACTGACCGATGAGGAGTTGGCTCAGCAGGATAGGGTGTTCGCCCTGTGGTCAGGCAGACGTTCTCCTGTGTGGTCCTGCAAGGAGGCATTGTTCCGCATGGCCTCTGCCGGGGATGCATCTGCCCGGGAGTACCTGCAACGCCTTGTTCGTGATTATCCCGGCGATAATGCCATGGATGCCCGCTATGCTGAGCTGCTAAAGCGTCTACGCTGAAAGCCCCCCGGAAGTAACGAGATTGTTTGGAAATGTGTTCGCGTAAGCAAGGAGGTGGATAATGGAAACGGATTGCCGGAATCAATTAACATGGGCAGAGAGACTGGCGCTCTTTGTAGAGGGCAAATGGAACATGGGGCATGCAGTCTGGGCGGGGGTGTATTTACTCGCCTCTCTTGTGCTGTTGCCCGTTGTGCTGATTCTATCTGCCGGTACCGGGATGGCAATATTGGCATACCTGACCGTGGGACTTTATGGGGCAGATGGGCATACCGCCACGACAACTCTGGCCATCAATGTGTTCTGCACGGTGATGGGGTGGTTTGTCTGCTGTTGGTGGTGCATGGTGATACGTTTGTTCTATTGTCACCTGAAGTGGCGACCATATCGAGCTTCCTGCGGGCTTCCGATGGCCGGTCTGTTGGTGCTGGCAGAACTGACTCTGTTCACAATAGCCCTCTTTATTATAGGGACGGACTATTGTATTTATCTGGCTGCCGTTCCCGTGGCACTCATGCTGCTGATAGGGTATTTCTGCCTGCGGAAACACAAGTGATGTAAGGAAATATAAAAATGAGTACACCCCAAAAACGCTATGATGATAATTTCAAGTATATAGATTCGTTTGGTAACGAATTACCTTGGGGTGGTTTTCTTGAGGTCGGCTGTTTTCATAGAGGCTGGGCTGAGATTGTTACGCAAAACCCTAAAAGTAAATTATTTGGGGAATGTTGAACAGAGATGGACGGACAAAAGTTCAACTGGGCGGTACCCCTTTAGAAATCATAAAGAAGGAAGCGCTGTCAAAAGGGCACTTCGCTTTAGAGGATTGGACTGATGGATTCGATTTTCTTGTAACGCTGATAGATTGGGAAGACAATTACAAACTCACCCAAGGCATCTGGTCTTATAAACAGAATAGATGGCTTATTGCACCAGAATATTCATTTGCATCTTTGCGTTATACAGAACAAGGAATCATACCTCTACTGAAACCGGACGGTGAACTTATGCATTCCGATAATGAGGGCGCAATCATAGACTCCTACAGAATTGAGAAACACATTCTCAAACGTTTCGAAGAGGTAAAAATATATAGTGATGAAGAGGGTGGTGTGTGTATTCTGGAAGAATGGCGAGACGATAAAAGAGATGATACCAAGCATGAATTTGCTTTACTGAACGTGCTCACCGGCGAGAGTTACGGAATCCTGAAGCTGATGGCTCTGGGTATGACCAGCGAAGAAAAAAGATATGCTATAGACACAAAAGGAGTTGAAATTATAACTGACTCATTCGGACAATTTCTTTATAAATTACCCTTCCAATCAGACTTTTTACGCAACAGTAAAATAGTGCCACATCCGGTATTGTCGGGAATTAAATATGATTTTCAATATCGGTTTCAATCAGATAGGATGAGCTTGCCTTATTGGGACAATAAAGGCAAATGTCATTATTACCTTGTGGACAGTAAAGGAGAAGTCGTGATTTCTCCCGGCACTTATGACAGCGGAATAATTGTTCTTGGCAATAATCGTATTCTGGTATGCAAGAATTCAAAATGGGCATTAGCGGATGCCAATGGCAAATTGTTGACAGACTTCTTGTATAAGCCCAATAACAGAAGTCATTTCATGAGAAATAACAGAATTGTTTTAGGAAAACGCAAAAGCAGAAGCATCATTTTGGAAGGTGCGTTAGATGCAGACGGAAATGAAGTTATCCCCTTTAATTTTGAAGGTATTATACCCTGCACCGGTGAAAGCATCCCTTTCGAAGACGATGCCGCTCTGATTAGGATACGATAAATTGTATACATGCGCAGGCTTGCGAGACTAAAATGCAACATAGGCACGGCAAGAATGAGACCCGCCTTCCGTCCATCGCTTGCAAGTGTCTTTTTATCCCCTTGCAAGCGATGTTTCATTTTAGGTTGGCACGCGGTGAAAAATGGCACTTAAACTGCTGATTCTGTGTAGCTTCTCAGTTCGAAACATCTTTGCTTGCCGCAGAGTCACCATTCACTCAAAATCGCCTAAGCTCACAGAATCAACAGATTGTAGATTCGAGACATCTTAGCCCACCCTGAAAAGCATTTGAGCTTAGAAAAAGAGGCTTAGGCATGCTTAGGCTTTTTGGTCTTTTGGAGCCGTTTTGCGCCCGGCAGGGCGGTGGCGGGGCTCGTAAGCGTGCAATGCCTAAGCGGTTGTAACTATTGAAAATCAATGAAAAACAAAAACCGAACCAGATTGTTTTCTGATTCGGTTTCTGGGATTAAGTGGAATTAACGAGCCATCAGCTTGGGAAAATTGAGCCCGGAATTCGCTTTTTTCGTTTTTCCTACGTTCAGCCCAAGCAAATATGGAATCATATTATAACATATTGGATAGAAGTGTTTTATGAAATCGGCTTCCCAATTCGGGAGGCTGTCACATCGCTTGTAAGAGGTCATGGAAAATGAAATACAGCTTTAGACGTGTTAGTATTTTATGCGTTCTGCAATTGTACTTGAAGCGAACGATGAAACGTGTATAATTGCCTTATGGCTAAGCTGAACGTATTGCAGAATGAGATTTCCATCATTTCTGTTGATGGGCAGGATTACATTTCCCTGACAGATATGGCAAATGCCCGCACAGATGATGCACGCGCCGCCGATGTCATCAAAACTGGATACGTAACCGCTATACAATAGAACTCCTGGGAACATGGGAGATTATCCATAACCCGGATTTTAAAGTGGTCGAATTTGACCACTTTAAATCACAAGCCGGTTTACCCAGCTTTGTGATGAGTGTGTCGGACTGGGTGGAAAAGACTAACGCTATAGGCTTAGTCGTTCGCAAAGGACGTTATGGTGGTACATACGCCGTACGGGATTTGGCATTTGAGTTCGGCACTGCAATCAGCGTTGCCTTCAAGCTTTATTTGATTGAGGAGTTCCAAAAGCTAAAATCAGCAGAGCAAGAGAAGCTGGGATGGTCTGCCAAACGAGAACTTACAAAAATCAACTATCGCATTCATACAGATGCCATTAAACAAAACCTGATTCCGGCAACTGTAAGTGCCCAACAGGCCAGTTATATTTACGCCAATGAAGCAGATGTTCTCAATGTTGCTATGTTTGGCATGACCGCTCAGCAATGGCGACGCAACAATCCTTCTTTGCCCGGCAACATACGAGACTACGCTACTGTAAATGAGCTGATTTGTCTTTCCAACATGGAAAACCTGAATGCTGTATTCATTGAATCCGGCATGAGTCAGCCTGAGCGCCTGCAGAAACTCAACAAAATCGCTATTCAACAAATGCGCGTCCTGACCGAAGCCGAGGGCCGACTTTTGTTGAAATAACAGCAATCTACATAAATTTTGGCGGATACATACGGAGCCGGGGTATCGCTATTTCCTCGTGTTCCAAGACAAGGATATCAGCATGACCGGGGCGTACCCCATGAGCGAGTTCCTCAAGATTCTGGCAGAACTGTAACCAACGCACAAAACACCACTCAGGCTTCGATAAATCTACGCCCAGACAGGCCGCAACCACATGACCCGCACCCGGCAGACCAAGGCTCCACTTCGAGCAAATCCTCAGCTTTAGACCCTGTTTTTGCGCCATCGGCAACAAAAATGCAGGAAACGCGCAACAACATGCCCTCCACGCTTGAACAGAGGGGTGGAAATTGATATAATGCCCCGTAACTGATACACGCTTAGACATAACCATGGCAGACTATGCCCCCACACTTGACCAGCGGGAATCCCTTACGCGGAGGGAGCGGCGCGTTATCGACCGTACTCTGGGTATGGATGAGCAACTGCTGCTGGTCACGCGACCGGATCCCACTATCCTGAAAGCTGAGCGGCTCATTCATTTCGGGATAGCCGCATTCATCCTGATAGCGACTGAGGGTACGCTTTTTGCGCTTCCGTTTGTTATCCTTCTCTGCGTCCTTCCGTGGTTCAGGAAATGCTATAAGCGGCGCACCCTCTATCTGGTTACAGACCGCCGCTGCATTATCCTGACACCCAGACTCCTGCCGGGCATGAACTGCAAATCATATCCGCTGGCGCCCAAGCTTATCAAGGAGTACGAGATTTTCAGCGGTGGTATAGGTAATATCGTCTTTGATTACGACTGCTGCGCCACCCACGACACCTGTGGCTCCGCCCCCGAGGATGACCGCCACCCCCTGGGATTCCTGGACCTACCGCAATGCAAGCGAGTGGTCACCCTCATCCGAAAGCAGATAAAGAAGCTGCACCAGCTCGATCACCTGCCGCCCGCGCCGCCGCCCAGGGAGGAAGGCTTCGCCGACACCGCTGGATTATTTGTCCCCTTTGCCGGGCAGATTCAGGAGAGGATGCAGGAAATCAAGGTGCAAAAAGAACAAGACTGACTTTGAAAAAGCATGGACGAGTCCGACATAATTGATGCGATACTGATGCCGCTGGATGAGGATGGCTGGAATATGATACGCGACAGGGGGATTGATTATGTGTACCCCTCCGGGCAGACGGCTCTGGGGCTGGCCGTAACCTATGAACAGGAGGAGAATGTGTATCTCCTGCTTCAGAAGGGCGCCAACCCGAACATAGTCGGAGAAGTCGGCATTCCGCCCCTTCTGGATGCGTATATATCTCGCAATCCCCGGCTGGTTATACTGCTGTTGATGTATGGGGCTAATCCGGAAGCCACAGACTCGGAAGGCAGCATCAGCAGTGTGGCGAAGATGCTCTCTGTTGAGGGAAGCTCAGATTTTCTGGATACTCTTTTCTGCCACCACCCATCTACTCGAAATATACAATCTTAAAGCGATGAATAAACCATTCCTCAGAATCGCGAGCACCACAGCCCTGTGCCTAGCAGGCTGAATTGCAAAACCAAATGCGACAATAGGAGTTTTTCTTCTGATTAAGCGGCAAATTTGATACAATGAAGGTTTTCGATGCGTGCCTTCGTGCGTGCAGATTGTCCGTTGAAGATTCGACGTGGATAGCGGTTCATCCATTCGGCCAGACTGTTGATATCGTTTTGAGCAAGCGTGTCGAATGTTGTTTTCTTGGGTAATATGCGCCTGATGAAACGGTTTGCATTCTC
>JAZNLU010000083.1:0-2858 GCA_045579245.1 Akkermansia sp.
GTGTTGTTTTCGTTTACTTCAATGGCATTATGCCACCTGCAACACCGAAAAGCACCCACTTTTTGTATCATGACGGCAACCGGGGGAAGGACTCATTGCCGTCCTTCCCCCAAGCCCCCATTCTGCTAGGGCAGTTTGGGCTCCTTCGGAGACTTTTTTGGGGGCTCTTTGGTGTTGCTTTTGTTTTTACACTTCTCATTACCACGATTATTCTCTGACAGTTACCAATTTGTCATTGCCTCCTTTGGTATGAGTGTGGTATAGTGTGCGGTATTGTATGGTACCGGAACGCAAGACTGGAGTGTTGATGCCGCTGTTTTCTCTGAGGCGGAAGGGTGACCACGGAATCGGGGATTTGAAAGCTCTGGAGGCGTGGATTGACTGGGCGGCAGATCATGCTGTGGGCTTTTTGCAGCTTCTGCCCGTGAATGCGCTGGGAGACGAAGATTCTCCCTCCCCCTATTCTTCCATCAGCTCCGTGGCGCTGGAGCCTTTGTATCTTACTCTGGAGCGTGTGCCGGGGATGCCGCTGCCTCTGCCTCCCTATCAGGAGGACTTGCCGCCGCTGCAGATGCCCGGGGGGAGCGATCTGGTGGATTACGCGCGGGTGCGTACGTTTAAGCGTTTTCAGCTGAGGCAGGCTTGGAAGTCATTTTCGCAGGAGGAGCAGTATGAACCCCTGCGTGCTGAGTTCCGCTCTTGGGTGGCGGAGCAGGGTGAGTGGCTTGCGAATTTCTGTATTTTTCGCGTAGCCTCGCTTGCATTCAATACCACGGCGTGGTGGCTTTGGCCGGAGCAGAATCCTGATTCTGTCCGAAATCGAGTGCTCAGCGGTGCGGATTCTCTGGAGCAGCTGCATTATCATGAGTGGCTGCAGTGGCTCTGTGCGCGTGAGTGGGCTATCGTGCGTGCTCATGCAGATGCCCGTGGGGTGATGCTCATGGGGGATGTCCCCATCGGTATTTCCGCAGCCAGTGCAGATGTGTTCTTTGAGCGCCGCTATTTTGATATGGATTGGAGCTGCGGTGCTCCGGCAGAGGGCAATTTTGCGGAAGACCCCTTTACTGCCAAATGGGGGCAGAACTGGGGAATTCCCCTCTACCGTTGGGATGTCATGGAGCAAGACGGTTATGCCTGGTGGAGCCGCCGGGTGCGGAAAATGGCGGAAATCTTCCGCATGTACCGCATAGACCATATTCTGGGATTCTACCGAATCTATGCTTTCCCGTGGATGCCGGAGCGCAATGATGAATTTTTGAATCTCAGCGTGGATGAAGCTGCCGCCCGCTGCGGAGGCCGCAGGCCGGGATTCCGCCCGCGCCCGGATTGGGATAAGGCTGACCGCATGGCCAATCTCATGCAGGGCGACCACATCCTGCGTAAACTTATCCAAGCTGCGCCGCAGCAGCTTATCATCGGCGAGGATTTGGGCTGCGTGCCGGATTATGTGCGCCCGGATCTGTCTTTCCTGCGCATTGCCGGATTCAAGATTCCGCACTGGGAGATAGATGCGAATCAGAAAGTGATACCCGGCAGCAGCTATAATCCCTGTTCCTTTGCTACCTATGCTACCCATGATTTCCCGCCGCTGTGCAATGATTGGAATGATTGGTATGTGAACGTGAAAATTGCGCGGGATGCCGTAGCTAATGAGAATCTGAGCATTGAGGAGCTGCGCCCCCTTCTGCTCACCGCCCGTGACAGCGGGCGGGTCATGTGCTGGCTGGGTGAATTTGCCGGGCTTTCCATAGAGGATAGCATGGTGCCGTGGTGCTCTGATATCAAGCATGCCCTCATCCGCGCCTTGCTGGAGAGCCGCTCGGCTTATGCCGCGCTCATGTGGACTGAGCTGTTCGATTACCCGGAGCGGCTCAATACCCCCGGCACGGTGGGCGGCACCAACTGGCGCCCACGTATGCCGTTCACTGCCGGGGAGGCTGCGCAGATGCCTCAGAGCGCATGGCTGCGTGAGCTTTCCGTGGCGGCAAAACGTGCTTGAGTTGGTCGACCTCTTGTTTCCGGGAGCGAGTAAGTGTTTGTCATTTTTTTGTTTGTGTCAATGCAAACAAGAAGAATGAGAGAGCTTCGGTGTTGCATAGGTAGGGATGTTGTGCTATAGCTGATTTTGTTCGTTACCCCATGGTGGGGTTGCAAACAAGCCTTATGGAAAAATCAGAATACGCATTGGCATAATTAGAGATTAGGCGGATAACGTGTAGCGAAGCTGACAAAGCGAACGCTTTTCTTGATAGTTTATATACTGAAGCAGAGTAAATAAGGTTACTTTAGAAATAACTTTCAGGAAAGGTCCCCTCTGAGATTTCGTATAGCTCTTGCGAATGGAAAACTGATCCACTAACTGAGAAAAGACTACTTCCACACGCTTTCGGAGTCTCTGATCATCCTCCGGCATTGTGTATTGAATGAGCTCATTCTGTCGGCATGGAGTGGCTAATTCGATTCCGGCATACTCAAACAAGGTTAGCCTCCAGGGATTACTGCGATAGCCTTTGTCCCCTATACGAACGCAGTTAGAAAACTCATCTTTTACATCATGCAGATAGTTGATGTCATGATGATGAGCCTGACTTAAATCATACCGATGAATGATACCGCTCGCAGAACAGACACCGTGTCATTTATAGCCGAAATAATGCTGCTGCTGAGTCGCACAATAACCAAATGTCGGAGCGCTATGCTCATTATCCTTTAATATGCGACAACTCTTTGCTCTTGAATATCTACAAACCTCGATAGGCATCGAATCAATCAGTCTGATAGAGCCCGATTCATCATCGGGAATACTCTTGACAATGCGAGCTCTGATTTTTTCGATAAGATACGCCAAATGATGGCGA
>JAZNLU010000084.1:0-39748 GCA_045579245.1 Akkermansia sp.
TTTTCTGTTTCATCACGGCTAGCGGGGGAAGGACTCATTGCCGTCCTTCCCCCACACCCCCATCCAGGCTAGGGCAGTTTGGGCACCCTGGGTGACTTTTTTTGGGGCTTCCCGGTGTCGCATTTGTTTTTACACTTCTCATTTCCGTTCAAAAAAGCGGAATCCTGTGCTTTTCTGCTTGAAAGCCGCCGTCAAATGGAGTACAAATGATACAAATGGCAGATAACTCCGACAACAAATCTCAGCGCAATATCGTCCCTCGCGTGTTTCAGTGGGAAATGGTGCGTAAAGCGCTCCGCGCAGCAGAGGAAGGAGTGTACTGCTGGCATCTTGAGGATAACGAAATTTTCTACACGGAACAGTGTGTGAAAATGATGGGAATGACCTATGATGAGTGGGCTCCCAACATCTTTACCGAACCGGAGAAAACCGTCCACCCGGATGACCGGGCATTTTTTCTGCAAACCGTTCACCGGTATCTGAACGGACCGGCCCACAGCACCACTCCGCTGAGAGTGGAATTCCGTCTGCTTAATCTCCGCTCCAGAGGCTGGAAATGGATTCGGGTCAACGGTATGCTGGAGTATGATTCCACCAACAAGCCGCTGCGACTGGTGGGCGTTTGGGTGGATATCACACGCCGCAAGATGGCCGACATGCACGCCATGGAAGACAGGGACTTGTTCCGCACCCTCATCAACTGCCTGCCGGACAACATCTACTACAAAAATCGGGAATCCCGTTTCGTCATTGCCAATGAGTCTACTGCTCGTAAAATGAGGGTCAACACCCCATCCGACCTCATCGGGCGCAAAGATTCACACTTCTTCTCCCCGGAAATGAGTGAAATAGCCCGCAGAGAGGAAGAGGAAATCATGCGCACGGGTAAACCCATTACCAACAGGATTCACCATGAAACATGGAAGGGTGGCAAGCACACCTGGTCAAAGGTATCCAAGTTCCCCTGGTACGCAGCTGACGGCTCCGTCAAAGGTGTGGTGGGCATCTCATCAGATGTCACCAAACTCATCGAATCTCAGCAGAAATACCAACGCATCGCCAAGCAACTTGATGAACGCAACAAGACGCTGGAAAAAGAAATAACGCTGGCGAGAGAAGTTCAGCAGGCGCTGATGCCGCTGCAAATCCCCGACCGTGTCTGGAAGACGGACGAAGGAACCCTGCGCAGAGCTATTTTCCACCATGTCTACATGCCCTCCACCGGTGTAGCAGGTGATTGTTTTGAAGTATTCCCCGTGGGCAACTCCGGAATCGGCATGCTTATCTGCGATGTCATGGGGCACGGCGTACGCGCAGCACTCATTGCCTCCGTACTGAGAGGGCTCATGGAACAGGTGACCACTCTGGCCGACACGCCGGGCCTGCTGCTTTCCAGCCTCAACCGCCAGCTCTACCGCATCTTTGACCGAGCCAACATCACCATGTTTGCATCAGCCTGCTACGTGTATCTGGACTTGGCCAAGCGGCGCATGACTCTCTCCGGTGCCGGGCATCCTGCACCTTTTGTTTTCCATCCGTCCGGTCAGGCATTCATCCCGCCCATCCCCCGCTCCCCTGCACTGGGGCTGCTGGAAAATGCCAAGTTCCGCGAGAGTGAAATCGCGCTGGAAAACGGCACCAAACTGATGCTCTATACGGATGGCCTGACTGAGGCACACAATGCTCGGCAGGAAGAACTGGGCTCGGAGCGTGTCATCGATTTCCTGAGGGAGTGCTCCCCGCAAAGCATTCGGGAAATGCTTGATATCTCACTTGCGGCTATGCACCGCTTCACCGGTGACATCGGGCAGGATGATGACATTTGCCTTCTCGGCGTAGAATTTCGGGATGAAGCGCCGGATGCTCCCCCAAATCAGCACGGTTGACGTGTTTTTCCTACATGTGACCGCAAAAAATGATTGCCATGGCAGCATTTTAGCGGTAGGCTAAGCAGCAGATAGATTTTTTTATGAAGGACGAATCCCAAAACGGCATCGCAGACTCCATCAACCTCACAGAGTTGACAGATTTTCAATTCGGCCCGTCCTGGGCTCGCGGGGGAGCAGAACCCACCTACAGCCGGACAGAGGTGCCGCGCGAACGCCGGGATTCAGCCGGGCGCAGCGAGCGGCGCATCTTCAACAAAAAGGACGAGCGCAGACCCGGGCGGGATGACCGAGCGCCCCGCCATACGGATCGCAAAACACCCCGCCGTTTTGAAACCAAGGAGCGATTGGTGCCCGAGCCGCTGAATCCGGCGGAAGGATACCGTGTCGAGCTTCGCCCTGCCAACACCATTCTGGCTCACTTCTCAACCGAAATCCAGAAACAGAAACGCGCACTTCCCCTGCTTGATTTGGCGCGCGTTGTTATGGGGACCGGCAACCGTTATGATATCGTTTTCATGAAATCGGAGAACGGAGCTGCGCTGATTCATTCCACGAAAGGAGACGGTGCCTGCTGGCTGAGCAAAGAAGAAGCCATCGCTTACCTCCGCCACGCGCCGTGGTTCTCTGAGCTTTACACAGAGGAGCAGGTGGAAACAGAAGCACCAAAGGGCACTTTCACCGCCATCGCAGTCTGTGGATTGGGCAAAGAAATCATCGGGCCGGTGAACTGGCACGGATATCAGGCTGCACTCATGAATCTCTACCGCAGCAAGTACAGTAAAATGCCGCTGGCTGTATTCAAGAGCAAAATCTCTCTTGATAAATCAGAAGAAACCATTTCTTCCTGGAAAGAATCTGCCACACACAAGTCAGTCTGGAAACCCACCCGAGAGGGTGCTGAGGAGACTGCGCTGGAGGACATGCGCGCGGTGGAGCAGGATTTTGTACAAAATCACTATGATTCCGTCTACGAAACAGTAGATAAAGTATTCATCAACGGTGCAACGGAAAAAGCCCGGCTGAGCGAAGGGTTGTACGCCCATGTCAAGTTGTTGTCCGACAAAACCCGCCGTTTCCCGCAAATGCTCATCCCCAACCTTTGCCATGGGCTTGCCCGCCACCACATGCCTATCTACAAATGGCACGGCAACCACTTCACCGGACCAAGCCGCGTGCGCACCATTCCTGCCGACATGGTGCTGGCAGACCGCATGATGGCGATTGTGAACTGGAGCAAGGCAAACTCCGGCAAGAAAGCGGAAGAGATGTTTGCAGAGCTTTCCGGGGTTCCGGCCGGTTCTGATGAAGAAAGCAAGGCCGCAGCAACAGAAGCGCATGCGCCCTACGTGGCAGACATGCTCTGGCTGCTTGAACAGGGCTTTATCGTCGTCACGGGAGACAACGCCGTGTGGTTCCCCAAGGGTGAGACAGCCCCGGCACCCACCCCCGCCCCCGGGCGTAACGAAAAAAACTCCCGCTCCCGGAGAAAAAAGAACAAGGCACCCAAAGCCGAAACAGCACCTGCTGCAAGTCCTGAGGGAAAACCTGCTGAGTAAACTGTTTTCAAGCACTATGTTACTTGATATTAAACAATACGGCGATTCGGTTCTGCGCACGGAAAGTGCTCCGCTGGAACACCTTGACCCGGAGCTGAAAAATTTGGCGGAAAACATGTTGGAAACGATGTACGCCGCAGAGGGTATCGGCTTGGCTGCTCCGCAGATAGGTCTTAACCTTCAGATGGTGGTCATCGATATCCCGGAAGATGAAGAAGAGGAAGTCCCTGAGACTGCCATTGTCAACGGCGAAACAAAACCCATCCGCGAGTTGATGCCGCTGGTTTTCGTCAATCCGGAACTGGAGCCCTACGGCAACCTCTGCCCCTTCACGGAAGGCTGTCTGAGCGTGCGCGGCATCCGTGCCAATGTGCTGCGCCCTGAGTTCGTAAAAGCAAAACTCACGCAGCTGGATGGTTCTGTACTGGAGATAGACTGCGGTGGTCTGCTGGCTCGTTGTCTACAGCATGAGTGTGACCACCTCAAGGGGTTCCTTTTCACGGACAGAGTCTCTTCCGCCGCGAAAATTACGCTGGCTAAAAAACTCAAAAAGCTCGCCGCATCACGCTGAGGCACGCCGCTTTCAGCATCAGCCCATACACTTTCCGGCGCGGGACTTTCACCCGCGCCTGATTTTTTCTGCGGCGGATAAGTTTCAGCGTACTCAAGCCAAGCAGCGCAGGCAGAGCCACGGCAAAGCGCAGACGGAAGGAACGAAGTCTGGAAGCATAGTCCAGACCATCCCGCAGAAAGCGTTCTGCCCTGTTTTGCCACAGCAACTCATCACTGCACAGGTAAGAGCGCCCACGCTCAGCATCCTCTCGAATATCACGCAGGATATTGATAAGCTGCAGACCTCTGCCGAAGCGCACTCCTGCCTGCCGCATGAGCTCCCTGTATTCAGGGGCACTATACCGTTCACCCAGAGTTTCATACCCAAGCTCAGTCCAAAACTCACCCACACAGCCGGCTACCATATACGTGTATCGCAGGGTTTCCTCATCGTTTTCAACCTGCGAGCGGTTAGCAAAGTAGGTGAGGTCCCAAGATTGACCCTCCACTATGGTCTCAAGCACCTTGCGTATATGTTGCACTTGTCCTAACGGCAGAGTCTGCAATTGTTCCAAGCATTCCCCGAAACGCTGCAACAGAATCTTTTCCGCCGACTTTGCCTGAGCTTCCGCCATTTTTCCCGACAACTGAAAACGAAGTTCGGTCAACTCTTCCTCTGAGCATGTCCCCGCCACAGCTCTCCCCATCTGCCTGAGAACCGCCAGGCGCTGCGAAGTTTCGGCAGATGAGGTGTCAGCCACACTGTCTGTTGCACGCGCCAGCAAATATGCCAGTGAAACAGCGGGGCGCATTTCTTCCGGCAGCCATGCCATGCTCAGATAAAAGCTGCGCGAAACCGCCTTCAGCAGATTCCCCTCTGTGCTCAACCGCTTCATCTTCAGCTCATGCGGCGCAGCGCACCGCGAATCAGTTCATCCGTGGTAGCCTGCGGGTTATCCTTCACCAATGCGGAAATAGCCTTGCGAGCTTCTGTCTGCTTGAAGCCGAGCGCAACCAGAGCCAACTCGGCATCACTTGCGGCTTCCGTAGTCGTGCCCTGTTGCTGAGCCTCCCAGGTGGAAGCCAGACCCACCTTATCCTTCAGTTCCAGAATGATGCGTTCCGCTGTGCGCTTACCCACACCTTTGGCGCGGGCAATGGAGCTTGCGTCTCCGCTCACGACAGCCTGTTTGAATGCATTGACATTCAATCCACTGAGAATCGAAATAGCTGTTGCCGGACCAATTCCGCTCACTCGCTCAATAAGAAGTCGGAAAATGTCACGCTCCGCATCGGAAGCAAAGCCGTAGAGCACCTGTGCATTTTCCCGCACATGCAGGTGAATTTTCAGCGTAATCACCTGCCCCTCCATGGGGTTCAGCGCATCAAAGGTAGACAGCGGCACCTGAACCTCATAGCCAACCCCATTGACATCCACCACCAGACACTGCGGCATTGCCTCCGCAACCGTCCCTCTTAAAAAAGCTATCATGATACTATTGTTGCTTGGGCTTGAGCAAATCTTCCACCACCTGAAAATCCGCTTCCGAACCGAGACCGCCGATTTCATCCAGCAGTTCCCGCACACGACTGTTCAGGCGCTCATAATCCGGTGGTCCGTTCTTCTCTTCCTTTGAACCGGGGAAAATGATGTAGGACACACCCAGATTAGACACCGCGCGAGCATAGGACGTAGCCCGCGGATTCACCAATTTACTCAACCGCAGAGAGGCCTCCCCCGTCTTGAACTTCGGTCCATAGTCTCCCACCAGCGCAGGGAATACGCGATTCCCTACCACCACTGCGGCGTAATCTCCCGGTTCAGGACGAAAAGTATTATCTTTCCCTTCCTTAAAGGTGAGAGGAATAACAATGAACGGGTCGTATTCCGCCAGCAGGAAACTGAACAGCTTTAAATCAGCCACCACGGTGCGGGCATGCTCAATATCATCCTTGGAGCTCTTGCGGTCTTTCTTCAATTGCTCCAGCTTATTCTCCCACTTTGCCAGAAGCGGATTGGGGGTCTTACCCACCTTGCGCCAGCGGTATGAAGTGGACGGTTGATAAAAATCGCTCTTCATCACCTTGTCAGACATCTTCGGGAGGCGGTCACCGTCTGACCCATCGGAGACAACATCCATATCAGCCTGCAACCACAGCACCCTGCGCCCGGTATTCGGCGCGGATATTTGCAGGATGGTATCCGTATCGTAAAAGTTATGCCTGTCCAGCAACCTGTCAAGCGTGGCGGCATTTTTACGGATACGATTCTGCTTGTGAAGATAAAGTGCATGGAACCAAGGGGAAACCTGCGCATTCTGCATCAGGGCATCGTAGTCTTTCAGCACGGCGGGCAATTGCGGGTTCGCCTGTCTGAGTTCCTCCCCGTTGGCTGCATGCGGCTGTCTCAGACTCAGCGACATCCTGACCATGTAAGCATCTTTTTCCCGTCTGTCAGAAGAAGCCGTAGTGCCGGGTTTGAACTCCACACCGCTGTGCATATTGATTCCGGCACCCAGTTCATTCACGTGTTCAAAGGTACCGCTCTCCACTTTTTCCGGCAAAGCCGGAGGAAACGGCGGCAACACAATATCCGGCATGGTAAAGGCATTGTCCGGTCGCCAGGGCGCAGCCGTTTCCACCACGGGAGCCACCACAGGTTCAGGGGAAGACTGCTGAGGCTTTTCCTCTTTGACCGGCTTGGGCGCGGACGGCTCTTTTACCACCTTCTCTCTACCCAGCAACAAGCGGACCAGCTCCGCCGGATATGGTGTATACAGCGAGCCGGCTGCCAACACGAGCACAGCCAGTACCCCACCGCCGAACAGCGGCAGGCACCCCATTTTCTTTCTTTTCACCGTGTGATGATGTTTCATGCTTCGTCAAGTGAAGATACTTTGCGCGGGCGGCGTCCCATCACCAACCGCAGCACCCACAGGGGAAGATTGCGCACCAGCAAACCGGCCAAGCGAATCCGCAGGGAAGGATAATAGCGAGCTTTTCCGCGAGCAAGCGCCTCAACCGCTCCGTTCACCACCGTGGGTATGGGAGTATAAAACCATTTCTTGAACGGAGAATAGCCATTGGTACGCCCGCGGCGTCTGGCCACATCTCCAAACCCGGTATGCACGGGACCGGGGCATACCGCCACCACCGGCACTCCCGCAGCGCGGGTTTCCAGGCGAATCGCCTCACTGAATGAAGCCACAAACGCCTTGGAGGCGGCATAAACGGCAAAATCAGGGATAAATAAGTCCGCAGCCAGTGAGGCTATGTTGATGATACCGCCGCCCTGCTTCAGCATACGGGGCAACAGAGCGCGGGTCAACTCTGCCACCGCAACTACATTCACCTGCAGCATGCAGTGATTACGCTGCGGCTCACTTTCCGCATAATCGCCGTAGTCCCCCAGCCCGGCATTGTTCACCAGCAGTAACCTGCCCTCCGGCAGAGCGCTCAACTCCCCCATCAATGCGGCACGCTCCGCCGTATCGGCAAGATTACAGGGTCTCACCGTCACCTTCAACCCGGCGTGAGCCGTTCTCAACTCATCTGCCAGAGCCAGCATCACATCCTCCCGCCGCGCCACCAACACCAAATGCTCACACTCCGTCGCAAGACAGCGCGCAAACGCCGCCCCGAACCCGGATGATGCACCGGTAATCACAGCATGGGCATACCTCATGTGCTTATTCTCCCACAGCATCAACTGCAAAGCAAGCTTAATCTATCCGCTTCCACAGGATGACGCGAACACCTATACCTCCAAAACACACATGCAGACACCTATTGCAGACCGGGACTCATTCCTGCCCTGCTTTGGACGCTGCCCGATTCTGCACTCCTTTTTTCTGAATCGATTTAGTCAACTGATATGGTAAACGGGGGCTCGGGTCGAAATCAATCGAACATATCTCTGATAACCAGACACAACAACACCGGGGCGATAGGCAGATTGATAACTCCCGTTGCCACAGCATCCGGAACCAGCCAGCATACACCGGCCAGCGGGTAAGCGTACAAGGCGCGCCCCCGGTTGATGCGGGGCTCACTGCGTTCATCCACCAAAACATAGCCTACCCCGATCTCTCCCTTCAAGAACGGGTGATGGGCAATCTGTTCCTCCGTCATACAAATGGGGCGAGCTCCATCGGGCAACTTATCACGCCACTTCCCCTTGTAATCGCGGAGGTGTATGTTTTCCACCGCGTATCGAAACCAGGAGATAATCTCCCCCCTTTTGTTGCGATAGGGGTGCCAACCCATTTCCTCGTACCATGAGTCGCCCTTCCACACCGGGGCATCATCGTCCGGCGGTCTGTTGCTGTAACAGCGCGTGGAGTAGGCATAATCAACCGCGTCAAAAGGTTTGCGACCGTACCGCAGGGAAAACTCCCTATACACGGGTTTGCACCGCGCTCCGGGTACAATGGTATATACACCGGTGCGTTCAGGCTTTCTCCCCAATCCACGACTCAAAGGATCATCCCACACGGTTCGCTCGCTGCGGCGCACGGTCGTGCGGACACCCTTCACATAAAAGCGATTCCCCTTTTGGTAAACGGCATCGTGAAGGATTACAGAAGCCTCGTACTCCTTCGCCATATCCAACATCCGCTTATGCGTCTGCAACGTACAAGAGGTGAGACACAGAGTTACAAGGCACAGGACTGTGACAGTCAGAATTTTGGGGATAGTAAACATGGAAGAAAAGGTTGAGGGCTATTCGTCGTGTTCGCTTACCTGCTCAGTGGAGGTGCTTCTTATGGCATCCATCAACAATTCCAATGCGTGAGGGGATTCTGTGGCAGCAGGGGCTTTCCACGGGGCGCGGACGCGGTGCGGCGGGGTCTTGTGGTCGGCAAGAACATATGTTAAATAAAGCGGTTTGCCGTTATTGACTTGCTCATCGGGGTGTTGAACCTCCAGCAGGGCTTCTACACTTAAACCAGCCAGTTCGAATACTTTATCTCCCGGCTTGATCATTTCCTCCCACAAGCAGCGAACAGCCAGCAGCTTTCCCGTTTGGACAGGAACATGATACAAATCACTTTCCACATCAGGCAACGGTTTGCAGTCTTGTAGTTCATACATGGTGCCGCCCTCGTAATCAATGCGTTGGATGGCGAGCGGGGAAAAGAACCGCACCTTTTTGCCGCAATAGGGAGAAAACTCCGACAGCTCAGAAAAATCAATAACATTTTTTCGAAGTCGACCGCCATCGGGGAAATCATGCCGAACAACCCACTGCTTTTTCGTAGTAAAATCCCATCCTGCCGGAATTTCTGCACCCCCGACTTGCTTGTTTATATATTCATGCTCAGGTACACAGCTCACACATCCCCCCGCAGCAAGGCACAAGGCTGTGGCGGCAAAGCATTTGTGGATGGTGGTGGGCATCATAGTCGTGTATCTGTTACGGGTCTATACTTAATGAAGGAGTAAATCCAGGTGTAAAACTTCAAAAAACAATACAAACAGCAAAAGCGGCAGAAATACAGAGCAACACAATATACCCACGGCACTCATAGGGTGCTTCCACTGGATAAGCAAGACAATACCGACTACCAAACTGACACCAACCATAAGGATACACGCCAGCATACTGAAGCCGCCCAAAACAGTCCCCCAAGGAGAGACGACCCACACCGTTTCCAGCACGCAGGCTATTATCAATGGCAACCAGAGGAGGAGGGCCGGAGCGGCTTGCTGCGGCAGACTTTTATGGTAGATATTCTGCATTACTGTCGGATTCAGGACTTGTCTGTTTGATTTTTGGTTTTCACACTATCTCCTTTACATATAATAATACTTCCCGGCACCGAATCCGCAACAAAAAATGGCAAAAAGTGCGATTTTTCTAATCAACAGGCACTCTCGGCGGTCGGCTTGATTGACGTTTCTCTCTTGCCGTGGTAACATGAAAGGGACATGGTACGGTATTTTCTTCTCTCATTGATAACACTTTTCAGCATGAGCAGCTGTATTACGTTCAATACAGGAGCCAAGCTGGATAACTTGGGCAAAGCGGTGCCGACTCTTGTTTGCTTACATGATGGTCGATACTTCATGCTTAATGGGGTAGCGTATAAGGAGATTATGGTGGAATACCGGCAGTTGCATCCTAAATGGGTTGGGCTATGCAGACTGCCCCATAATATTGATACCTTCAACGATGACACGGCGCCTGCGGGAAAACCGGTGGTTCCCAAGGCAGAGTTGTATCTGGTGCGTTTGGATATCAGTCGCAACGATGCTCCCTCTTTTATCAAGGCTGTTGATTTTGATTATGCCACTGCCGAACGTGTCGATAAGAAAGATTTACCCGTAAGCTATGTCGATAACCACTACTATTTTAAGAATGCGGATCTGGAAACCCTAACCCCTAGTCTCTATGAAGGCGGGCCGCTGGTGCTGAAAGATTTACCTGCCATCCGCACAGCGGGCAATCAAATCCGCAGACCGTTAGCCATCATGCTCAGCTATGGTGTGGATTTGCCGCTCACTGCAGTCAGCTATGCTGTAAGCCCTGTTCTGTACCTCATCCTGCTGCCTTTTGATGGAGCCGGTATTTTTTGATTGTGCAGCGAGTCCGGTATTTCATTTTTCATGACCAATGTGGCAGGCTCATGAACAGGCAGTATTACCAAGGGCATCTAAAGCACGGGCAGGCACCGGCAGGCGTTTTGAGATAGGGTTCTCTCGCCCGGTTGTTCCGGCAGAGCTGATATTCGGTAGTGAGAGCTCACCTTATCATACGCGTTTAATCTGACAGAATCAACCGCAAAGGAACCACGCACCCATCGCAGCGGTGCCGACAAGGCACAGGGCTATGGCAGTCAGAGTTCTGTGGATGTTGAGAATAGTCATTGGCAAACTTGTTTCTGTTATGTGGAAGGAAACGAACACTTATTCACACCAACGCCGGGCTATTCTTCTTCCCGCAAGACCGACTCATTCATCAATATTGCGGGGGCTGCTATACCCGGAGAAGAATACACCGTATACCGATACTCCCTACCGGTTCCGCATTGTATCCATATCATGCTATACAGAGCATCGCCAACGGGCATTTTTTCACGCGGAAAAAAGAACTCTGCCACGTACAAATGTTTCGTAAGGGGTTCGATTTCAGCCTCCAGCTGTATGCGTTCCGGCTTTCCATCGCCCTCGGCAGGCAGCGTGATAATCAGGGGCAGCGTTGTGTTCTCCGGTCTTCTTTCTGATATCACGTAAGCCAACATTTTGTAATGGGGAAACGAGGAATCCAATGTACCATCTTTAATGCTTCCCTCCGGAGGGAAACCGTCCGCACTACACACAAAACAATCCCCTTGCCGTAATGAAACGGTTTGCAACATCATGTGCGCATAACGAGCCGCGATACTGCCTGTACTATCTGCCAATGCCTGTGTAACGGCGGTCTCTTTTGATACTTCCGATTTGGTCTGCCACGAGAGGAAAATTGAGAAAACAACAACACTCACCGCACCGACTGCTAAACTAATCAAAAGAAACCAAAAGAAGCCGCTGAACCTTGTGCGGGTTTCCGGACTATAAGGTCCTTTTTCCGTTTTGATTACTTGCTTCATCATCTGTCTCCTTACACTAATATTAACCCTTCTCAGACGCGAATCCGCAACAAAAAGTGAAAAAGCGCGGATTTTTTTAACCGTGTTCCGGCGAGCTCATGTTCTGATGTTTTATCCGCTGAGACATGGGAGTTACCTTGCAGCGCGAGCGTCGAAAGGCGCGGAAGAGTAGAGCAAGTCCAAGCTCTACCAAACAGAAGAAAGCAAAGAGAGGGACCACAAACATGGACATCGGGAAGTTAAAGGGACCATCCGAAGAAGCGCAGACATCGCCCGTGGAGACGAATACCACCGGCAACCATGTGATTCCCCACGCGATGAGGATGTTACGGAACAGTTGCCATTTGCCGGACCGCAGCACCCAGGCCAGAGCAAAAGCTCCCGCTACTGCTACATATTGAGCCACGGCAAAGGGTATAAGCCCTTCCAACAAGACATACGTCCAATCCCAAAGAACCGGTGATTCACCCTGTTCTACCCACGCCTCGCGGTGTAAATGCAGAAGCCCCATAGTTGTCACAATGACCACCGCTATAAGCAAAAGGAAAGAGATGAAGGTTCGGCGTATCATTCGTGTTTTGATTTTTTTCTAATAAACAGACGCTCGCGGCAGGCATCTTTATTGAGCATTACGGGGAATACAAAAATCTTCCGGATTATCATATCGGAACAAACGGCGGATAGCGGGCTGACCTTTTATGTTGTCAAAAGTAAGGATGAAGCCCTCCTGCACAAATTCAATCTTATTATTCCAGCAGCCTATATGAGAACCGACATGCACCACACCCGTGTACTCGAACATATCCCGTTCATTTCGGCGGTAGATGACATAATAGCCATTGTTCCAGTTGCCCACCGGGTCTATGAAGATAAGCAGGACATTCCCTGCCTCATCCGTAGTCCAATCAGCGGGGCGACAGAACCTGAAGATATCCGTTTCATTCTGCCCGGTTTCCGTAACCGGAGAATCTGCCAAAGCATACCATATTTCTTCAACAGAAGCTGCAGGAACAGGCTTTTTTTCTGCCCAGATGCTCCGATATTTACCATCGTACCATCCGCTCAGGGGATTCTCTAAATCAGGAGCAGCGGACAAACGGCGATTGATGGCGTTGTCCGGTTTAATCAGCTCTTCCGTTACCGTGTTGCGGGGAGTAATCGCATGAGTCGTTGCGGAAACCAAGAAAAAAAGTACAGAACATACAAAAGGGCACAGCTTCACGGTGTTTGGAAAGGGTTATTTGTTACGGGGGGGATTTTACCCAAAACTGGCAGACCGTGCAAGCTTATAAGAGGGCATCCGCCTTTTTCCCATACGTGTCCCAAAGATTTGGGACACGTGGATTTACGAATGACGATTTACAAATGACGAATTAAAAGTAAGCGGCTTACGCCGTTTTAGAGATAAACGGGAACTTTCTGCAATGAATGGCGCTCCGGACGCTCCTGCCAAGGGGTATTTGACAAAATATGCTAATTTTGAGTGTATAATGGATATTGTCGTCAAAACTTTGGGACCCGTATACCTTTTTCCTGCATTTTGTCCCGGGGCGCAATATCCCCCGGTCAGAGTGCAATATCGCTGCGGGTAGAGCCATCCGGATTGTAGAATTTCTGCCCGGCATATGCCGGAGGGTACAGGATGCAGGAATCAAACTTAAACTCCATTCGGGCTGTCCACTTGATTCCGTATTCTGCCAGAAAACTGCTTAATCTTTCCGCAATAGGACGGTGCAACAGGAAGTCCATATAGCTGCCATCTGAGAAAATGAAAAGAAGGTGTGCGTTTTCAACAAGAAGCAAATCATCCTTTTCCCACCATTCTACCAAAAACCGCAGTTCACCGCCGGATATGTATTGCCGCAGCTGCCCCTCACACTCAGAAAGTCTCTTACTCTCTACTTCTATTGATTTCTGAATTAAATCAATCATCTGTCTGTTTTTTTCTTTCTGACGCAGCGGCAGACAGACAAGACCGCACAGGAAAGACAATGTAGCGGCAGACAGACAAGACCGCCCAGAAAAGACAATGTAGCAGCATCCAAAAGAACCAACCAAGCCAAATGCGGACGGAAGGGCGACAGGAGATATCCCCCTGCCACTATACCCAAAAAGGCAATGAGCGGGACAAATGAGGAATGTTTATCATCTTTCTTAACCAGTACATGCCAAATGTTATAGAACAAAATGCGCCAATTGACAGCGGCAACCACAAGTCCGAGCAGGAGAAGCAACGCACCGCCGCCAAATCTGAGCCACCCCATCCATGTATCCGGCAGATTCATTATTCCTCAGCTTTTGCGGACTTTTTTTCAGTGATGATATTCAAGCGGTTTTGTGCCTCCTTATGACCTGCTCCCGCTGCTTTTTTGTACCATTTGACGGCTTTTTCGGCGTTCGCCCTACAGCCGAAACCCTCTTCCAGCCAGGTTCCCAAGCGGAACTGTGCTTCAGGCATACCCGCCTCTGCCGCACGCCAACACCAGTCGAAGGCAGCTGCCGCATCCGGAGCAACGCCCCAGCCGCGCTCATAGCACAGAGCCAACCGAAACGCAGCAGCATCGCAGAGTCCATCAGCAGAGCGCAACAGGTAATCTACTGCCAGTGCGGGATTTTTTTGCACTCCGACACCTTCCGACAGACAAATCCCATACCAGTAGCAAGCCTGCGCATGCCCCAGCTCCGCCGCACGCCGGAAAAGGGATGCAGCTTCCTCCGGTTTGGTCTGCCCGCCCGTGCCTTGCAAATAACAGAAACCCAGGTGATACAACGCTTCCGCATGATTCTGCGCCGCGGTGCGTTTCAACCACGCCAGCGCCAGCGTATCACTCTGCACGACTCCTTCCCCTCGCAGGTGTGCCACACCCAGTCTGTATTGTGCTTCGGGATGATTCTGTTTAGCAGCCTTGACCCACCAAACGGCAGCATCATACTCACTGCGCTCCACGCCTATTCCCTCCGCATAGCACTCTGCCAGATTGCACTGTGCTTCTGCATAGCCCTGCTCTGCGGATTTACGCAGCCAATCGAGGGCTTTTTTCTGTGAACGCTCCACACCTGAGCCGGTAAAATAGCAGCGTGCCAGCTCATACTGTGCTGCAGCATCCCCGGCCTCCGCCGCCGCACGGGAAATATCTGCCGTCTGTGCCACCTGCACGGCTTCTTCCACCTCAGTCTCCTGCGCTGCTGCGGGAAACAAACCTAGGGCAGCCAATAAAATAAACATGCGCATGTGATTTTTCAATTTGTTGCCGTCAGGAAAGAAGAATCTATCTCATCCTGTCCGTGTATCAGCTCGGCCAATATCGGCAGTCCCGTACTCTCCTCTATTACCGTCCGGTTCGTCAGAGACGCAGAATCCCAGTCATCTGACAGATGGTTCAGAATGATGCCGCAGCATTCCAATCCCCGCCTCTGCATATCCTGCACTGTCAGCAGAGTGTGGTTCACCGCGCCGGGGCGATTCCCCACCACCAGAATGATGGGAGCGTTCAATTTCTCCGCTGCATCTGCCTGAGTCAGACCGGCAGCCAGCGGCACCAGCCAGCCGCCCATGCCTTCCGCCAGCAGGATATCCGGCGCAGAATTCCACTTGTCACGGGCAGTACAAAATATTTCAGCAGAAAGGCTGCGCCGCTCCAGCTCAGCTGCCACACAGGGCTCCGCTCCGGCGCGCAGATACACGGGATTGAACTGCTCCAGACTCTCTCCCGAGCCGCTTGCCTCACGCAAAGCCCTGGCATCCGCGCGGTCTCCGCATTCAAGCGGTTTGATTCCGCAGGCGGAAATCCCTCTTGCCCGTAAATCCCGAAGCAGGGCGCAAATAACATGCGTCTTGCCCACTTTCACATCCGTTCCGATGATGAGGTATTCTTTCATAGCCACCTTTTACTCAGGATTTGCAAGGCGAATATCGTCAATATCCCACTCCGGGCTGTTCCCTCTCACCAGCAGGTGATTGACCAACAGCCATACCACAACGGCACAGACCAAACTCATGAGTTTGGGTTTCCAGTTGTCAATGAACAATTTCCTTATGATGTTCCTGCGAAGCATGTGTGTATAAAAGCTGAGTTAAACGTTCTGCAAGCAATTCCAAACTGAGATCACGCTGCACCACATTCCCCACGGCAAGGGAAACAGCCCCGGTTTCTTCAGACACGATGATGACTACGGCATCAGATGCCTCTGCCAGTCCTATTCCTGCACGATGTCGCAACCCCATACTGCGATCCTTAAGCTCCCGATTGGAAACCGGAAGTATGGCGGCAGCGCAGACAATGCGCTCACCGTTCACAATCACGGCTCCGTCATGCAACAGCGTTTTGGGCATGAAGATGGTACCGATGAGCTCTCGGGTGTAACAGGCATCCAGTTCCGTCCCTGATGAGGTATATTCCTGAAGATTGTTGTTGCGACAAATGGCTATCAGCGCGCCATAGCGTTTGCTCACCAAATAGGCTACGGAACTACAAACCGTTTGCACAAAATCCATATTGGTCTCCCGCTGGTTGAGAAGGCGGCGCAACAACTTATTAGAACCGAATTTAGCCAGAGTTGAACGCACCTCCGGCTGAAAGAGCACCACGAGCAGCGTACCCGGACCTATTATCAGACCTGCTATCTGTTGGAGCACAACAGCATGTGTCAGCTCCAACAATATGTACCCAAGAATAACTGTAGCTATCAGTCCCGCCAGTATGGCTGCCGCGCGGGAATCCTTGATGGCTCGGTAGAGTTGATAGAATAATATCCAGAGCACCACTATCTCAAACAGAGCTCTGAGCACTTCCAGTAACGACATGCGTACATGTTACTATCTCCGCCCTCTGATTGCAAGCGGAAAACGGCCCGCTGACCTGCTTTGACACTTCTTTAACTCATGAAATTGGCATTCCTCTGATTTCTTGTTTGCAAAAGTTAACAAATATGCTAGAATATGGCAGTACGTACATGAACACGCTGGATCGTTACATTCTCCGCCAGTTGATTGCCATCACCTTCCTCGGGGTGTTGTCTCTCACAATGCTGCTGCTGCTGGGTCAGCTTTTCAAGGAACTGCATTCCCTTCTGGTAGAAAGCGGAGCTCCGCCGACCATTGTCATTGACTTCATTCTTCAGGTTATCCCCTTCTCTCTCACATTCTCCGTGCCGTGGGGATTCCTGACAGCCGTACTGCTGGTATACGGAAGATTAGCGGCGGATAATGAGTTGACCTCCATGCGTATGGCAGGTCTGAGTCTGTGGAGACTGAGCGCTCCCGCCATCGGCATGGGCATAGTCCTTTCTTTCGTCTGTTACTACATCAACATTGAAATTGCCCCCAAGGGCAAGCAGGCTATGACAGAGCTGGTGGTCAAGGCTGCTATGGACAATCCCCGCAATCTCCTCAGCTCCAGTCAGGATTCCACAAAACTGGACAAAGTGCAGCTCTATATTGAGCAACGTCGCGGCGATGACCTGCTGGGCGTACACATCTACCCCTCTGACGAATCGCTCTCCGGTGTCGGCGGCCCCAAGTTTGATGCCATACACGCAGAATCTGCCCGAATCGGTGCGTTCGATATCAAAACCCGCATCCTGAGCCTGACGCTGAAAAACGCCACCATGGAAAGCACGTCACGTGACAGAAAAAAAGGGACTGTCACCAACCTGCCCATCATCAGTGAGATGCCCATGCAGGTACATATCCCCATTCGTACATCCCGTAAATTCAAACCGAACCGCTTCACCAACACGGAAATAAGCGATGTGCTCAACCAACTGTCCATCCTGGACGGGGTAGATAAGGAAACACTGCACCAATGTGAAGCGGCGGCCGGCAGAAATAAGCCTTTCCCCTGCGCAGAACGTCTCTGGGCAGCCACCCGCAAGGATGCCACTGATTTCATGAGCCAGATGAACAAAAAGAACATCCGCGCTTTCCGCACAGAGGGAGTACAGCGTCTTTCCTTTGCCTGCGCCTGCATCGTGTTCTCTCTCATAGGTGTTCCGCTGGCTATCACAGCCCGCCGCCGTGATACGTCCACCGGTTTCGCCATCGGCATTCTGGTAGCGGCCGTCTATTTCATGGCGCTGGTATTCTGCGAGCTTTCCCGCAAATCCGGCGGTATTACGCCCTACATCGTTCTGTGGTTGCCCAATGTACTGTGCGCGGCTTTTGCCATTTGGCAGCACCAGAAAGCAAAGTTCAGAGGTTAAATGACACATCTTTATACTTGGTTCAACACAACACACACGATACAATCTTATGATGAGGATATTAGCAGCTACTGATTTTTCCGAGGAATCCCGCCCCGTGCTGGATTACGCCGCCAACATGGTTCGCCAGTGCGGAGGCAAGATGTATTTGCTCCACGCCGTGGAACCCTGCGTGATTGATGCCGCAGGCAGCCTGTCTGCCTGTGATGTCCCGGAGGGTATCCCCGGCATTGAGCTTCCGCGTGTCGGCGTAGGGTGTGAAGTGCTGGACATGGCAGATGCCAGAGCCAAACAACTGGCGGAGGAAATAAGCAAAAAATGGGGCATTCCCATCTATGGCAAAGCTGAAGAAGCAGACGACATTGTAGACTGCATGAAAAATTTCTGCAAGCGCCACAATGTAGATATGCTGGTCATCGGCAATCGCCACCACAGCCTGCTCACCTCCATTCTTCTGGGCAATACTGCGGAAAAAATCATCCGCGCCGCCACCATACCGGTAACGGTGGTGCCCTGTGCCCCGTCCAAATAAAATCTCTGCATGATTGTCATCTTTCTGGGCGACGTAGTCGGTGAAACCGGGCGAAAGGCTCTGTACAAGGTACTGCCCGCGCTCCGCAGGGAGCATAGTGCAGATGCAGTGGTGGTAAACGGAGAAAATGCAGCGGCGGGACGTGGTATTATCCCCCGCTTGGTGCAGGAGTTTGTTGATGCCGGGATAGATGTCATCACACTGGGTGACCATGCATGGGATCAGAATGACATGATTGAGGCGCTGCATGCGCATCCCCGGGTACTCCGCCCACTCAACCACCAGCCCGGGCTTCCCGGCTTCGGCAGCTGCATCATCGACACACCCGCCGGCAAGCTCGGCGTTCTCTGCCTCATTGGCAGAACATTCATGCCCGGCAAAGCAGAAAATCCCTTTCTCCATGGTCCTGCAGAAGCCGCAAGGCTGCGGGAAGCCGGAACAAACGCCATTCTGGTCGACATCCATGCAGAAGCCACCAGCGAGAAAATCAGCTTGGGCTATCATCTGGACGGACTGGTATCCGCCGTCATCGGCACGCACACTCACGTGCAGACGGCTGATGAACAAATTCTGCCGGGAGGCACAGCTTACCTTACAGATGCCGGCATGTGCGGCAGCAGTATCGGCGTCATCGGGCGGGAGAAAGAAGCCGTGCTGAAAGCACAGATTACCACCCTCCCCTGCAAACTGCCCATTGGGCCTTTTCCCGCTGTTATCAGCGGCGTTGTGCTGGATATTGATTCCGAAACAGGTAAAACCCGCAGTATTGAACGCCTCAACATCCCCTGCAACGAGCCATGATGGATACAGAACGATTCGGCGGTATCATCCGCCTCTACGGCATGCAGCCGGCTGAGAAACTGGCGGCTGCCAGAGTAGCGGTAGTCGGCATAGGCGGCGTTGGCTCCTGGGCGGCAGAAGCCTTGGCACGCAGCGGTGTCGGCACCGTCATCCTCATGGATATGGATGACCTGTGCATCACCAACACCAATCGCCAGATACATGCCCTGGGGGATAACTACGGGAAGATGAAAACAGAGGTCATGGCAGAACGCCTGCGAAGCATCAATCCCGAAATACAGGCAGAAGAAATTTGCTCTTTCTACACGGTCAGTCATCCTGAACGTCTCTTCGATAAGCAGCCGGATATCGTCATCGATGCCATTGACTCCATGCGCCCCAAGACGCACCTCATAGCAGAGTGTCGGCGCAGGGGTATTCCCGTTGTCACCTGCGGCGGCGCAGGCGGCAGGATTGATGCCTCCCGCATTCAGCTGGCAGATTTGGCAAGAACCTGCGGCGACAACATGCTGGCGCAGCTCAGAAAAAATCTGCGCAGGGATTATGACTTCCCACTTTTTGACAAGTGCCCGGAAATAGGTATCCCCTGCGTTTATTCCCCGGAAAAGCCGCGTTTCCCCAAGTGTGACGGCTCCGTCAGCTGCGCGCGGGAACCCGGGCAGAAAGGCGGCATAGGCTGCACAAGCGGCTTCGGCTCCGCCACCCATGTCACCGGCACCTTCGGATTCCTCATGGCAGGTGCCGCACTCAACATCATCACCGGAAACTGATTATATGAAACCCCACGGACACGACAGAACCGCACGCCCCAATAAACACACCGCACGCACGGAAAACCGCTTTGAAAAAAAAGCGGCAGGCATCGTCATTAAAGCGCAGCATGAGGACGCTCTGACAGACATTTTACAGGAGCAACCGCAGGGGCTCTATCTGGTGCTGGACTGCATCCAGGACCCGCATAATCTGGGAGCTATCCTCCGCACGGCAGACGGAGCGGGGGTAGCAGCCGTCATCGCCCCGAAAGATAAATCCGTGGGTATTACCGAAACGGTGCTTCGCGTTTCTGTAGGAGCGGCTGAAAAAGTTCCCTTTATTCAGGTGACGAATCTGGCCAGAACCATGAAGGACATGAAGGATGCCGGAATCTGGTTTGTGGGCACCTCCGACCACGGAGACCGCTCTGTTTATGATATTGATTTCAAAGGCGGTATTGCCCTTGTCATGGGGGCGGAGGGAGACGGCATGCGCCGACTGACGGAAGAAAACTGCGATTTTCTGGTACGCATCCCAATGATGGGTTCAGTACCCTGCCTCAACGTCTCGGTAGCAACAGGAGTTTGTCTCTATGAGGCACTCCGCCAACGCCAACTCTGATGACCTCATGGAGAACCCGCTCATCTGCCGCCTGAACCCTGCACCGGGAGAAACCGTCCGGGTGATTTCCGATTTGCACTTGGGACACGAGCGGAGTGAAGTTCCGTCTATCCCGAAACTGGCTCCGCTTCTGTCCGGAATTCAGTATCTGGTTGTAGCCGGAGATTTGGCAGAAACGCGAGTCTGCGCTTGGAAAGAGAAAGGATTGCAGCTGCGGGAGGAATTCCGCAGGCTCTGCCGGCAGCACAAGGTTAAGCTGATAGAATTATCCGGCAATCACGACCCGGATATTCAGCCCATGGTTGCTTCCCTGTGGGAAGGAAACACCGTCATCATGCACGGTCATGCCATCTACAAGGAAGTTGCCCCATGGAGCTGGGAATACCTGCGCAACAAATCCGCCTGCCACGCCCTCATCAAGCAATATCCGAACGCAGATTCCGACCTGACCCAACGCCTGGAGCTGGCACGTGCCATGTGCCAACTGACCGCCCCCATCATGCGGCGGGAGGGGATAAGCAATCCGCTGATTCGTGGTTTCATGCACTGTTTCTGGCCACCGCAGCGCCCATTGGGCATCATCCGCGGCTGGCTGACCAGCGGAAGAAAAGCCAACCAATTTGCCGAACAATACTTCCCGCAGGCAGAAAATATCATCCTTGGACATTTCCACCGCTCCGGAACCTGGCATTTCGGGAAACGAACCATCGCCAACACCGGTGCATGGTTCTGCCATGCCACCCCCTACTTTGCCGATTTGGCTGACGGAAAAATGCTCCGCTATCAAAGATTCACATCTCTGCTCAGGTAAGGAATCTTCAGCGGAATCGGTCTTCCGGGAAATTGCGGTAGCCGATTTTCAGAGGTGACATATCGTCCAGTAACCTGCGGTCATAGCGACGGGTGGGAGGCAGCAGATTGCCAAGTGTTTTCACCTTCCCCTCCGAAAAGAAAAACTGAAGGTAGTATGTTCCGCGGTAGCCCAGTTGGTGAGTTTCGCGTATCATCTGCAGGATATCGGCTTCATCCAGCAGACCGGGATGCACCGTAGTGCGGATTTCATGCTCCACTCCGTAAATTTGGAGAAGTCTCAAGGTTTCCTTGTAACGGTCAAAAAGAAAATCGCCCCCGAGCACCCGCCAACTGCGGGCAGCGGGCATCTTGTTATCCATAGCCACATAGTCAATGAGGCACCCCTCCAACAGCTCCCGCATCACCTGCGGATTAGAACCGTTGGTATCCACCTTGACCAGATAGCCCATGGATTTTATCCTGCTGCAAAGCTCTACTATATCAGGATTGAGTGTGGCCTCCCCGCCGGAGAGGACGACGGCATCCAAAAAGCCGGCGCGCTCCTGCAGGAAGGCCATTTCGTCCATACCGCCGCCCTTACCGAATACCAGCTCGGGGTTGTAGCAGTAAGGACAGCGCAGATTGCACCCTGTATACCAGAAGATGCAAGCCGCTTTCTTGGGATAATCCAGGAAGGTCAGCGGGGTGATGTCTGCGGGGTGGCGCATTACTTAAGAATGACGTCCTCGCAGCAGCCGCAGCCGGGCTCGGTGAAGTGAGCGCGTTCCTCGAATTCGCCCTGCTTACCGGCGTTAAAAGTCTCCACGGGGCGGTGGTAGCCCATGACGCGGGTGAACACGGTGCAGCGGGTACGCTCCTCGGCGTGCTCAGCCAGAATCTGAGCATCTGTCTTAAGTACGGGTTTGATATCGCTCATATTAGTGATTCTATTGGTTGGAGGTTAAGAGTTTATCAGAAGAGAGGAAGCTCCGGCTGCTCTTCCTTGCGAGCGCGGGCGATAAGCTCCTCATCGCAAATGGGGCAGAAATCATGGCGTCCCTTCAGGTAGCCGTGCTTCTCACACACGGAGAAAAGCGGCGTGACGGTGATGTAGGGCATCTTGAAGTTGGTCAGCACCTTACGCACGATATCGCGGCAAGCCTCCGGAGAGGAGATAGCCTCGTTCATGTACATGTGGAACACGGTACCGCCCGTGTAGCAGCACTGCAGTTTGTCCTGCATCTTGAGTGCCTTGAAGAGGTCATGCGTATAGCCGGCCGGCAGCTGGGAGCTGTTGGTGTAGTAACGGTGACCGGGAGTACCGGACTGGATGATGTCCGGGTAGCGCTTCTGATCCTCGCGGGCAAAGCGGTGTGTTGTACCCTCAGCCGGGGTGGCTTCCAGATTATACAGGTTACCTGTTTCCGACTGGTAGCCGCGGATGCGCTCACGCATGAAGTGCAGCACTTCCTCCGCAAAAGCGATGCCTTCCGGCACAGCAGTGTTGAGTGTATCGTTGGAGAAGTTACGAAGCATCTCATTGATACCGTTCAGACCGATGGTGGAGAAGTGGTTGCGCAGATGCGGCAGATAACGCTTGGTGTAGGGATAGAGTCCGCGATCATAGAGCGTGTTGATGAACACGCGCTTCTTCTCCAGAGTTTCCTTGGCCAAATCCATCAGCTCGCCAAGCTTGGTATAGAGCAAATTCTTGTTGCCCTTGTACAGGTAGCCCAGACGAGCCATGTTGATAGTCACCACACCGATGGAGCCGGTCATTTCCGCAGAGCCGAACAGACCGCCGCCGCGCTTGAGCAGCTCGCGCAGATCCAGCTGCAGACGGCAGCACATGGAGCGCACGGCATCCGGCTTGTAAGCTTCCTCATCGATTACCTTGTTGCCGTTCTCATCATACTTGTACTGGGAGCCGATGAAGTTCTGGAAGTAGGAGGAACCAATCTTGGCGGCGTTCTCAAAGAGCAGCGGTACGTTCTCATCGTCCCAGTCGAAGTCCTCTGTGATATTCACCGTGGGGATGGGGAACGTAAAAGGCTGACCCGTGCTATCACCCTCAGTAAGCACCTCATAAAACGCACGCTGAATCACTTTCATCTCCGGCTGGAAATGTTTATAGGTCAGACCGGTAAGAGTATCAACACCGCGTTCTCTGGCTATTGCCAACAGTTTTTCATCATTAAGCCCCTCAAAGATATGCTGACCGCCGGAGAACGGAGCTTGCTCACGCAGGTCGCGGGGCACGGTCCAGTCGATTGTCACGTTCGTGAACGGGCTCTGCCCCCAGCGGGAGGGTACGTTCAGGTTGTAGACAAAGTTGCGCAGGGCTTTCTTCACTGCAGCATACGGCAGCTGATCCTTGAAGAGATAAGGGGAAAGATAGGTATCAAAGGAGCTGAATGCCTGAGCTCCGGCCCACTCAGACTGAAGAATGCCCAGGAAGTTGGCCATCTGCCCCAGAGCCTCGCGGAAGTGTTTGGGCGGGCAGCTGTTCACACGGCTGCGAACACCGTTGAAGCCCTCATTGAGCAGGTTGCGCAAACTCCAGCCGGCGCAGTATCCCGTCAAACAGTCCAAGTCATGAATGTGGTAATCACCATTACGGTGGGCTGCCCCTTCCTCAGGAGTATAAACCTGGTCAAGCCAATAGTTGGCTATCACCTTGCCGGCGGTGTTATTCACCAAACCCGCGTTGGAGTAGGTGGTATTGGAGTTAGCTTTGATACGCCAGTCCGTGTTACCCACATACTCCTCGATGGTCTGCTTACAATCTACCCAGGTGTTGCCCTGATACATGCCGGCAATCTGTTCACGCTGCAGCTTATGCAGGAAGCGGTATTTAATGAAATTGCGAGCCGTGTCAAATGAACCCGCTTTCATCAGCTCTTTTTCGATGATATCCTGCACCTTTTCCACCGGCAGATAATCCTCTTTCTTCAGGGCATCCAGCACGTTAGCGTATACCAACGGGTTGTATTCCTCCTGAGAAGCATGATACGCCTTCTCGATAGCCTGCTGCACCTTGTAAGCCTCGAACCGTTCGCGCTTGCCGTTGCGTTTGATGATTTCCGACATGTCTTGTAGAGCTGATTTGTTGTGTATAAACTGTTTGGGAGAGAGTTTCGCCGCTGCCTCTGCCTGCGCCGTGGGTCTACCTCCCCCCATACGCCCGCCGTAGCGCGAACCGGGCAGAATTTAGCATGCTATCTCTCCCATTGCAAGCAAAAAATTGCATCTTCTTCAACTTTTCACCCACAAAATATAGTTGCCCATTTTTTAAAGCTACACCATATCTTGTATATTGAGATATTTTAGTTTTGTTAAGAATATTTCTAAGATAAAATCCCTGCGATTCCATGAAAAATGCGGGTTTAGAGACAATTGATGAGGGGAAATTACGAACAAAGCCTCACTAAGGCAAGGACAGATATCCACAAAATCTAGCGTCTGCATTTTCCGGGTAGAAGCGAGAAAAAAAACATCATGACTGCAGCCAAATGCACTTGAGGTAGTCCTCGCCGTCAAAATCAAAGGGCATAGAGGCTGAAGAAAGCCGCGCAGCCGGGCACCCGGAAGCAACCAGCCGACGGAATGAGGAGTGAGTAAGTTTACGGCAATTCGTTGTACAAAGCATCCACCCCCCCGGCTCCAAGCAGGCAGCGGCCTTTTCCACTAATTTTCCGTAATCACGCTCCACGCGCCAGATACGCCCCTTTTCATCGCGGGAGAAGGTAGGAGGGTCAAGGACAATGGCATCAAAGCGCCGCCCCTGTCTGGCAAAACGCTCCAGCCAATGAAGGACATCTCCCTTGCAGAAGAAATGTTCTGCGGGGTTCACCCCATTGAGTTCCATGTTATGTTTGCCCCAAGACAGGCAAGGCTGCGCCAAATCCAGTGTTGTCGTGGTAGCCCCGGACAAGGCTGCACAGAGGGAGAAAGCGCCGGTGTATGCGAAGGTGTTGAGCAGCGTCGTTCCCGGGCGGCAGCGGCGGCGTACCTCTGCGCGGTTATCCCGTTGGTCAAGAAAAATGCCCTGCGAATACCCTGCTCCCATATCCATCAGATAGCGGATACCATTCTCACGAATTTCAAATTGAAGCTCCGCCGGAGGGCCGCAAAATTGCTGCGGAGCCTCTTTCACATCTTTATCCAGTCGCTTCACATATACGGGCCGCCCGGTTGCCCGAAGCTGCTCCGCCAGCGCAGGCGGCAGTTCCGTATCCCGCAGAGATACCAGAAGCCTATCTGCCAGAGCATCCACAAATACCCCCTGCCAAACGGTACCGTCCAACACGCGGAAGGCATCCGTAGCAGGAGACAGCTTTTGCAGGCGTTCAGCTATGACGACGGCAAGATTCACAATATCTTATTACTGAGCTTTTTCCGCAGCCTTAAGAATGGTACCCGCCATGGCGGTAAGCGCATTGGCGCGGGTAGAGGCCAGATGCTCACGAATTCCGCATTCATCCAGCCGACTGAGGTCAGCCGCCAGAATTTCCGCCGGGGTCAGGTCAGAAAGCAGACGGATAAAGAGCGCAATGAGCCCCTTCGTGATAAGGGAGTCGCTGTCTGCATGTATCTTCATCTGTCCCATGAACATCTCCGTACCCACCCAGACGCGGCTCTGACACCCTTTGATGAGGTTGGAGTTGCGGCGGTATGCCTCCGGCATGGGCGGTAATTTGCGTCCCAGAGAGATGATATACTCGTAGCGCTCCGTCCAATCCTCAAAGACGGACATATCCTCCAGCAGTTCCTCGATTCTTTCGTCGTAAGTACTCATAATCAGGCCTGATGGGTGGTAGCCAGCGTGTAGAGAACCGCTTTCTGCGCATGCAGGCGGTTTTCAGCCTCGCGGAAGATGACGGGGGCATTCCCCTCCAGCACATCATCCGTAATTTCATAGCCACGGTAGGCAGGCAGGCAATGCATCACCACGTGGTCAGGGGCGGCGAGCTTCAAAAGCTCTGCATTCACCTGATACGGGAAAAAAGCTTTTTCCTTAGTCCCCTTCTCCGCTTCCTGTCCCATGGAAATCCACGTATCCGTATTCACCACAGTACAATCCCGCACCGCCTCAGCGGCATCCGTGGTACAGATAATATTGCTGCAATCAAGAGCAGCCAGCGTTTCCGGCTTCGGCAGCGCCTGCTCGGGACCGGCAAGAGCCAGTGTGAACCCCAGATGCTTGGCAGCCCACATCCAGGAACGCCCCATGTTATTATCTACATCACCCAGGAAAGAAATTTTCATATTCTTCCAGGCCCCCACACCATACTGCTCCTCAATGGTGAGCAAATCGGCAAGAATCTGGCAGGGATGCTCCAAATCAGTCAGGGCATTGATGGTGGGCAGTCCGGAATAGGCAGCAAAATCTACGACATCCTGCTGAGCATAGGTGCGAATGACAGCTCCGTGAATCATGCGCCCCAGCACGCGGGCGGTATCCTTGATAGGTTCCCCACGCCCCAACTGAATGTCACGAGTGGAAAGAAACATCGGACGACCGCCAAGTTCGGCAATGCCCACCTCAAATGAGACACGCGTACGGGTGGAAGACTTGGAGAAAATGAGCGCCCATGTCTGCCCGGACAACGGACAATGGGTGTGGCGACCGCGCTCTGCCTTGAGCTTATGCCCCAAAGCCAGCAACTCACGAATCTGATCGCCGTTCAACTCTTCAATGGAAAGCAGGTTGTTCATGACTTGTAACAAAAGACATGTCATAATAGCATCCTGAACTCATCATGTAAAGGAACTATTGAGTCAGCTATAGAGTAAACTTGCTTCCGAATCACCTATCACATGCATCGAGCTATCGTTAAGTCCGAAGCCCCATACTTCCTCGAAACTCCTGCAAAGGTAAAGGAGATTTTTTCATTTTGAATATATACAATCCCATAGTGAAAAAACTCTCCAAGAAATGACGGTAGTTCCATGCATGCAAGTCTGCAACAACTAACAAATCACCCACCGCTGCCGGGATTAACAACCACGTGGGGCGAGCATCATTTTTGTAAAGACGGGCTGATGTGACAGCCAGTTTCAATCCATCAGAAAACAACAACTCGCGCAATTTGTACACGACCAATTGAAAAATATGAAGCTGAATGCCTGCTCGTTCAACCAATGAGTCTTGCAAAAAAACGTGATTGATGTTAGACTGCCGACATGAAATTTATGATTACCGCAGGACCTACCCGCGAAGCGCTCGATCCGGTGCGCTACCTCACCAATCGATCTTCCGGCCGCATGGGGTACGCGCTAGCAGGTGCAGCACGGCACGAAGGGCATGATGTCTTGCTCATATCCGGTCCTACTACACTGGATATTCCGTCCGGTGTGGATTTTGTTCCCGTGGAAAGCGCTCAGCAGATGTATGAGGCCGTACGAGACCTTATCTCCGGAGTAGATGTGGCCATCCTCTGTGCCGCCGTGGCAGACTACCGCCCCGTGGCTGTTGCGGAACAGAAAATCAAGAAACATGCCGAGCGTTTGCACATCGAATTAGAACGCACTCCGGATATTCTGGGCAGCATGCGCAACGTTTTCGGATTCAGGGGTAAACTAATCGGATTTGCGGCTGAAACACATGACGTGGAAACTTACGCCCGTGAGAAACTGCACAGCAAGCAATGTGACATGATAGTGGCCAATGATGTTTCCCGCTCTGACATAGGTTTTGATTCCCGGGATAATGAAGTCATGCTTGTACTTGCAAATCATACCATTCCGTTAAAAAAAGACACGAAGGAACAGATTGCTATGCGCATTATCGAACATGCCTCCATCATCACACCATGAAAGTTACCTTAGAAATGCTCGGTTGGGGAGATGACTTTGCCCGCGCTTTCGCCGAACTGGGACACCCTGAGTGGTATCCGGCCCGCATCATCCGTGAAACAAAAATCAACTTCACCGTCATCTCCAAAGGCAAGGGTGACCATGAGGTTGTACTGGCAGGAAAAGTGTGGCACGAGGCTGAATCAGATGCCGATTTGCCTACCGTTGGTGATTGGGTAGCTGTCGATCCCGGCACAGGGAAAGATTTGCCAGTCATCCGCGCGCTTCTTCCGCGCCGGAACCGATTCTCCCGCAAGGCTCCCGGGCGCTCCTGTGCAGAGCAGGTCATCGGCACCAATGTTGACATGGTGGTAGTGATTACTGATGCAGAGAATGACTACAATATCCGCCGACTTGAACGCTACCTCACACTCATCCGCAAATGCGGTGCTACCCCGGTGGTGCTGGTAAACAAATGCGACTCCGTGCCGGAGGAAAAAATTAAATCTGTTTGCGCTGAGATTGCGGCACTAGGACCGGAGGTTTACCCTATTGCAGCTTGCTGGAAAAAGGGATATCCCTCCTACCTGAGACGCGTACCCAAGGGAAGAACCATCACCATCGTCGGCTCCTCCGGCGTGGGCAAAAGCACATTTGTCAACTCTCTGCTGGGAAATGAGTGGTTGGAGACAGGCGGAGTAAACACCGTTACCGGCAAGGGCCGCCACACTACTGTATCCCGCGAATTGGTCGTGCTTCCGGGAGGTGGAGTTCTCATAGACAATCCGGGCATGCGTGAAATCCACTTGTGGACAGATATCGACACTCTGCGGGCAGAATTTGCCGATCTTACAGAGCTGGAATCAAAATGTCGCTACGCGGATTGCTCACATCGCAAAGATGCCGGATGCGCCATCCGCCATGCGTTGGAATCCGGGATTCTCTCTCAGGAACGCTACAATCACTTTCTAAATTTGGATGAAGAAATTGCCGAGCTGGAACGCCGCAATCAAAAACGTCAAATGACACTAGAACGGGTAAACCGACGAGAAAGGCGCAATCTGCTCCGCAACCGACAGGACAGGGAAGACCACCTCAGAGATTTGCATCCCAACCGTAGGCACTAGACTTAGACTTACCGTCAATGCTCTACATACGTACATCTCCGTTGAGCGTAGGAGAGCGGGAATTGCCACACTACCCACAGGGAGGATGCATTAGTCCCTCTGTGATGGGGCGAATCAAAGACATCGTGACTGTCACATAAGTTTAAGCTCCTCCAGAGCTTTTTCATGTTTCAAAGCTGCTGCTTTCTCAAGCCATGTCTTAGACACTTGAGCAGAAACCGCTACGCCATACCCATGCTTGTAACACATGCCCAGTGTGTACATGGCATCGGCATTTCCCAGTTCTGCCGCTTTTTCACACCATTCTATGAATTGCACAACATCCGGCTCCACACCCATTCCATTCACATAGCAGCGCGCCAGATTAAAACAAGCAGCAGCATTTCCCTGTGCTGCAGACTTTCGGTACTGCGCCACGGCCTGTTCAGAATCCGCCTTAATACCCTCCCCCATTTCCAGACAGTATCCAAGGTTGCACTGCGCTACCGCATCCCCTCCATCCGCAGCAAACTGTAGAGATTTAACTTCTTCAGAAATTTCCGATGCTGCCGTAGTTTGTTCAGCAACAGACTCAACAGTCGCAGACGGAGTCTCGTCTACCCCATGTATCGTCTTCTCCTCCACCTTTTGAGGAAAAAGCCAAGCGGCCAACTCAACCTTGTTGTAATGAGCTGTTATTCCCAACGCCAGCAGTACACAAAACAGGAAAACTAATTTTTTCATATTGCAGAGAAAAAGCCATGGTGGAACGCTGTTATTCTACGCCTTTGCCCACAAAAAGTCAATGAGAGGATGCTTAATTATCAAGAAAAGTTGATATTCGATTCAATTTTGCGCTGAGGCCAGAGGGCATTTTCAGGAATTAGTGAACGATGCCCAACGGTGGGGTAAATTTCCAATCTCCACGGGTGAAATCGGGGAATAGCCCGGGGGCACCACCTTGAGAAACAGACATCTCAGAAAGAGGCGCGACCGCCGACCAAAACGCCCCTTCATAAACATTTTGATCCAGAGGCTCACCCCGGTGAAGGCACTCAATAATTCTGCTGAGCATAATGAAATCCATACCGCCATTACGTGCATTTGTATCTCCGAGTCGCGCGTAAAGCGGATGCTCATAGCGGGCAAAAAGGTCAGCTTCAGCTTCCGGTCCCATGTACCACTGGCAACAACTCTCCCCGCTCACGCCGCCGCAGGGTGCATCTGAGGGAGAAGGAGGAGGGCTGAGATACTCTCCGGCCACACGAGTAGGAAATCCGGCCAGTACGCCAAGCGTACCGGCAATCATATTTTTACGGTTATAGGGGCGGGGGGTAGTCTCATCCCACTGCACAAGAATAGTACGTCCTGCACAGGTGCGAATGATGCTGGTATTAACATCACCACAGCGGAAATCCAGATTCTGCCACGGATGGTCAGCGGGCAGTTCCCGCTGCACGTACGCAGCACGTCCCAGAGAAAGACTGCTCATGGAAACAATACTGTGGAAAGAATCCTCCGTGCGAGCCAAATTCATGTATTGAGCAACAGGTCCCAAACCATGAGTTGGGTACAGATTGCCATTGCGGGCAGCAAAATGGCAAGTACGCCATGTGTTACCAATAGCGGCATCGGTAAGCATACGGCTACGTAAATCATGTATATAGGCCGCCTCTGCATGAACTGGCTCACCAACCAGCCCCTGTCGCACCATATTAAGGAACATCAGTTCCACGCGTCCGTAATTAACATTCTCCAGCATCATGCAGTGTCGGTGTGTACGTTCGGACGCATCCACTATCTGCCAAAGCCCTTCAATAGTGGTGGCCAGAGGCACCTCCACAAAAGCGTGAGCGCCATGCTCCATACAGTCTACCGCCATGGCCGCATGAGTCTCCCATGAAGTGTAGATAAATACAGCATCCGGCTTCTGCTCATCAAGCATCACCGAATAATTTACATAGACAGAGGGACGTACACCACAGCGTTCCTCCAGTTCAGACGCTGCACGCTGAGCCGCTTCCGGACGCAAATCACACAATCCCACCACACAGCAATTCGGGATGGCAGCAAATTGCAGCGCCTGTGGAATTCCTCTCTCACTTAATCCAATAACAGCCACTCGCACCTCCTCTATGGGAGGCGCAGCATAATTACCCATATAAATGGAACCTTTCGGACGCAGAGACACAGCCTCGCCCTCTCTCACCGGGGCAATGTTTCGCTCGTGAATGAGCTGTGCCACGGGAGTAATCTGTTCTTGTTGTTCCACCATACTCGCTATAAATTACGCATCCACCCGCGGGGATTCTATCACTCTTTTCTGTCTGAGTGAAGAAGTTTTTTCAGTATTATGCCTCATTGTCGTAGAGAAATCTTGCAAAATAACCACAAGCTGCTAAGATGCAGCCTATGCAAAGCATCATCTGCACTGTTCCGGCAACTCTTACTCAACAATTGGATTGTGAATGGTTCGGCAATTCTATTACTCCTGCTGTTCAATACAGTTTCTCTACTGATGGTGAAAATCTCATCTACCGTGCTGCTCAGGATGCTCCGGTTCGACCTCACCCAGATGGAAAAAATGGTTTATTCCGCGAAGAATTGTGGAAATATGATACTGCCGAATTCTTCATTTCGTCAGAAAGCGGCAGCCCCTATGTGGAGGTGAATATATCTCCGAACGGTGCATGGTGGGCTTGTGCCTTCTCTGAGCCTCGTAAACCTTTGGAGCCTGCTGTGGAATGGTCAGGGGTGCGCGCCACCGGTATGGTTAACGAACAAGGCTGGCAGTGCAGCATCAGCATCCCCCTTTCCATTCTGGCGGCACTGGGTATCACCCCGGAAAATTGCAGACTGGCGGCCACGGCCATCCTGAACAGCCCGGATTATATCTTCCTGACCACGGCTGAGGATACAACCGATGAACCGGATTTCCACCGCCCGAGCACGTGGCCTAAAGCAATTCTTTCCTGACCGCTCCTTTCGCTGTCGTGTGATGGCTTGTAACAACTCGTAAACACGATCCGATCAAACTAAACCCCGCGGCTTTCGCCACGGGGTCAGCACTTATGGAACAACAAATCTGCAATTGACGTAAATCAATCGTACTCAACGTCCGAGATAGTCGGATACACCCTCATGGGTGGGAGCCATGGCTTCCTTGCCCTTCTGCCAGCCCAGCGGACATACCTCACCGTACTGCTCGAAGTGCTGAAGTGCATCCACCATGCGGATGGCTTCCTCCACGGAACGACCGAGCGGCATGTCATTTACTACCATATGGCGCACGATGCCGCTCTTATCAATGAGGAAAAGTCCACGATAAGCCACCATCTCACCCCTGATACAGCAGTTGCCCTGCTCATCTGTACAGCGTTCCCCGGCAAGTACGTCAAACTTCTCTGCCACTTCCTTATTGATGTCAGCCACAAGCGGGTAGCTCACACCATGTATACCTCCCTGATTCAGCGGGGTGTTTGTCCATGCCCAATGGCTGTATTCCGAATCCGTAGAGCAGCCCACGACCACAGTGTCACGCTTGGTGAATTCCTCCAATGCAGCCTGAAAGCCTACCAGCTCAGTTGGGCAGACAAAGGTGAAATCCTTCGGATAGAAGAAGAACACCACATACTTTTCGCCTATATAGCGGCTGAGACTGAAATCAGGTACGATTTCGCCGTTGATGACTGCGGTGGCCTTAAACTCTGGTGCTTTCTTTCCGATTAACATGTCGGTTGTCCTTTCTTTTGTTGGTGTTTTTCTTTTTATTGTTGCCCGTTTTTTCTTCCGGGGACTTTCGTTGACGAAAAGTTACCACAAAAGTAGGAATTATGCAAGTATTATTTTAGAATTTTTCTAATTTTGTTCGCCTTTTCCAACTTTTCAAGCTTGAAAAAAGAAAAATAGGGCTTAAAATGGCAGAAATGGGGGTCAATTTAAGCAAAGAAGAACCAAAACGGGACAGAATAGTATCCCTAGATGTACTGAGAGGGTTAGACATGCTGTTCATCATCGGGCTGGATACACTTGTATACCAGCTGGCTCTGTTGTATCCCGACAACCGGGCGTGGCAAACGATTCGGGAACAGATGGGACACAGCGCGTGGGAGGGAATGACTCTGTACGATACAATATTCCCACTGTTCGTCTTTATGGCAGGGATGTCCATGAGTTTTTCTCTGCGATGGCAGCAGAACTCAGGGAAGACAAGAGGAAGAATGATGGTAAAGATATGGAAAAGAGCCTTGATACTGATTTTCTTGGGATGGATAATTAATGGACCGCTTGTCTGGGACGCAGGACAAATGAGATATGCTTCGGTACTGGGACTAATAGGCATTTCCGGCGCTCTGGCAGGTAGCTGGGTAATAGTAAGCAAAAGTAATCTGACGGGAATACTTGCCGGAGCGGTACTTATCCTTACCGTAATAGGGGTATTACATGCAACAGGAGGTGATATGACTCCGGCAGGATGCTTCAACAGCAAGGTAGATACCCTGCTTTGCCCCGGTATACTGCACAACGTATATTATGATCCTGAAGGTGTTCTTTGCATTCTCTCTGCAAGCGCATTGAGCCTGTTAGGCTATGCAGGGGGGGCATTACTGACGCGTCACGATATAAATGCGATGAAACGCAGTTTAATCCTGATACTAAGCGGAGGGATTATGGTAATACTCGGGGGAAAGCTGACAATTATTAAGGGGATCTGGACACCCGGCTTTGTATTGAGTTGCGGTGGTATCGGCTCGCTGCTGATAGGTGTGCTCCATCCGCTGGTGGATACATGGAAAATGAGACGCTGGTGTTATCCTTTGGTGGTGGTGGGAAGGAATGCGCTGTTTATCTATATGATTACGCATTTATTCAACATTCAGGCATTGGCAGAAAGGCTGTGCAGCGGAATGTTCCTCGCCACACTGCCACCCGAATATCTGTCTGCGGGATATGCGGGGGCTGCACTACTACTGGCGTGGTTGCTCTGCCTGTTCATGTACCGCAGGGGAATCTTCATCCGCCTGTAATTTGCTCAGGCTGCGGTCAACATAATTGAATCCCCCCGCCAAAAGAGTGCCTGTAATAGAGTGCCACACACAACAAATGGCAGAAGCAACAGCGGCTTCCGGCAAAGCAGCAAAATGACGCACGGCCAATACGGTAGCTAGCCCGGCATTCTGCATTCCTACTTCAATAGAAAGAGTGCGTCGCTTGGAGCTGGGCATACAAGCGAGATGCCCCGTAAAATACCCCAACAAATAACCTAGTGTATTGTGTAGGAAAATAGTGAAAAAAATTAGCATACCGCTTTCCCAAAAATGGGAACCACAGGCAGAGATAACTCCTCCGACGATGCATGCAAGTCCGATTACCGATGCTCCCGGCATGGCAGCACAAAGGGCACGATAGTTCTGACAATGACTCCACAGAGCGTTTCCGATGGTACCAATTACAACGGGAAGAAGGGTCACCAGCAAAATGCTGCAGAACATACCTGAAGCATCCACATCGATACAGGCTCCGGCAAGCCATAATACCAGTACAGGAGTTATCACCGGAGACAAAAGTGTAGAAACAGTGGTCATACCAACGGAAAAAGCCACATCCCCCCGGCAAAGAAAACTCATGATATTACTGGAAACACCGCCGGGACAACACCCCACCAGCACCAAGCCTATGGCAATACCGCGTGGTAAATCAAAACAACTCACCACCCCCCATGCCAGCAAGGGCATGATAGTATACTGAGCCAACACGCCCAGAGCAATATCCAGCGGACGCTGCGCCAGCATACGAAAATCCTGGAGGGAAATAGTCATACCCATGGTCAGCATGATAAAGCCGAGTACAAAGGACTGAACATTTCCCCGAACCCACCCAAAGAGGCACGGTTGCCAAAATGCCAACACAGCCACTAGTATAACAAAAGCCGAGGTATGAGCAGCAAGAAAGCGGCTCATCCGTTGCAGAAAGCAAAACATAGCCCTAACTCTGAATCCCCTGGCGGTCGTAAAGTTCCTTGTAAAGCGGACAGGTGTGGTACAAATCCTCATGAGAACCATCACCTACTATGCTCCCTCCTTCAAATACAAGGATACGGTCAGCATTGCGGATAGTACTGAAACGGTGCGCCACAATCAATGTAGTACGCCCCTTGGACAACTCATCCAAAGATTCCTGAATTTCACGCTCACTTTCAGCATCCAGAGAAGCTGTTGCCTCATCCAAAATCAACACGGGAGCATTTTTTACAAAAGCGCGGGCAATAGCCACGCGCTGGCGCTGTCCGCCGGAAAGACCGGCACCGCCCTGTCCGAGCATCGTATCCAGCCCGTTACTCTGAGAATCCAGAAACTTAGTCACCGATGCGGCATCTGAAGCTTCACGAATTTCTTCTTCAGAAGCATCCAGTTTTCCCAAGCGGATATTATCCCGTATCGTACCGGCAAACAAAAGAGCCTGTTGACCGACCAGAGAGAGTTCTTCCCGCAAGTCATGCTGCCTGATGCTGCGAATATCCACCCCATCCAGTTCAACGGAGCCGGAACTCACTTCATAAAAACGAGGTATGAGTGAAGCAAATGTTGTTTTACCGGCACCACTGGGTCCCACCAGACCGACTACTTGCCCAGCCGGTATATGGACATTGATATCTCGGAGAGCCAAGTCACCTCCGCTCTTGTAAGTAAAATTAACGTTACGGAACGTAATGTCTCCGCGAACTGGCTGGGTCAGCTGCACGGGATTTTCCGGGTCAGGAATGGTATTTGGTTCATCCAACACCTCAGCCAGTCGGAATAAGGCACCCTGAGCCTCGTTGAAGCGATTGAACGCATTACCGGCACGCTTCATTGAATCAAAAGCAAAGAACAAAGCTCCGGCCATGGCAATAAAATCCGTAAGGCTCATGCCAAACTGCTTACCCCGAACCAAGAGGAAAGAAAGCGCCAAAGCCGTCACAATTTCCATAACAGGAATAAGGGCTTTCTGATATTTTATCAGTTTAACATAATTACTACAATATGCGTCCGAGACAGCTCGAAAATCACGGATTTCACGTTCCTCCAATGCGTAAGCGCGAACCTCACGCTGCGTCTCTAAATTTTGTTGAAGAGCTGAGTTCAGACTCCCTAATCCCTGTTGGGCACGGAGTGCTTTCTGCGAAATTCTCCTACCGAACACGATAATAGGCCAAGCGGCAAGAGCGATAAATGCTAAATTCACAACAAACAGAACTCCGTGTCCGGTCTGAATCAACAGCCATATAAAAGCAGCTAAGGCACAAACACAGGTTACGGGCTGCTTGACTAAATCGTTTGCAATGGAGGACAAAATATTTTGCACATTCTGGGTATCCGCAACTACTCGGCTGATGATATCTCCTTTCTGGCGTTCCTCCATGAAAGCAATCGGAAGCTCCTGAACTCGGTTAAACACCGCCATACGCAGAGTCTCCAAAATCCGAATACCAAGCACATTCACCAAAACGGCGTTTACCCACATCGACACTCCTCTGATTGCAAAAAGCATAGGCAATGTTGCACACGCCAATAACAGCAACGTGTCGGGAGCAAGTTCTGCAAGTGTGGGCATCAGTTCCAACAACTCCGGGGTAGGAGAAGCCTCATCCCGGAAAACTACCGGAAACACATATTTCACCACAAACGGCACACCCAACCCACTGGCAGAAGCAGCCAACACGCCGGTAAGAAGAACTATCACAAATAAAAAGATGTGAGGCAACAAAAATCTCCTCAGGAAATACGCAATTTTTTTCACTCTTTTACCTCCTTTTCCCGTTGAACCTGCTCATCATACAGACCACGATAGAGCATGCAGTTTTCATATAAATCCCGGTGTGTACCATCAGCAATGATTTTCCCTTCCTCAAATACAAGTATGCGCTGAGCCATCCGAAGGGTACTGAATCGGTGTGCTATGATAAATGTCGTGTGCCCCTGCACCAAATTTTCCAAAGCCCCCTGAATGGCAGCCTCACTTCGCATATCCAAGGCGGAAGTCGCCTCATCCAGAATCAACACGGGAGCATTCTTGAGAAAAGCTCTGGCAATGGATACTCGCTGCCGCTGACCGCCGGACAGCCCGCTGCCACTTTCGCCCAACATATAATTGTAGCCATTCGGCAAAGTTGCAGCAAACTCATCCACATTAGCAAGAGTTGCAGCGGCTTTTACTTCATCATCTGTCGCGCCAACACGCCCGAGACGAATATTCTCCCAAATCGTATCATGGAACAGCGCTGAAAACTGAGAAACAAGCCCAATGTTGCGGGTTCTGTCCTCTCGAGCAATATCCTTCACATTCACACCATCCAGACAAATGCTACCGGAACAGGGGTCATAAAACCGGCAAATGAGATTAATAAACGTCGTTTTGCCGGAGCCGCTGGGACCCACCAACCCTACAATCTGACCTGCCGGTACACTAACACTAATATCTCTGAGAACAGGCGTTCCCTTGACATACGAAAAACAAACATTTTTAAACTCTATATCACCCTTGATTTCCTTGGGTAAGGATGCAGGGGAAGCCGGCTCAGGAGTTTCATCTTTAGCGTAAAGCACAGACTCCATTCCCTTAATACCCACCTGCAAAATCTGAGCCTGATTCATGACAGCGCCCAATCGTTTAATAGGGTCATAACAAAAGTAAAAAGCCGTTGCTATGGCAGTAAACTGCTCCAATGACAATCCATCACTACATCCCTGATACAACGAATAAGCCAAGCCAAATGCGCATACCAGTTCAACGGCAGGTGCCACACCTTGTCTCCATGCAGCCATGCGGATCATTAATGCATTAAAATTCCGTATATGAGAGGAGAGGACATCGGACTGATGTTTTTCCAAATTGAAAGCCCGAACCTCCCGTTGCGCGGACAGTGTTTCTTCTACCGTGGAAGTAATTACTCTCATCCCGGACAAAGCAGACTGCATCTGCTTAATCATTTTCTTACCAACCAATCTTACGACGGGAACGCATGCAGCGGAAATTATCAGATTGCCCAACAACATGGCACTTTCATTACTGGTAACCGCGGCGTACACCAAATATGCAACCGCCGCCACCAAAGTAAGGGGCTGGATGACCAAATCATTCATAATGGTAATGATACCCTGCTGCACCATCTGAGTATACTGAATAACCATCGTCATCATCCCACCGCGGCTGTTCCGATCATGGTATGAAAAGGACAGCCACTGCAGCCGGGCAAATAAGTCTGCCCGCATCTCAGCCAAAGCCCGCATACCGGCTTTGGTCAACAGATAGGCATTAAGATAGGTTGCCAGTCCGCGCACTGACATCACCAAAGGAATTATCAAAGCCGCCACCCACAAAACGGCATTCGAAACATTTTCCCGGGGGACATATTTTTCAACAACACGCAATACCCATTCGGGCAATTCCGCCTGTCCAAAAACCATCGGAAACACATATTGAATCATAAACGGCAAGCCAAACCCTGCCGCCGCAGCAGCTACTGCACCAAAAAAAATGCCGAAACCTATCACACCGAACTGCGGCTTCATGTATTGCCGCAACATTGGTTGAAACGTACGCCACATACTTTCTTTACCGGGAGAGCTCATGTATCTTGGCTGAGAATAACACATTCCCTCTCATGGAGCAACTTTTTTCTTTAAAAAAACAAAATAAAATAAATATCTGTACTGCCAATTTGTATAGCTAACAACCTCTTTACTTGACTCTCGTGGTTCTATTTTCGGATACATGCCAACAGGAGACTCACTTTTCCCGAGGAAAATCACGTTCAACGCGTTCTATCCAATGCTCACGGACACCGTAGGGTTCACAGATATTCAATAAATCTTTTGAAGCCCAGTCATCTGCCGCCCTACGGGGCTTCGGAGCTTTTGCGGGAGAAACTGCTTCCAATTCTTCCCGGCAGGACAGGAAACATTTCCGCCTCACATCATAGTAGACGGAATCCTTATCCGGCCAGGAGGATATGACCAGAAAGCCGTCATAGCTCACATCCACATCGACAGGTCGGCGGAAAAAGCGCAGGCAAAGGGACTCCTCCTGCCAGGAAACAGACTCTATCAGACAGAGCTGACTATTCCCGGGCATCATCACATGCCACCAGCTGATACCACCCACCTGCACATACCGTGGAAAGAACAGAAGTGCCAATACACACAGCAACGCCGCAGTCACGAGCCATTTCTTCATACTCCCAAGATTATCCACAATACACCCGTAATCAGCAAGTTTTTTCTATCGAAAAAACTTGCATCCGCACATTACGCGCATTGCCTCAAAAACGGAGTTCATCAATTACCATTTGCAAAGGCTACTCAGGGAGAAATACAAGAGATGCAAAATGAGTCGGTCACGACCATATAAAAAGAACGACAATGCACGCGCAGAGGAACGCCATACGAGCGCGTACTGGAGCACATGAAAGAAGGTCGTCGAAAGGAAAATCTGATAAAACGCCGACAAACACTAGATCCCATAGAGTTGCGGGAAAAGATAGAAAACACGCTCAAACGGCTGTTTGAAAAGATAA
>JAZNLU010000085.1:0-60880 GCA_045579245.1 Akkermansia sp.
GGTCTGGGAAATATCGCGAGCCAGGAATACCTCGTTGTGGTTGGTGCCGTATTCAATGGGACCGAGCTTTTCGCTCATGCCATATACGCACACCATCTTGCGGGCAATGCCGGTGGCCTGGTGGATATCCCCCCGGGCACCGCCGGAAATATCACCGAATACCACGAGTTCGGCGCAGCGGCCACCCATGGCCATGACGATGTAGTCCAGAAGCTCGCTCTTGTATTCGCTGTGTTTATCTTCATCGGGCAGCATCATGGTGACCCCCAGTGCCGGGCCTCGCGGAATGATGGTGACCTTGTGCAGCGGCAGGCTCTTCGCCAGATCCGTCTTGAGCAGGCACACAGCGTGTCCGGCTTCGTGCACAGCGGTCATGTACTTCTCCTTATCGGAAATTTCCAGTGAGCGGCGCTCGCGTCCCCAGCGTACTTTTTCGCGGGCTTCCTCCAAATCACCCTGCTGCACGGTGGGCTTGTTGTGTCGGGCTGCAATGAGGGCTGCTTCATTCACCAGGTTGGCCAGTTCGGCACCGGAGAAACCGGTGGTGGCGCGGGCAATCGGCCCCAGGTCTACATCCGGTGCCAGTTTCACCTTGCGGGCATGCACGCGCAGGATCTGCTCGCGGCCAGCGGCATCGGGCAGGTTCACAGTCACCTGGCGGTCGAAGCGACCGGGGCGCAGCAGCGCGGGGTCGAGCACATCCACGCGGTTGGTGGCGGCGATGACAATGACATTCTCATTGGCAGTGAAACCATCCATCTCCACAAGCAGGGCATTGAGGGTCTGCTCGCGTTCATCATGGCCACCGCCCACGCCGTGACCGCGGTGACGGCCCACTGCATCAATTTCATCAATGAAGATAAGGCAGGGGGAATGTTTCTTGGCCTCGGCAAACATGTCGCGCACGCGGCTGGCACCCACGCCTACGAACATTTCCACGAAATCGGAGCCGGAAATGGTGTAGAACGGCACACCGGCCTCACCGGCAATGGCACGGGCCAGCAGGGTCTTGCCCGTTCCCGGAGGACCCACCATGAGCACACCCTTGGGAATGGTGCCGCCCAGGTTGCGGAACTTCTGGGGATTGCGCAGGAATTCCACAATTTCCCATACTTCCTCCTTGGCTTCAGAGATGCCGGCTACATCCTTGAAGGTGACCTTGTTCTTGTTAGGGTCGAGCAGGCGGGCGCGGCTGCGGGCAAACTTCATGGCACCGCCGGGACCGCCGCTCTGGGCTCGGAAGAGGAAGAAGAGCAGCAGGAAGACGATGGCTACGGGCAACACGTTGATGAGGATGGTCATCATGGTGTTGCTCTCCACACTGTAGGTGACATTGTTACCGAGCAAATCCCGCACTTTGTCACCTTGGAAGGTGCGGCTGAATTCCACGCGTACCATCTCCACATCGCGTGAGGTGAGCTTGCCGGTGGGAGTCTTGCGGTATTCACCGACGATAACGCCCTGATTGCCGTTTTCGTAGATGACGGGGCCTGCTTCACCTACGATGATGCGCCCCTCCTCACCCAGACGGGCAAAGTCATCTGTGGAGCGCACTCGCTCCGCATCCGTGAGAGAGGGGGCGGTGGCATCCATGCGGGTGGTCAGGGTGATACCGAAGCGGTTGCACAGGGAACGCACTTCCTCCGAATTGGTGAAGGGCAGGTAGAAGCGCCCTGTTTTGAATTCCGGGGCTTTGCGGTAGAGGTAGGCGGTGAGAGTGCTGTTGCTGGAGGCATCATTGGAGACCACCTCAATGGGGAATTGCTTTTGGTCACCGGTAACTACCAGACCTCTGCGGTAATCCTTGGTGAACTCATCCAGCGAGATGGTGCGGGCAGGGCTGCCCATAGAACCATCGAAAGCAAAGGCAATCAGCAGGATACCGCCGATGACGGCCAGAAGTGTCATAAGCCCCCAGTTAGGACCGGGTGCATTGGGCGGAGTCGGCGGTGTTTTCTTATTGTTGTCGTCAGCCATGGAAAGTCGGTTTTTCTTTTATTGTAACGTGCGGCAGCGCGGCTGCAATGCTCTTTTAAGACATACGCGCCTATATGGTGGAATCTTTCGCGGGGAGGTTCAGATGAGGTGTCCCATGCGGTCGCGTTTGGTTTCCAAATAGTGGCGGTTGTCGTCGTGCGCGGGGATGTTGATGGGGAGTTGTTCCACGATATCCAGCCCATGACCGGCGAGTCCCACAATCTTACGCGGGTTATTGGTAAGCAGCCGCAGGTGGCGCACACCCAAGTCACGCAGCATCTGGGCTCCCACGCCGTAGTCGCGCAAATCCGGCGCAAAGCCGAGTTTGACGTTGGCATCCACCGTATCATAGCCTTGCTCCTGAAGTTTGTACGCATGCAGCTTAGCGGCCAGGCCGATTCCTCGCCCCTCCTGTCGCAGGTAGAGGATGACCCCCCCCTCCTGGGCCACGCGGCGCATGGCGGCGTGCAGCTGGCTGCCGCAGTCGCAGCGGCGGCTGGCAAAGACATCACCCGTGAGGCATTCGCTGTGTACGCGGCAGAGAACGGGCTTTTCCGGGTCAATCTCACCGTGTACCAGAGCCAGATGGGTCTTGCCATCTACCTTGGAGTGGTAAGAATAGCAGTCAAATTCACCGAAATCGGTGGGCAGTTTAACTACCTCTTCGCGGATGATGAGTTTTTCCGTGTGCTGTCGGTGCTCAATAATTTGAGCCAGTGAGCAGGCTTTCAGCCCGTATTTCCGCTGGAATGTGCCCATCTCGCCCAGTCGGGCCATGGTGCCGTCATCCTTCATGATTTCGCAGCATACTCCTACGGGTTCCATACCGGCGATGCGCAGCAAGTCCACGGTGCCTTCGGTGTGTCCGGCGCGGCGGATGACACCGCCCTCTACTGCCCGCAGCGGGAAGCAGTGGCCGGGTTGCACAAAATCATCCGGTGTGCAACGCGGGTCTGCCAGCTTAATCGTGGTGATGGAACGTTCAAAGGCGCTGATGCCGGTCGTGATACCCTCTTTGGCATCTACGCTTACAGTAAAGGCTGTGTGGTGCTTTTCTGTGTTGTGCTGGGCTTGCATGGGCAGCCCCAGAGCATCCACTCGCTCATGCGCCATGGGCACACAGATGAGGCCACGCGCATGCGTGGCGATGAAGTTGATGTTCTGTGGTGTTGCGAACTGTCCGGCGCAGACCAGGTCTACCTCGTTCTCACGATGGGGGTCATCCGTCATGAGGATGAGTTTGCCCATGCGCAGCTCCTCAATCACTTCCTCCAACGGGGAGTAGATGATGGGGTCTGTGCCGTCAGCCACCGGTACGGAGCAGGCGGGGGTATCTTCCTCTTCCGGCTCCGGTGCGGGAGCCGGGGGGAGTTCTTCGCCCATGGCGGCGGCATCGCAGCGATTGATGAAATCGTTGATATCGAACGTGCCGTTGGTGGCTGTGAATTCGATGTGCTTCATGAGGGGGGGGATATCACTTGTTCATCTTTGCCCAGGAATCACGCAGCCCGACAGCCCGGTTGAACACGGGATGCTCAGGGCTGTGGTCGTAGCGGTCGGCCACGAAATAGCCCGTGCGCTCGAACTGGCACAGGAACTCATTGGGAGCGGCGGCCAGAGCAGGCTCCACCACTGCATCGCTGATGATGGTGAGGGAATCCTGATTCAGCGAGGCGAGGAAGCCCTCCGGGTTGGCATCCGGGGCTTCATCTTTGAACAGACGGTCATAGAGGCGTACCTCTGCTTTCACGCCGTATTTGGCTGATACCCAGTGGATGGCACCCTTGCACTTAATGCCTTCCGGCGGGTTGGCACCGATGGTGCCGGGGATGATTTCGGCGCGTACCTCGGTCACGTTGCCCTCGGCATCAGCCTCATACCCGGTGCAAATCATGCAGTAGCCGCCGCGCAGTCGGACACAGGCCCCGGGGCTCAGACGCTTGTATTTTTTTGGCGGGTCGACCATGAAGTCATCGCGGTCAATCCAGACCTCGCGGGTGAGGGTGACCTTGCGGTTGCCCAGCTCCGGCTTTTCCGGGTTGATGATGACTTCTACCTCCTCCTCAAAGTCGGCGGGAACGTTGGTGAGCACGAGCTTGAGCGGCTTGAGAACCGCCATGCGACGCTCCGCGTTGGCGTTCAGCTCGCCGCGTACGGCGTTTTCCAGACGCGCCACATCAGTGTTGCCGTTGAATTTGGTGATGCCTACGCCCTCGCAGAAGTCCACGATGGCGCGTGCGGGGTAGCCGCGGCGGCGCATGCCGCAGATGGTGGGCATGCGGGGGTCATCCCAGCCGGCTACATAGCCTTCCTCCACCATCTGGCGCAGCTTTCGCTTGCTCATGACGGTGTAGGTGATGTTGAGGCGAGAGAACTCGCGCTGCTTGGGCTTGGCGGGAACGGGGCAGTTATCAATGACCCATTCGTAGAGAGGACGGTGGTTTTCGAACTCCAGCGTGCAGAGCGAGTGCGTGATGTGCTCCCATGCGTCCTCCAGCGGGTGAGCAAAGTCGTACATGGGATAGATGCACCACTTGTTGCCGGTGTTGTGGTGGTGGTCGTAGGAAATGCGGTAGATGACGGGGTCACGCATGTTCATGTTGCTGCTGGCCATGTCGATTTTGGCGCGGAGCACAGCGGCGCCTTCGGCAAACTTGCCCTCTTTCATCGCCTCGAACTGTGCGAGGTTTTCCTCTACAGTGCGGTCGCGGTAGGGGGAGTGGATGCCGGGGGTGCGGAGGTCGCCGCGCTGCTGACGCATGGTTTCGCGGTCCTGTTCGTCTACGTAGGCCAGGCCATTCTTAATCAGATGAACGGCGCAGTCATAGTAGAAATCAAAGATGTTGGAAGCCCAGTACAGATGCTCACCCCAGTCGAAGCCCAGCCAGCGGATATCCTCCTGAATGGAGTTGACGAACTCAATATCCTCCTTGCAGGGGTTGGTGTCATCGAAACGCAGGTGGCAAACAGCCCCGAGGTGGGCGTATTCTTGCGCCAGTCCGAAGTCCAGGCAAATGGCCTTGGCGTGGCCGATGTGCAGGTAGCCGTTAGGCTCCGGGGGGAAGCGCGTGATGGGGACGCTGCAGTATCCCTCTGCCAGATCCTTCGCCACCATGTCGCGGATGAAGTCTTTCTTGGTTTCCTCGTTCGTCATGCGCGCGATTTTACTTGCGCGCACTCCGCAAATCAAGCGTTTTCGGGGGAATGACGCATTTTCCCTGCCTCAGAAAATGGACAGGAGTTCCTCTTGCCGAAGCTTCTTTTGCTCTTTTGCGAATTTTGTGCCGTTTCGGAAGCGGAATAGGTTGTTCCGTAATGGTGTTGACAGGGTGCAGGCGGTCGGGTATAGTGGCTTTCATGTCAGAGAACAATACCCCTCTTCTGCCGGATGATGAGCACTACTATTTCGGGGTGGAATTGCTCTGCCCTCCTGAGACGGTGAGGGAGCATCTGCTGCGCAGACCTGAGTATCTCTATGCCCTCACGCATCATGTGGAGGATGAGGAGGACTACAGAACATGGCTGTACCTGTGGCGCGGTAATGAGGGGTGGGATCTGCGGCTGGGAGATTGGCCCGGAGCGGAACAGATTGCGCAGATGTGTGCGCGGCACAATATGGGCTTGAATGTGGTGTTGCATGCTCTCACAGAGGATGCTGTGCTTAATCCAACCACTTTTTCCTCCCGGCAACCTGTCAGCTACGTTCTGGTGGAGCCGTCTTCTGCCGAAGGAAGCCGTACGATACCTCAGCTGAACTTCCGGCTGTCAACGGGAAATACGGAAATAACCCGATTCCATGTCATCAGGAGTGCGGATTTTGCCGCGTTTTTCAAAGGCTCAACGGCGGAGTCTCTTGTGCCTGAGGATGTGTCGCAGGAGGTCATTGATCAGCACTGTGTGGCGTATATGCGACGCGCGCTGGCGGTGATGAAGGCCATACACGATGCAGACAGTCTGGAGCCGCTGTTGCCGCTTGTCAATGAATACAGCGCTCTTGCATGCAATCTTCTGCCGCGCTGCGCAGAGGCACATGATGAGTACCACCGTATCGCTGCGCAATTGACCATGCAGGAGAATGGGATTCTGATGAGCTCATGGTATGCCGGGTGCCGCCATCAGCGCTACACGCATCCTTCCGGTTTGCTCCTGCGTGCCACTTATCCGCCGGCGGGGGAATATTGCCTCGAATTGATTGATTTTGAGCCGGGGCGAAAACTCTGCTGCCGGGGTGGTGAAGGTGCTTTCCGAATCCTTCCCGCCGGGGAGAATGATGAGCCCTTGCCGCAGCGGGAGGACGGTCGTATTCATATCCTGCCGGATACCTGCGGGAGCGGTCATTACAGGGATGCCCAAAATCGAATCATCCGATGGGGAATTGTATGAGAAGAACCCCGATAGTTCTGATTGAACATTGACAAGGAGCTTGAGTATGCTATAATATCACTGTTATGGCAACTGTACGCATTTGCGGGGCAGAGGAACGCTGCGCCCAACCGTCTATTTATATCCCGAATCGTCTGGATGTTCAGGCTTTGCAGGCCGTTATCAAAGTGTTGGGGGGAGCGGAAAATCTTGCATTCCTGGTGGAGGACTCGTTCCTGCCGCAGGAAGCTGTCATGAAGAAGATGACGGCAACCGGTTCCGAGGTGCTGAGCTTCAACTTCCGCAAGAGCGACAGCCGCACGCTGCGTGAGCGCCTGCTGGAGGTGCTGCAGCGCGGGTTGGATATTCTGTATGTGCCGGGGCGCCCGAATCAGGTGCCGGGATGTCTCTCTGACGTTCCCATGCCGTTCATGATGCACCTGGCTGCTCTGCATATTGCCCCGGTGCCGATTTTTGTGGGCTTCTATCGCGATGATGTGCGCCAGACCTTCACCTCCGAAAGCAAATATGACCGTGCCGTGGTGAGGATTCTGCCGAAACTGGCCTCCGGGCCGCAGACCGGCGAGCGCCTCTTGCAGGTATGGATGGAGGCATCAGCCGAGGCCTTTGATGAGTTGCCATTGTTGGATAAGTCACTCACCCGCCTTATTGTGGAAGGGCTCAGAAAGTATTCGGATATTGAGTTGGTGGATGGAATGGACGAAACTCGGCTTCCGTATGGCAAGCTGTTGGGCGTGTCGATGGCTTTTGCTCGCTGGCTGAAGAAGAACGTGACCGAGCCGCGCGTGGGCGTGATTCTGCCCCCCGGCAAGGGCGGGGTGCTGACGAATTACGCTTGTTTGCTCGCCGGAATCGTGCCGGTGAACATCAACTATACCTCGTCTGATGCTGCCTTTGCGGCGATTGTGCGTCAGAGCGGTATCAAGCAGTTTATTACTGCCCGTGCTTTCATGAGCAAGCTGCCGCAGTTCCCCTGGCCGAAGAATGATCAGATTATTCATCTGGATAAGACGCTCAAGGGCATTGGTATGCCGAAGATTGCCTACTGGGTGGGTGTGGCTAAGGTGGCTCCCATGCCTCTGATTGCCAAGATGTTCGAAATTGATAAGCGCAAGGGGGATGATGAGGCGGCGCTGTTGTTCACCTCCGGTTCTTCCGGCGAGCCCAAGGGCGTGAGTATGACCCACCGTATGCTGGTGGCCAATATGGCTCAGCTGCTCAGTAAGGTGAATCCACCTGTTGGTTCTGCTTTCCTGGCCAGTCTGCCGATTTTTCACAGCTTCGGCCTGAACGTGACCACCATGCTGCCGCCAATATATGGTTATGGCATGGTCACTTATCCGTCGCCGCTGGATGCCAAGCGAATCAACGAATTGATTGAGAAGTACAAGTGCTCTCTGGTGGTGACGACTCCCACCTTTGCACGCGGGATGCTGCGCCGCGCTACGCCGACCAATTATGACAGCGTTCAGTACTTCGTGACCGGGGCAGAGAAGCTGCAACAGTGCCTGGTGGATGAATTTATGCAGAAGTGCAACGCGCGGGTATCTGAGGGCTATGGCCTCACCGAAACGGCGCCCGTCTGCGGGGCGAATCTGGATGAAGTCGGCCCCACGCCGGAGCAGCCCTGGTATGTATCCGGCTATCTGCCCGGTTCTATTGGCCATGTGATGCCCGGGCTGGCGGTGAAGATTACTGACCCGGATGATGATGACAAGGAGCTGCCGCTTTCCGAGCGCGGGATGATTTGGTTCAAGGGCGCTAACGTGTTCAAGGGCTATATCGGGCGCGATGATTTGAATGCGGAAATCTTCCGCGATGGCTGGTTTAAAACGGGGGACTTGGGTAGCGTGAACCTGAACTGTTTCCTGACGCTGGGCGGTCGCCGCTCTCGTTTCTCCAAGGTGGCCGGTGAGATGGTGCCGCATGAGGTGGTGGAACAGGCTATTGAAGAGTTTGTTACTGTGCCGGAAGGTTTCACAGGACGCGCCGTCGCGGTGATGGGGGTTCCGGATGCACAGAAGGGCGAGGCGCTGGTGCTGCTCTCAGCGGTGCATCATGCGAAGCTCTCCGATGCGCTGGATGCGATTCGCGCTCACATGGTGGAGCAGGGCTTGCCGCGCCTGTGGTGCCCGCGCGAAATCATCCCGGTGGAAGCCATTCCGGTGTTGCCCACGGGTAAGATGGATTTGCGCGGTTGTCAGATGCTGGCGTATGAAGCGTTGAATATCAAGGTTGATTGATACATGACTGCAAAAGGTCGTTTGGTAAATGTGCGCCGCCCTGAGGTGATGTCTCAGGTGCGGGAGGATGTGCAGCGTTATCAGAGTGAACTGGTAGACCAAATCCGCGCCGACGGCGGGGTTCTGGAATTGCCCGGGCTGCATTTGCGGCTTGCCTCGGCTTTCGGCTTTTGCGATGGCGTGAAACGCGCCATCGAGATTGCCTATGCCACTTGTCGCATGTTCCCGGAGCGTCGCATCTGGCTTATTGGTGAGATTATTCACAATCCGGAGGTGAATGCCCGTCTCGATGAGATGGGCCTGCAGCACCTTCCGTGGCGCATTGATGCCCCGGAGTATGATTCTTTGCAGCCGGAGGATGTGGTGATTATGCCGGCATTTGGGGTGACCATTCCCATGCGGCGACTGCTGGATGAAAAAGGAGTGGTGCTGGTGGATAGCACCTGCGGTAATGTTATCAAGGTCTGGCAGCGGGTGAAAACCTATGCAGCCGCCGGGATTACCAGCATCATCCACGGCAAGGCGCGTCACGAGGAAAGCCTGGCCACGGCATCGCAGTCGCGTGGTGCGGAAGAAAAAGGTAATTTCGTGGTTGTTTTTGACGAGGCGGATGCTCAAATCGTGGTGGATTACATTCAGGGCAGGGGGGATAAGCTCGCCTTTCTGAACCATTTTGCTGAGGCTTGTTCTCCCGGTTTTGACCCGGACGTGCATTTGCAGACGATAGGTATTGCCAATCAGACTACCATGCTCAAGAGTGAGACCGCTCATATTCAGGAGATGCTGAAAGCGGCCGTGGTGGAGAGGGATGGTAATGATGACCGTTTCCACATGTTTGATACCATCTGCGGTGCTACGCAGGACCGCCAGAATGCTCTCTTTGAGCTGTTGCGCGAGCCGCTGGATCTCATGCTGATTATCGGCGGGTATAACAGTTCCAATACCACACACCTGGCGCATATTGCCGCGCGGAAAGTGCCGACTTTTTTTGTGAAGTCCGCTGATTGTCTGGAGAGTCTCAGCTGCGTGCGTTGCTTTGATTTGCAGCAGAAAAAAGAGGTAGTACAGCCTTTGCCTGAAGCCGTGAGCGATGTTGCCTGTACTCTCCGTGTGGGGGTGACAGCCGGGGCTTCCTGCCCTGCCAATGTGATAGAGGACGTCATCTGCCGCCTGATCGAGCTGCGCAATTGCCTGGAGCTTTAAATGCTCTCATGGGCTGAGCTGATTCACTGCATTATTTTTCACCAAACATACAAAAGAAAGGACCCTCAGCCTGTCATCGGCTGAGGGCCTTGAAGTTTTTCCGATTTAGGAAGGTAAATTACATATCCGGGCTCAGGACGATGTATCTGTCAGAGGTGTCATTGCCATTATCATCTTCCGGGAAGATGGTGCTGGGATTGCCCTTCTTATCTACGTAACGTCCTTTTTCCTCATTAGCATCATCCTTCTTGAGGTTGTCTTCAAGGTCTCTTACGGAGCCATCCACAGAAAGCAGGAATGCGTGACCGCGGAAAGAGGACATATCGAAAGCAAGTTCGTTGCCGCTGTACGGAGTAGCGCTGGGATACACGCCGCAGATGGCCAACGGAGAGGTGGTGTTAATCACACCCAGCTTCATGTTGGGATCATCCGGGTTCTTGCGCATGACATATCCCATGGCGTTTTCTTTGTGCTGAAGAGCCTGCCCCCTGGCTCTCTTTTCGTCACCTTCCTGTACGCTGCGACCGGCTACGTTGAGCTTGGCATAGAAGGGCTTTTCTGACTTGTTCTTCTGGCTGTCGTAGAAGACCTGGCGGAGGTAGTCATTGGAGGTACTGCCGGTCACCGGGCCGAAGCCAAGCTCAGGGCTGTTCTCCATGATTTCCTCTGCCGTGGTGTCGCAGGGGAAATTGTTGTGGTCAGTTCTGAACTGCTGGAGAATGGTGAATACGGACTTGAGGTTGGAGCTGGCCTGCTGACGGTCACCATCATTGAGGTGTTCAAGAATGGGACCGGAACCGATGGCGGCAAGACTGGCCAGAATGGCAATCACCACCATAAGCTCGATGAGGGTGAAACCTCCCTTGCGATTTTTCCGGAGTGCTGATACTTTCATGGATTGTCTAAAGTTTATTGACTGTTTGAATATACCATTTCTCCTGTGTATTTGCAAGCCGCAAATGCAGACAGTGCAAAAAAGTTCCCTATTTTGGTGTTTATTTCAGATAGGCTGTAATGGCTTCGGCATACAAATCCGGTTCCAGAAGAAAGGAATCGTGCCCTTTTTCGGAAACGATTCGGTTGTGGACGGAATCAACTCCGTTGCGAAGAAGCTCCCGGTGAAACTGCTCTACAACTTCAGAGTTGAAACAGTAGTCCGTATTGATGGAGAAGAGCAGAAAGCGGATATTGTGTCGGGCAAAAAGTCGGAAAGCCTCATCCGTGTCAGCCATTCCGGTGAAGGCGGGTAAATCATATCCGGCCCAGAGGTTGATGATGCGGATGTAGGCATTGGCATCAAACCGTTTGGCGAATTTGGTGCCCTGGTGCAGCATGTAACTTTCCGTATTGCGGCTCGGCTGATACCAGGTGAGCATCCCTTTGCTGTCACAGATGCCTTTGCGAGCCCGTTTTTCCAGTCCGTCCTGATTGACAAAGAGCTTATGGCTGATGATACGCGCCAGAGCCAAACCACGGTTGGGAGGGGAATTCAGGGGATAACGCCCTGCGCGGTAATCGGGGTCCAGCTCTATGGCCAGCACTTGCTCCATGAATTCCAGCTTGTGTTCAATGCACGGTTTGTGGGCGGCACCGATGATAATCATGCTGCGCACTCGCTCCGGGTACAGGGCTGCCAGCGTGAGAGCCAGCATGCCGCCCAGGCTGGGGGCTACGATGGCAAAACGCTCGATTCCGAAATGGTTGAGAAGCTTTATTTGAGCCCTAGCCTGGTCATTTCCGTCCGTCATGGGGAAGCGGCTGCCCCATGGCTCACCGTCAGGCGCCGTTTGGGTGGGGCCGCTGCTGCCGTAGCAACTGCCCAGATAGTTAGCGCAGATGATGAAGTAGCGATTCGTATCAAGAGGCTTACCCGGCCCAATCATTCTGTCCCACCAGCCTTGGTGATTTTCCGGCTGCCAGAACGTGCCCGCTTCCGGCAGGTCATCGTTGAAGCCGTGGGCGTGGTGGCTGCCGGTTAGCGCGTGAAAGAGTAGGATGGCGTTGCTTTTATCTGCATTGAGTGTGCCGTAGGTTTCGTACGCCAGTTGAATGTTCGGCAGCGTTTCTCCGCTGTGAAACGCAAAATTGCCCAAGGGGAAAATGTGGCTTTTGACAGTCTGCTGCATATCTGGAGTGGAAAGAACGAAAAAAAGACCGGGGTAATTGACACCGGTCTCCTTCTCATGTTACCCGCAGAAGCGGGCAGGGGATAATTTTACTTAACGCCCTTTTTGCTGAGGCGCGTGCCGGCAGTGGCACCCTGACGAGCCTTGAACTTGGGGTTGCTCTTGCAGATGACATAGAGCGTGCCCTTGCGCTTCACGATCTGGCAGTCAGCGTGGCGGCGCTTCACGGATGCGAGTGAGGAAAGAACTTTCATGTTACTGTGTTGCGGTTAAATGTTGTTGAGAAGCTTTTACGCGTCGGGGCTCGGATTATAGCGACTTATTTTTATTTGTAAAGACAAATTTGTGTACGGCGCTAATTTTTTCTCTGTGCGTAGGGACGGAGCTTGCCGTAGAAGCCGTTGTGGAGGGCGCGGAAGAGATCGTAGATGAGCTGCGGGCGAAATTCTCCGCATTTTAACATGGCATTGAGCGCCAGAATGATGTAGAATCCGCAGAACAGCAGGCGCAATAGGGGCTTGCCCGGTTTTCTGAGCCTTTGAATCCAGGCCCAGTTGCGTATCTTGCAGTAGCGAAGTTCTGCGGGTAAGCCGCATTCATAGAAGAAGGAGCGTCCTCCGATTTTGAAGTGAATCAGTCGTTTGGAGAAATGCGGTCGGAGGATGGATGAATCCGGTACGAGTATGAATTGAAACCCCGCCAGTTTTGCCTGCCATGCGTATTCCTCATTGTCTCCGGTGAGGGTAAGAGCAGATTTCGGGGTGCCCAACTGCGTGTAGACTTCTTTTGGGTAGAGCGCTCCCCACCAGACCCCGCGGAGTGAAATGTTTCGGCTTGTAGGCAGTTCATCCCGCTGCAGGATGCTTTTCCACGGAGCAAAGATGTTGCCGCCGTTTTCGATGGAAATAGGCATGCTGAGTTCGTTTTTCCTGTCCGGGACGGTCATCAGACTGACGGGGATTTGCTTGTCTACTCCCGCCTTGCTCAGCAGGTTTTCCAGTGCGTGGGGTGTGGGAGCGCATTCCGGGTCGAGCAGCCAGATATAGCTTGCGCTGAGTTGCTCAAAAGCGAGTTTGATGCATGTATCCCACTCAGCGGCAGTTTCTGTGTCGGGTATGGTGAGCCCGATGGCAGCGTAATTGGTCAGGAGTTTTTTTCGGTCACCGGATAGTGCATGGCTGTTGGTCATCAGGATAGTGCAGTCCGGTTTGCGGGTCTGCTGCATCAGACGGTTCAGACACGCTTCGGCGGATACTATATCTCCCGAACAGGTGATTATGGCGCAGACTGTCCTCATGTCTCATATTATGGAGGCTCTCTTCGATTTTTTCAAGCGGAAATCGGGGAGAAATGCGGCATGCCCGCGGTAAATACAGATGAAGAGCTTGCAGGAAGTCTGTTGCTTTGTTATGATTCAACCATGGATAAGATATCACCTGTGAAGCGTTTGCCGGAAACCATACCGGGACGATTAGCTGCTGCGCTGCTCGCGCTTGTCTGGATTGTGTCCATGGCTGCGGTTGACAGCAATACGTACAGCGTATGGCCGTTTCTGGTGGCTCTCTCCGTGGTGGCTCTTCTGTTTGTTTCCGGGATGCTGTGCGGAGGTAAAACCATTCGAATACCGCTGATAGGCTGGGCTTCTCTGCTGTGCGGCGGTTATTTTCTGGTTCGCAGTCTGTGCAGCTATGCCATGGTAGAGTCATGGTTGGAGAGTTCACTTATTGTTTCCTGCGGTGTATTTTATGTGGCCGGTATATACGGTGCGCTGAGCAAAAGCGGCAAATTTTCGGTAGGGGTGATGTTATTGGCCGTGTTGTTAAATATACTCTATCTGTACCTGCGTCCGGGGGAAATTGATATGCTCTGGACAGGGCGTCCTGAATACGGCCTGACGGGACATAACCGATTGCCTGTAAACCTATTTGTATATAAAAATTATGCCGGAGCTTTTCATATGCTTGGGGGGGCTGTTCTGCTGGGTGCCGCCATGTGGCTTCCTTTATCAGGCGGTATAAGAAAAGTGTGTGTGTTTGTAGGGGGTATCTCCGTGGCATGTTCCTTTTTGTGTTCGACTCGGGTCGTGTATTTGTTGGCACCTCTTTTACTGTGTGTGATTTTTGTGTTGCAATTCATTATCGAACTGTATACACGGGAGAGGGTGAGAAAAATGACGGTGATTTGCGGTTTGATGGTGGTGATTGTTGTCTGTGTAGAAATGGGAAACTTTTTGATGGGGCATGGTTTATCTCAGATTGCAGATATTGATACGCACGGTCGTTATGCAATGTGGAAGCCGATTATTCATGCTGCAATGTCGGGTCCGTTGTATGGGTACGGTGTCAACGGTTCACATTGGGAGGTTATAAAGGTGTTTATTGGAGATCAAACTCCGAATATGGCACATAACGAATATCTCCAGACGTGGTGTGATTATGGTGTAGTAGGTGTTGCCTTTCTAATGCTGATTGTGGTGGTACACCTATGGAAAGGATTCTGCTTATTAGCCTCAGAATGTGTTCGCCCTGTCAGAAAAGGTATGGTTGCGCTCTCCATGCTTGTTATCATCAGTATGGCTGTGATTTCTTTTTCTGATTTTTACTGGCACTCATATGCATTTGCTGTATTGAGCGCATACAGTTGTGGGGTGCTGGTTGCTCCTACAGCCCCTACCTCTGCCCCGGAAACTCGCACCGGTTGGCGTGGTGAGAGTGGGGTGCGAACACAGGGGGCAGGCGGCAGAACTGTATTGAGTCTTTTGGCGTTTGGATTAATAGGATTTACCTGTTGGCAGTTCCCTCACCTTGCGGAAGCTTGGTGCGCACAGTGGAAGTTTAATTCCTTGAACAGAGCGGGGGCGGATGAGCGGTATGAAAAGCGGTTGGATATGTTGGAGCAGGTGATGAAATCTTATCCTGATTCAGAAATTGCTGATTGTTACTTCATGCTTCCTCACTATGGAGGCATACGTCCTCAGTCGGAGATGATGCTGCGTCGTGCACTTGCCGCCAACCCCAAGCAGGGGTATACTCTGACTATGCTGGTAACTCTTCTGGGGTATCAGGCCCGGTATGAGGAAGCTGAGCTTCTGATGAGGCGCTATTATCCCCAGGAAGGTTTGGAGTCTACATGGCGCTGTAACTGGGCGTTCTTTTATTACTACAACCTGTTGAGATGGGGTGCCGATCTCATGCATCAGGGAAAGCAGGAATTAGGAATGTCCATGGTGCAGTACGCCCTTAACCTTGAGAACCTATCAACAATGCGCTTGAGTCACATACGCCGTTCTGCGGGGGTTCCATGGGAAAAATCGTGTACTATTCATCCTTATTCAGAAGTAAAGGCGGTGTCAGATGTGCTTAAACGAAAACTGAAAGTTTTGGAACGCCTTGGCGTGCAGAAGGATGATTCGTGGATGCAACCCTTGGAACCCGGAGGAAAAACCGCTCTCTATCCTCAGCGTGGTCTCAATTCCTCAAAAAAGTGAGTATCTCTGAAATGAGGGCGGGTGTCGTTTGACCGCGTGCTGTTGGAATGATGAACATTAGGCTTGAAGCCCGCTTAGGAATGTGCTATGGTCTGCGGTGATATGGAATCGGATTCACCTCACCTACGCGGTGCCCTGGTCGTCTTTGAAGGTATTGACGGCACGGGCAAGTCTACCCAGATTCAGCTGCTTGCCCGTTACCTGCGCGGGCTCGGACTGGAGGTGGTCACTGATTATGAGCCGACGCGCGGACCGTGGGGAATGAAAGTTCGGGAAGCTGCGCTTTCCGGGCAGCGCCTTAGTTTGGAGGAAGAGATAGACTGCCTGCTGCAGGACAGGCGGGAACATGTTCGCCATTTCATTGAACCGGCGTTGTCTGCCGGTAAGTGGGTGTTGCTGGACAGATATTATCTCTCCATGATGGCTTATCAGGGTGCCACCGGTGCCAATGTGGAAGCCATACGAGAGTGCAATGAGGCCTTTGCCACCGTGCCGGATGCTGCTTTCTGGCTGGATATACCGGTGGAGATGTCAATTGATCGGATGAATGCCAGGGGAAACGGGCATGATGCCTTTGAAAATGAGCCGTTTCTACAGGCATGCAAGCGGATTTATGAGTCCATGGAGATGCCGTGGCTGCACCGAATAGAGGCAGATGGCTCGGTGTCTGAGGTGCATGCCCGCATTCGGGATGTTATCCGCGAGGAACTCGGCGTGTGACTGTTTTGTCACAATATCCGGCTTGCCATCAGCATGAATATACGCTTAAATGAGAACAAAAGAAAGTTTTAGATCATGGCTGCGCACATTCTGATGGTGGAGGATGATGAAGATATCGCGGATTTTGTTGCCTATAACCTGCAGCGGCAGGGGTGGAAGACCACACTGGTGCATGATGGAATGACCGGGTTGGAGCAGATTCGTACCCTCCTCCCGGATTTGGTGATACTGGATATTATGCTGCCCGGTATGGATGGTTTGCAGATATACCGCGCCATGAAGGAGCAGCCGCTCACGGCTGCTATTCCCGCGTTGTTCCTGACGGCTCGCGCTCAGCTAGAGGACAAGTTGGCAGGGCTTCAGCTCGGTGCAGATGATTACATGACCAAACCATTCAGCCCCAAAGAGCTGGTGCTGCGGGTGCGCAATATTCTCAGCCGTACTAATGCTGCGGCTTCTCAGTTGCTGGTGCACAACGGTGCTCTGCTGCTGGATAAAAATACGCTCCAGGCCACGCTGCAGGGAGAATCTCTGGAACTGACCACCGCCGAGTTCAAGCTGCTTGCTTATTTGATGGAGCGTCCGGGTAAGGTGCAGGACCGCTATGAGCTGCAGAAAGTGCTTTTCGGCTACGCGGATACCACGCAATCCCGCGCGCTGGACACGCATGTGAAACGCCTGCGCCGCAAGCTGGGGGAATATGCGGACTGTGTGACCACGGAGCGCGGCGTGGGTTACTGTTTCTCACCGAAAGATCGGGCTTGATGCCGGCGCACCGGAAAATGAAAAAGCCGCTGAGGATAGAGTGGATGCCCCATTCCTCACCCGGACAAATTTTTTTCAGACTTTTCGCTGTATTTTTGTCTCAGGATGCTGTTTCTGCCTTTTGCCGTCATGCCGGTGAAAAACGCATCCGGCGGGGCTTCGGAACACCCCGTCTGTCCCTCTGCCCTGCGACATCTTCAATACACTTGGCATAAAAATATGGCTTTTCTTTCCAATTTGCTTGACATTTGGCGGAATTGGAGTAGAATCTGCCCACCAAAACGAAAAACCACAACAATTTTCTAAACCATTATGGCACACACTCAGTCCGCTAAGAAGCGCATTCGTCAGACGATCGCCCGCACCGCTGTCAACCGTTCCGTCATCTCCCGCGTTCGCACTCTTCGCAAGAAGGTTGCCGCCGCTGTAGAGAGCAAGGACAAGGAAGCGGCAGTGGTTGCTTACAACACTTTCGCCTCTGCTATCGACAAGGCTGCTAAGAAGGGTACTGTGCCGGCCAACCGCGCTGCTAACTACAAGAGCAAGGCTGCCAAGGCTGTCGCCTCTATCGCCTGAGTTCCTTTTCAGGTTTTCCGTTTTTGAGCTTCATGACGGGGTATCGGGCTGACCGATGCCCCGTTTTATATCACGAACCATGAGACGCGACTGCAAGGAGATTGCCACCACCGTGGCCAATGACCCCGCCGGCTACAAGCTTTGTGAAGTCTGCGGAGCCATAGTGGATAAGAATGCCGATTCCTGCCCGGACTGCTCGGCATATCGGTTTGATGAGAATCCGGAGCACGTGGCAAATGCCGCGTTGGATCTGGGAGCCCACGGCTCCGCAGCCGTGACCCATCTGGATACCATGGATTAAAAATGGGGGCATCTCTGACTGATTCTTCCCCCCACGGAACAGAAAGCAGTTGAAAACCCATGCAGATAGTGTTAGACTGTACGCATGGTAAAAAGGGTTGCAGCATTTCTGTTCCTGCTGACCTGCTTATTATTGGTCAGCTGTCAGCATGCGCTGCATTCCGAAAGCGGCTTGTTTGATGTGGCCTTGGAGAAAAATCCCCGACTCGCCGTAGACGGTATCTGGATGTGGGGCGGCGGCAATCCCTATGCCCGCGTGCGCACCGGGCGCATCTATATCGCTCCGCTGAAAGTGGACAGAGTGAACAATAAGAAGAATGAACGCTTTCTTCCCTACTTGCAGGAGTGCATGTATGAGGATATGACCCGCAGTATCAGCACCGCGCTGAAGGAAGCCAATGCTCACAATCATGCCTTCTGGAAACTGACTGACAAGCCGGAGAGAGCAGATATCCGCGTAGATACCGCCCTCGTGCGTTTCAAACAGCAGAAACCCGGGGTGCGTCTTGTTTCCATGGTGGCAACACTTTTTGCGCCTGTGCCCGGTATGAGCCGCATCACCACCTTTTCCGGCGCCGGAGACATTGCCATAGAGGTTGCCATCCGGGATTGTCGGGACAACAAGCTTCTGCTGGCATTCCGTGATTCCAATCGCAAACAGATTCGCCTCTTCCATGCAGAAGCCTTCGCTCGCCATGGTAATGCTCAGGTCAACCTTCGTGAGTGGGCAGAAGGCATGGGGCGGCTCATCCGGGGCTGCGCCTTTGACCGCCTAGGCTATGACTCGCTGAAAGACAAGCTCCGCCACCGCCCCATGCGCGATGTCCTCCGCAGCCGCCTGTGAGCGTTCCGCGCATGTGCAGAGCTCAAGCGGGAGGGGGGGGATGATATGTTTGTAGGAACATCTTGACATTGAGCTGATGTTGCAATATGCTTTCGGTCATAAAAGTATGGCCGGGAATTCCAAATTATCGACTGTAAAGTATTTTTTTCAGGTGCTGAGCAAGAGCGGTATTCGCGGCAAGCTGAGCATCCTGCTGGGCGTGCTGGCTCTGGGCTACCTCATATTCCCCATAGACCTCATTCCGGACGCACTCATCGGCCCCGGTCAGATAGATGACCTCTTCTTCATCCTTGGCTCGCTAGGCTTTGCTGTGCAGACCTACAAGAAAAACCTGAGCAGGAAATCAAACCGCGAGTGATGGATATAAACTGAAGCCGCCGGATTGATAAGACCGCTCCTTCGCTTCCTTTCCTTGCCATCCCGGGGGGGTATCCCTTCGGGGTGGCTTTTTTGCCTCTAAAACCTAAATCCCCGGCATGATGATTTGCTGTAAAAAGTTGTTCTTTTATCGAAAAAGCTCCAAAAAGTGCGTTGATAGGATATAAAAGTGTGCAAATGGCTTGACTAGGGGTAGCAAAAGAGATATAAAAGAAGCGTACCCGCTGCAAGGGAGTGGTTGAAAGATGCACCATTCTCCTGTGGAATTTCTCTCGGGAAACGGCGGGTGCAGCAATAAACCCTAAACACCATTTAAGACAATGAAGAAAATGATGATGGCGCTTGCCGCCGTATGTGTAACCGCTGCCGGTCTTTCCATCGGCGCTACGATTGATACCGATTCGCTGAAAGCCGGTAATAACCAACGTTGCTACTTCTGCAATGGAACAGGTTTTAATGGAAATACTCAGTATAATTGCTATTATTGCAAAGGAACCGGTCGTAATAGTTCTTACTAAAGCCTGAAACAGATAGTAAGCTCCATCGGGCAGCAGCCGGGGAAACTTTGCTGCTGCCCGATTTTGCTGATGACATGCGTACTTGGCTCATTTTTTGCGTTTTCTGGCTCACTCTGCCGGGGCAAGCCGGGGCAGATGAACACCTGGCGCAGCGTTATCAGGACATTTCCCTTGCCTATGTAGCGGCGGCAGATGCTGCGTTGAGGCAATCGGTACTGACCACGGAGCAGCCGAATGAGCTGGAGCTGGTTCACGGTGATGAATGGACACGCATTTCCGTGCCGGAGTTGGTGAACATTGAGCGCGTCTTTCGGCAGCCGGACGGAAACCTGCTGGTGAGTGGTATCACCGCCGCCGGGAGAACCGGATTCTATCTATACAGCGATACGGGAGGCTCGCGGAATGTCACGCCGGAGAACCTGCCGTGCTGGTGCATTCCCATCATGCCGGTGCAGCGCGGGCAGAAACATTTTTATCTGGCGCAGGCAGCCCCGCAGCCCATGAGCGGCGCCCCGCTTTACCTTTTGCGCCTGGAGGGAGAAAAGCCGAGTTGCTGCATGTTGTATCCCAACCGCAGCCACGCTACGGCGTATGCCCTGCGGAAAAACGGCACACCGCTTGCTCGCCTGAATTGGGCGGCGAACGGCAGCAAACAGATTTGTTATCGCCGCCCGGATGGAACCGTCTGTACGGCTCTGAGTGCCGCTGCGGCAGACCGTCTCCAGCTGTTGGGCGCAGCAGGGGAACAGAGTGTGTATGTGGTGCATGATATTAACCGCGAAGGTGCCTGCCTGGCAGAGCTGCATCTTCCCACCGGCTCGCTGAAAACCGTGGCTGATGCCGGGAGAGCGGATGTGACGACCCCCTTTTTCTCTCCGAATGGAGAGTTGCTGGGATTCTGCGCTCTCCGGGAGAAGCTTGTCTACACCCCACTGCGCCCCTGCCCGATAGTGGAGCAACTGCAGCGCAGCCTGCCGACGGATTGCGAGTGGGTACCCCAGCAACTCTCGTTAGATGGCAAACGCCTCCTCCTCCGGCTCAGCCCGGCTGGGCATCCGCCGCGCCCCGCTATCTTCGATTCGGAGCGTGGGTTGCAAGAGCTCGCTGCTCCGCAGGATATTCCGCCTACTCGCCCGACTCACTTTGCGGAGTACCCGGCGCGGGACGGAACGCGCATCCCCGTCTATTACACCCTGCCGGAGGGCAGGGAACCCTTCCCGACCGTTCTCTTTGTTCACGGCGGCTCCCGTGCCCGCACAGATGCCGGCTATGACTGGCGCGTGCAGTATCTGGTGAGCCAGGGGTATGCTGTGGCGCAGCCACAATTTCGCGGTTCCCGCGGGTGGGGAAAAAGCTTCATGCACGCCGGCAATCGCCAATGGGGCACAGGAGTCATGCAGACCGATGTGTACGACTGCATCCCCTGGTTGGTAGAGCAGGGCATAGCCGAGCGGGGGCGCATCGCCATTCTGGGCGGATCATACGGCGGCTATTCCGTCACCGCCGCGCTGTGTTTCAGCCCCGGCACCTTCGCCTGCGGCATCAGCCTGTTCGGACCGCAGGATTTACTGCTTCATCTCCGGCAGATGAATGAGGTGGATAGCCCCTTTGGCGGAGAAGATGCCCTCACCGTGGGAGATATCAATGACCCCGCCGAGCGGGAGCGACTCCGCGCCATTTCCCCTGTCTACCATGCGGAAAACTTCCGCGACCCGCTTCTCCTGTACTACGGCGGGAAAGACACCCTCATCCCCCCGCAGCATTCCATCCGCCTGGCAGAAGCCCTCCGCCGCGTCGGCAAAGAAGTCACCGTCCACACCCACCCGGAGGAAGCCCACGGCTTCCTCCACCCCTGCCGGGAGCCCCAATTCTACGCCAACCACATCGTCCCCTTCCTGAACCAACACCTCCGCCACAGCCAAACCACCCCACAGCCATGAATCCTGCCACCCTCAAATCGTTTTCCCGCCATATTCTCTTCCCTCTCTTCCTCCTCCTCCTCTTTATCGCCGCCCTGGCCCTCGGTCACTATCTCCGTACCCCGGAACCCCACCCGCATGAGCACCACCACCACTCCTGCGAACACCCCCACTGCTGCCCGCATGCGGTTGGCGAGCATGTTCCTGAATAATTAAAACGCCCCGTCTGATTGTCGTTCTCGACCGAAAATGGATCTGTGATGAGTTTTTTTGCTGGAGTGTATAAAAATAGCTTATGAGATAAAGAAAAATAGAAAAAAATATTTGTTTTGCGGGAGAAATGTAGTAGTATTCTTTCTGTCCTTTGATTTACAATAAAGCAAGGTATAAGAGAAACAGTATTCACGGGGGGCATGTTAGGGGATGCGGCATTGGGGAGTGGCAGCGGGCATGCTCTGGCGCAGCGGCTGGCAGAGCTGAGCGCTGCCAGAGGTCTGGCCGGGATGCTGACGGCGAATCCCATCGGGCTTTGTTCTGCGGTGATTGCTCTCGTGTTGGCGTGGAAACAGAAAGGTGCATCTCCCGAGCTGGGGAAAAGTCTGCTGGTGGGTGCCGGTTCTGCCGGGGCGGCGCTGGTGGCAGGAAGCGGTTTAGCGGCCTTGGGTAGCGGTCTGCTGCCGACTTTGGGCGGGCTGATTCTCAGCGTGGAGGTAGGTATGTATGTGCGGCGTTTTCTGCTGAAGTTTCTCGGCGTGGCTGCTGATACTCCTGTTCAACTGCGTGAGGCGCACGAATCATTACCGGAGTGGAAGATGCCGCATATGTCTCCGGTAGAAGTGGAGGTGTGGCGTGAGATGTTGAATTATCCCTATCAGGTAGATGATGATGTCCGCCGCATGTTGCTGAAGGCTTTACGTGATTAATTTTTTCTATGAATAATAAACAGATAGCAGTATTGATGGTGAGCGCGCTTGTTCTGTGTGCTTGTGGAGATGGCAGGATTACCGATGCTTCGGAGGCAGAGGAGGGCAAAAGATATGTAGCTGTAAAAAATCCTGAAACTGGAGAAATGGAATTCCGCCCGGAAAGCACCAGAGAAAAGCTGATAAGAAAGACTGGTGAAATAGCGGTAGACTCCGTTAGTGGGAAATAATTTGTTCTTCTTTCTTCTCCTCCTTCCGCATTGCTGTGAGGAGGAGGGGGAGGAGCTCTGCGGTGGGGATGGGTTTGTCGTCTACCCAGGCGGTGAGGATGGGGGTGGCGAGTTGGGCGAGCGTTTTGGTGCGGACGGTGCAGCGCAGGGTGAGGTCGGCGCCCGGGTCACCGTCGGTGACGAGCCAGAGGTCGCGCTCACCGGGCTGCGGTTGGATGTCGAGCGCGAAGCCGAGCTTTTTGCGGGCGAGGGCAACAACCTGCCGGAGCAGGGCGCGGCCAATCACGGAGTCGGAAAGGATATCAAGCACGCGGTTGGGGGCGCTGCGGAGGAGGGCTTTCAGCATGGTGGGGCTGCTCAGTCGTTCCCAAGATGAAAGATGTTATTTCTTTACTCTGAATCGCCCATCTTGTGGAGGAATGCCAAGCGCACTCGCTGTAAATGTTGGTTCCACTCTGTATGTTCCCTCGATAATATTGCCGGATATGGTGCCCAACCATATTATCCGTGTAAAGGTAGTATTATCTCCCGGGGATTGGAAGGTGATTGAATTTCCGTGAAGATGACCGGTGATCTCACCGCTTCCCACAAGCTCGTTTCCTCTCAGCATTAAAGCTCCTGTTACTTCATTATTGCGGATGCTGAGCTGCAGATTCATTGGAGCTGTTACGCCGCCGGCAGTATCGTTTATGCATGCACCTTCCCATGTCCCGGATATGTTATCTGAACAAGAAAGAAGAATAGTTGAGGCGAATATGCCGACGCAGATGTTTAATGCTTTCATGCAATGAAAAAAACGTAATGGAAGTTATCAGGCAATAATGGCGGTGATTATTGACTCTGCAATATATGATAAAATGATGAATAGGAACAGGATGCCTGTTGATTTCCCCCAGGAGATATTAAATATATGTTTTTGGTGAACGAATAATCCTATGTGAAGCAGAAGATAGAGAAAACCAGATAAATCTTCTGATAAAAGACTGACGCCTGCAATAATTAGTGCGCAAAAGGATAATAAATATCCCATTGAGCCACCTTCTTGTTGTACTTTACTATTGTTCTTTGCCAGTATGTAGAGAGAGAGCCGGTAGGGTAAGTATACAGTCAGCGTGATTAATATCAAGCTGATTAACACCGCACCCAGGAACTCATTTCCCGTGTTTTTGTAGGCTATTGCTGATGCTGCTACGGCTTTGCAGGATGTGAGAGCCATGCCGGAGACCAGTAGGCAAAATAATGCATTTTTCATGATATTCAGTTGATGTGGAAAGCCGGTGACTTACTCCGATATCAGTATCCGTAGGGATTGTAACCTCTGTTATAGTTGTTTCTTTGTTCTTCTCTTTGGTGTTGTTTGTATATGCGCTTCCCTTTTTTGGCGGCACTACAGCCTACGGCTTTAATAAAGCCTCTGGCACCTATGGTTGTGCCTGCAAGCTTATGATAGGCTGCGGCGCAGAGGTCTGAGCAGCAAAACGGGAAAATGGCCAGTATGGTGAATGTGAACTTGATTATGGATGGCGTGTGTGCAGGGATGACGGAATCGTTGTATTGGATGTTGGTGCTTCGCGTTGTCTGCATGGAGCTATCACAGCCCCATGGTATCCACGCCTTCCCAGTTGGTGCAGGCAAAGGCGGCGATGCCGGGGTCGGTCTCGCAGAGGAGGATGGCACCGCGCAGACCGCGGCGGGAGATGATTTTGCTGCGCTCAGCGGCGGTGAGGGAGCCGGAGGAGGGAGCGGCCACGAGCAGGGGCTCCATGCGGCCATCTTTGTGGCATATCATGCAGCGGTGGGGGGTGGTCTGCTCTGTGGTGATGGTGAGGCAGCCGGCGGCGTGCACTTCTGCCGGGGTGGGCCAGAAGAAGCCCCCCTTTTCATCGTGGTTCTGGATGTCCGGGTAGCGGCAGTTGCGGCAGCGGTAGCCCAGTATCGGCCCGCGCAGTTCCTCTACGGCACCCACGGGAGTGGCTACCAGTTGGCCGCCGGGTGTGCCGGTCACTCGCACCTCGGCTCGGTGGATGGCCTGGCGTATTTCCTGTAGCTGGTGACTGCCACAGTGGGGACAGAGGAAGGAGATAGTCATGGTTGCTGAATTCGTTTTGCAGACATATAAATATATCAAAACGTCTACCAAGTCAACCAAATTCTAACGATTTGGCAAGAGTTTTTCGTTTTGTCGGAATATCGGCTTGCAAACGTGTGGTTATAATGCTATATTTGCCACCGTGGAAGCGCAGAATCAGGATGAACTGAAGCTGAATGTGAAGCTGTGGTTGAAGGCAAACAACTACAGCTATGCTTGGCTTGCTGAGAAATGCTATGTGACGGAGACGACGGTGCGCAATTGGATGGCGCGCAAGGTGATACCTGCCGCCAAGGAGCATATTATCCGTGAGATGATGAAGGAGCTGCCGCTTTCGCTCCCCTCCCGTGTGCAGGTGACGGAGGAGACGCGCGTGACCCTCAGTCTGGATCCCGCCACCCGCAAGGTGCTGGAGAAAAAGGCTTTTGCGCAGGGCAAGACGCTGGCAGAGTTCCTGGCAGATGAGGTTCCCCGCCTCGGTGAGTGATTTCACCCTCCTCTCTCTCGTTTATCCCGGCTAGAATGCGGTGTCACCGAGGCTTGGGATATATGGATTTACGAGTGACGAATTACGATTTACGAATTGAAAGGGTGCGGCTTACGCCGATGCTGATGTGAGCGAAAGCTTCCGGCAATGAATGGGCTGCGTGCTATCCCGACCAGGGGCTATTGGCGAAATGTGCCTGTTTTGAGTGTATAAAGGCAATTTTTCAAAAAGGTTTGGGTCACATGTGATTCCCCAGTGTGAGCTGAGTCAAATGCATGCGGAAAATCCAAGGCGCTACTGCGGATTTTCCGCATGCGTGTATAAGTCGCTTAGGGATAGCTTGTTAGGTTTTGGGCAGATTCAGGAAAAAAGCTTGGGAATATCACGGAATGAGAGGATTTCCGTGCCTTTTACATTTCCGAGAGATTCACCGGCGAAGAGGAGGGCAGCCGGTAAAGCATCCGGTACCATTTTCGAGAATCGTTCCAGATTCCGGCACATGGAATCATTGAAAGTGAAGGCGGATTTGATTTCTACCGGTTTGGGGCGTCGAGTCATGTCAATGATGAGGTCGATTTCAAACCCGTATGTATCACGGAAAAAGTACAGGTTAGGCCGTTTGCCGGCATTGAGCCGGAATTTGAGGGCTTCCGATACGACAAAGTTTTCAAATATGTTGCCGATGAGCGGGTCTCTGGACAGCTGCGCTGGCTCGGTGATTCCCAGCAGAGAGCTGACCAGCCCTGTGTCTGTAAAATAGATTTTCGGCGATTTGGTGAGTCTTTTCCCGAAGTTGTTGTAGAAGGGCTGAATCCTGAATATAAGGTATGATGCCTCCAGCAGTGAAATCCATTCTTTGATGGTCGTTGCGCTAACCCCGACATCACCTGCCAGCGAACTGTAATTGACGATTTGGCCGACCCTTGCAGCCAGTAGGCGGATAAAGGTTTCAAATTCCGCCAGCTGGCGTATATTGAGGATTTGCCGAACATCTCTTTCCACATAACTGCGGAGGTAGTCGGAGTAGGCCATTTCCGGGGCAACCTGTCCGGCGTGGATGCGGGGAAGACCGCCGTAGAACAGAGCCTCGTCACGGCTGAGCTTGATTCCGGCGTCTTGTAATTCCTGCCAGGAAAGAGGAAGCAAATCCACCATGGCAGTGCGGCCTGCCAGACTCTGGGTGATAGTCTGTTGTAGCTCCATTTGGCGACTTCCTGTCAGGATATACATGCCGCTTTTGTTCTCTCGGTCAATAATCTCTTGCAGATAACTGAGTAACTCCGGAGTATTCTGAACCTCATCAAAGATACAGGGGGCGGGATGTTGCTGCAGAAACAAGAGGGGATCCGTCTGAAACTGTCGTCGAATATACGGGTTTTCCAGGCTTACATAGTCGTAGTCCGGGAACAGATGCCTGGCCAGAGTAGTTTTTCCGGATTGGCGCGGTCCGCATAGCGTTACCACCGGGTACATGGAAGCTGCTTTCAGTACATACGCACTGATGCGGCGGTCTATGTAAGGATATTCACTCATCAGGGACATTATAGCTACCCTTTGCGGGAAATTCAAGGTTAAACTGTGGATTTTCCGCATACGCGTTTAGTTCTTTTGTCTTGAATGGGTTATGGCGCGGACAAATTTCTGGTTCGGAGAAAAATTGACAAAAAGCGGGACTGCTGTTAGGATGACAGCGGTAAGTATATCAGTTTCTATATATGGACATCGTAGCATTACCGCCGCAGACGTATATCGGCAACTTCCGGATTCTGAAGGTGCTGGGGCAGGGGGGCTTTGGTATCACGTATGTGGCGTGGGATGCTAATTTGCAGCGCACGGTGGTGCTGAAGGAGTGTTTCCCGGTGGATTTGTGCCGACGAGATGAGGACGGAGTGCTGCGTCCGCGTGCGCCGCGTCTGGAGCCGCTGTACCGGCAGGCGATTGCGGATATGAAGCAGGAGGCCCGCACGCTGGCTCAGCTGAATCATGAGCGGATTGTGCGGGTGTATGATACTTTTGAGATGCAGGGCGGCGTGTTTTATGTGATGCCGTGGATGGAGGGCGGCACGCTGGCGGAGTATATGGAGGAAGAGGCGGCGGAGGGTCGCTTGCCGGATGCGGAGAAGGCGCTGGGCTGGCTGCGGGAGCTGCTGGAGGGGCTGGTGTATCTGCATGGCAAAGGGATTATTCACCGCGATATCAAGCCGTCTAATATCGTCTTTGATGAGGAGGGGCGCATTGCGCTCATTGATTTCGGCGCGGCGGTGCATTGTGCCTCGGAGTCCACCATCACGCAGGGGCAGTATTCACATGGCTACGGTGCACCGGAGCAGGTGACGGGTAAGGGGCAGCCCGGGCCGTTCACGGATTTGTACTCGCTGGCGGCTACGTGGTATGAGCTGCTGAGCGGCAGCGCGCCGGAGCCGGCTCTCAATCGCCTGCTGAAGGATGATCTGGTGCCGCTGGGGAATTTGCTGGCGCGTCTGAAGTTTCCGCGCGGCAAAGCCCCCGCGCCGGAGGTGGTGGAGTCTGTCATGCGTAATCTGCGGCTGCTGCCGGAGGATAGATGCGCAAGTGCTGCCCAGTGGCTGGAGTGGTTGCAGGAGTCTGCACCGCCGCCGTCTCTGTGGTTTCGGCGGTTGAAGCGGGGGCTGCGGCGGCATGGCGTGGCGTGGAGCGGTTGGGTGGTCGGTGCGGCTTCGGCGCTGGCTTTGGGGCTGCATGTTGCCCGGCAGGAGCCGATTCCGGTGCCTGCTCCGGCTCAGACATCTACACCGACTCCGGCACCGCCGGAGACGCTGACTTTTGAGGAGGTGTATGAGGAGTTTGCCCGGCAGAATGATTTGGAGGCGTTCAGCAAGGACATGCTGAGTTTTGATACGCGCTTTCGGAATCTGCGGGATGAAACCCGCCGGGCGGTGCAGGCGCTGGTGCGCGAGGCGGCAGAAAAAATCGCCGGGATGACTCCGCAAGAGCGGAAGGATTACGCCCATCCTACGGGTGAATTTTATAAGAAGGAGTGGGCCCTTCGGAATGCCTATTATGAACAAAAGGGGAAACTCATGTCCGAATTCGGGAAGAAGAGCGACAGGCTGCGTTCTCTTTGTGAACGCCCGATGAATCATTTTCAGGGGTTGACCCCGGCTCACCTGGTGCATATTCCTGAGCTGGCGGAGAAGTTGCAGGCAGAGCTTCTGGAGCCGGTGGAGAAAAGTCTGACCAAGTACGACTACCATTTTAAGGAGCTGGACGGAGTTGACACAAAGATAAGCAAGGGCACGCTCCGCGCGGAATAGTTGCGGGGAAAGCGTGCTCTGTTCGAGGGATAGACACTACGGAGACTGAGCCTGAAAAAAAAGCGGGTGCGTGTGTGCTCGTCGATGGTTTGTTAGTTGCAAGCCGCTTGAAAGGCAGCCTGTTCGGAATCGTATCGTTTGTCGGAGAAGAATCGGGTGAATTGGTTCCACTTGCGGCAGATACGCTGACTCCAACCTTTTGGAAGGACGTAGTTTTGTAGGCAAAGCGTGTGATGTTGCGTTGTGTCATGGTGGTATGGATGGGGCTTGTTTTGTGGAATGCGGTGATTTTCCTTTGTGCCGGATACATCATCTTACGTCGGTTGGAATTCACAATCTGACACGCTAATTGTTTCGCTGTAAAGAAGGAGGTAAGAAGACTGTTCCGTAAGAAACGTCCATGTTGCGGAGAAGATGATGTGGGTGAGATAGAGGGTAGGAATAGTGAGAGCGGGCAGGGGGACTCCGCGGCGGGGACACCCCCTCTCCTAACGTCTTGATGAGTTAATTCATTACAATAAGCAAGCTTATTTATTCTTTATAATACAAATGCTTACGTGTTGAGAGTATTGTGTAGGACTAGCTAAACGAGACACTAGATAGGTCATGTGGGATGTTTACGGGGACGGAGTGAGATTTCGTTAGGCCATTGATTAGTTGATTAGATGGAGAAATGGAATTCTTAGTTCAATCGTTCGGTAAGGAAAGGGGAAGAAAAAACTTTCTTTCTGATTTCCGTTATTGCAATCTGAGAGGAAATGTGCTAAAGATATCGTGTCTCTTCTCATTCAATTTTAGTAAAGACATGGCCACTCCTAAATTGAAAATAAACGCCGCGCCTGTTGCGCCACGCCGCTCTCTCGTCAGTTCCGGAACAGCCCCTGCCACCCGAGTTAAGCTCAAGGGGGCGGACGGCAAGGCAATTCAGCCGAAAGCTAAACCTGCACCCCCCGCCGAGGCTCCCCCTGTTCCCAAAGCAGAGGAGGTTCAATCCGCTGCAGTTGAAGCAAAAGCCGCCGCTGAAGCGCAAGCCGCCGCTGAAGCACAAGCCGCCGCTGAAGCGGAAGCCGCCCGCAAGGCTCAGGAAGAGTACGAGCGCCAGATGGAGGAATACAACCGCCAAATGGAGGAATACAACCGCCAAATGGCAGAGTATCAGGCCGCCCAGGCAGCAGCAGAAGCGGAAGCCGCCTCTCCCGAAGCAGCTGCCACCACCGAGCAGGACGCTGCCGAAACCGTGAAAGCCGCGCAGGAACTGACAACGGCAGCTCCCGCTCTCACGGCAAAAATCAAATCGTCCAAACCGGCGGGCAAGACAGGTGCCCTTGTCTCCGGCAACCCGAAATCTGCCGGCGCTGCCGGAACGCCCGGAGTCAAGAAGAAGAAAAAGGCTGCACCTAAACTGACCCCGGAAGAAGAAGCCGCCGAAGCAGAAGCTGCCGCCAGAGATGCTTACCTGATGGAGTTGGAGCGGCAGGCAACCGCCACCCCCGTCTGGAAAAAACTACCTTTCATCATCAGCGTGGGGGTACTGGTACTGGCAGCCGGCTGCTGCACTTGGTATGTTATTAACGAAAATGCCAAACTTGAGCGCGCTCAGCAACACCGCGACTACATCAAATCTGTTCTGATGCGCGCTCAGGATATCAACCAGAAACAGGTCAATACCTTGGCGGAAGCAAAAGCCAAAGGGGTGGATGTCACCTGCTCCCGCAAAGATGCCAAAGCACTCATGGAGGTGTTGGTTGATCCCTTCGTCAAGAGTGAAACAGGCACTAACCTCTACGGTCCGGATCCCCTTAAAACCGTGTGCCCCAACGCATGCCTGCTGCTGGGGCTTGCCGCTGAAAACGACCCGGAAATCTGCAAACTTATCTTTGACATTGTCGCCAAGAAGTGCGACAAGATTGACTCCGGCATGTTCCGCTGGCTGCTGCAACGCATTGCCATCGCCGGTAACAATGAGGTCAACGTCCACCTGCGCAAACTGGCAGAAGCCGTCAATGCCAAACCGGATTGGCCCACCAAGGGCAAAGCTCTGGCCGCTGTCTGGGAATGCATCGGGCTGCGTGTCGGTAAGAACGACGTACCGGAAATCGTTGCCCTGCTCAGCGATGAAAAGACGGATAAGCAGCTTGCCAGAACACTCAGCATCTGTCTGGACAACATTCTGCGCATGATGGATGACAGCGAGAAAGCAGAGAAAGTTACCATCGGCAACCAGATTTTTGAAGGACTCAGCGAAAAACTGCGTGAGGACTGCTGCATCACCATAGCCAAGGCATGCTCTGACAAAGCCTTAGCTCACTACAAGAGCGAGCTGGCTGACCTCTCCGGCTGGAACAATACCAACCTCAGCTTCATCAGCTACTGGGGCGATGATGAAATTCTGGACTATGTGACGGAACTTCAGGAAAAGGCCAAGGGCAGTGCCGATCATGAATCGGATATCAAGATGGTCATCGCCACCGTATTCCGCCAGAACCGCGAGCGCTCAGATGCCGATGCAGAGAAGATTCTCAAGATGTTCTGCGAAGCTCCCTTTGCCGACACCTCCAAGGTTCAGGACCTCATCAACAAATCTGACCCTGACAGCAGCCTCTTCATCGGTGAGGGGCCTGAACTGGAAAAGATTAAGGATGAGCGTAAAACCCTGGAGCAATCCCGCAAGGACAAGCTCTCCATCATCAAGAACCTCGCCTCTCTGCGCGACTTCAAATGGGTAACCAACCTGCTGACCCGCTACAGCAAAGACCCGGACAGCGATGTAGCCCTTGCTGCCAAACAGGCTCTGGAAAAAGTGCAGGAAAACACCGCTGCCGAAATGGAAGCACGCGAAATCTACAAGTCCCGCAACCAGTAAGAATAAACCCTTCTCTCTCTCCAGCAGGACTTACTGCTTATTGTATTCCGAGGGCTCCGTGATGAAACGGAGCCCTCTTTGTTGCGCTTTAAGTGCGAGACATTAGGTTAATAGTTTCTCTCAATCTGGCAGATGATTTGGAGACTTTCTGTATTAAATCTTACTGAGCAGAGCCAACATTTCTTCCATAATAGTGCAGCGTCGTAGAGCATACTCTTGATCTGCAGAAAAGTCCGCGTAGCAGAACGCTAGATATTTCTTCATTCGGTTGCAGTGGCCTTTTTCTGTGCGGATACCCATTAGAATACGTCCGGTTTCCTCCACCAGAATGCGGTAGTAGTCCCGCATCTCTTCTGCGGTGGGAGCTTTCCCTCCGCGCAGCTGTCGGAAGATATATGGGTTACGAACAGCTCCGCGTCCAATCATTACTCCGGCAGCCCCTGATGTTTCCAGACAACACAGTACCTGCTCAGTATTTTCTAAATCTCCGTTTGCCAGAACTGGGCACGCCATAGTTTGTACCGCGCGGCGCACATGCTCAAAACGAGGCTTGCCTCCGTACAAGTCTTTCCTCGTGCGGGCGTGGATTGTCAGCATATCCGGTTCCGCCTCCGCCAACTGTTTCAGTAAATCCTCAAATTCCGCATCCTCAGCCCAACCTAATCTGCATTTGACAGAAAATTTTCCTGCCGGGACTGCGTGCCGCAGCGCCTGTAACACCGCTTGGAAGTTCTTCGGCTCTCGGAGTAATCCCGCTCCGGCTCCGTGGCGATTTACCAGCGGGGATGGACATCCGGCGTTCAGATTGATACCAGAGATTGGCAGAGTAAGAAGATGTCTGGCATCCCTCACCAGAGCGGAGGCATCGCTTCCGGCCAGTTGCGCTTCGATGGGCACCCCTGTCTTATTCTCCTCAATACATCGCAAATTCTGTTCCGCCAGTGCACAGGTGGTCGGCGTGCTGCGGAAATAGGGAGTCACAAACAAATCCGGCAGTGAACCAATCCGCATAAGCGTTCGCATGAACGCTAAATCAGTCACATCCTGCATCGGAGCCAGAGCCAGTAGCATGCACATATCCTAACATGTTCCCCGATTGCGGGCAACTGTTTCCATAAAATATGCCAAATAATTCGGAATGTACTTGACAAACTGACATAATGAAGGCATAAATCCCATGCACCGCGCGTGAGCCCGGTGACGATGAACATATTAAAGACGAAAGATATGCTGACCGCTCAAGCAAACAATCGAATTGTTAGTCTGGTGCTCTGCGCATCAGCTCTGTTTCTGACTGCCTGCGATACCACCCGCCTCAACAACGTCACCAATACATACGCCTTTGCTCCAGAAAGAATAAAACTGAGTCCCACGGAAGCTGTCAGCACCGGGCATTGGGACAAACCCATTGGGTTGGAGGGGGAACATCTTATTATTATTGATACAAATCTTCAGCGCGCCACTTACTATATAGGGAATCGACAGGTAGGCTGGAGTACTATTTCCTCCGGTAAGGCCGGTCACGGTACTCCCAGCGGCACCTTCCCCATCCTGGAAAAGGATATTGACCACACATCATCCTCCTACGGCAGCGTGGTAGATGCCGCGGGCAATACCCTTATCTCTGATTACACCGCCGGAGATCCCATGCCTGCCGGCGGTATCTACAAGGGGGCTTCTATGAACTTCGGCATGAAGCTCACCAATACAGGTATCTGGATGCACGAGGGTCTCGTTACTGCGGCTCCGGAAAGCCACGGTTGCATCCGTCTTCCCCGTAAAATGGCTCAGATTTTCTATGAAAACACCCCTGTGGGTACACCCGTCATCATTCGCTAACTCCTTTACATCATGAAAAAGTATTGTTTTCTTGCAGTAATAGGCATGGTTCTGGCAGTAATACTGCCATCCTGCCAGATAGTTGATCAGCCTATCGCTGACCCAGCAGCGCCCCCGGAGCTGACGAAATACGAAAAATTCATCACCAACGGTTACTATCCCGAGGTCATGGATATCTATCTGGATGATGACTTGCTCGAACAGGCCGACTCCTCCTGCCCCATCTACATTTGCCTCAGCCAGCAGCGCGGTCGTCTCTACGTGGGCAATCAAGTGGCAGCGGACTGGCCGGTTTCCACCGGTATTGTCGGACGTGAAACACCTACCGGCAAGTTCCGTGTGACTCAGAAAAAAGAGCAATATGCATCTAACCGCTATGGCAAGATGTATGATGCCGACGGCAAATGTATTGACAGCGATGCCGATGCTTTTCAGGATCCCGTTCCTCCCGGCGGTAAATTTGTCGGTTCACCGATGCCTAATTGGCAGCGCCTCACCAGTGATGGGGTGGGTATGCATACTGGTAAAGTGCGTGCAGGGCAGCGCCTTTCCCACGGTTGCATACGAACCCCGCACAGTATGGCTGTCAGACTCTTCCGCATTACTGACGTGGGCAGCCGCGTGACCATCTGTGATCAGCCTGAAGCGCTCTATCCAACCGGTGAAATGCTGCGCAAGAAACTCTTCGAAAACAAAATCGCCAAAGCAAAAAATAAATCTGCAAATGCTGTATATCAGGCCGATATAGCCTACATGGCCCAAGAGTAAAATTGCAGAAAGCAATCTTCGTGCCGGAAAGCCCGTGTCGCACGGGCTTTGTTATTTAAATACTTTCCAATATTTTGATGGCTCGATTTCAGCCAAACAGTTTTGCGATGCTTCAGCTTCGGTTTTCCCTAAATTTCTGAAATAAGCAGTATGGTAGCAGGCAAAGGAATGGCTGCACACTTGCGGTTGTCAGAACAAGAAACGCTGAATTGCAAAACCAAATGCGACAATAGGAGATTTTTCTTTTGATTAAGCGGCAAATTGGATAAAATGCAGGTTTTCGATGCGTGCCTTTGTGCGTGCAGATTGTCCGTTGAAGATTCGACGTGGATAGCGGTTCATCCATTCGGCCAGACTGTTGATATCGTTTTGAGCAAGCGTGTCGAATGTTGTTTTCTTGGGTAATATGCGCCTGATGAAACGGTTTGCATTCTCGTTACTTCCTCGTTCAAACGATGAAAATGGATGAACGTAATAAAGTTTAGTTCTGTTCGTCTTATTGAATAAGGACTTCTCCGGAGATTGAAAATCAAGAAATTCGGAACCATTATCGCAAGTGATGCTTTTGAATGTTTCTCTGAATAACTTTGCCCCATACTGGCGCTCTATCTTGTTGAGTGTCCGGATAACGCTTTTTTGACTCTTATCTTTCAGCAAAACAATGTATTCATAGCGAGTTTTGCGTTCCGTAAGCACCGGGAGAGCTTTTTTACCACCCTTAGCTCCTACTACCAGATCCATTTCCCAATGCCCGGCTTCATTCCTCTCGTTTATTTCAGGCGGACGCTTCTCTATACTATCGCCCTTAACATTGTTGTGTGCAAGCCTCGCAGAGCTTGACTTCTTGCCCTTTTTTCTTTTGTTTTTCATGGGAAGCTGTTCATCAGCTATGGGGTAGTTATAGTGATGAATGTAGTTGTAAAGACTACGTTCAGAGAAGTTGATGTTGAGATTTTCCTGCCGGGCTGTCACAACAGCCGCATAAGGTGATAATTTATTGATTGTCATAAGCTCATGTAATCTTTTAGCTTCTTTGAAATTCCAAGAAAGTTTCAGGTAAGGCCCCCCGGCACCACTATTGCGTGTATAGTCATCCTGAGCGCGTTGTGCCCGATAGACCTAAAACTCAGACAAGTCGCTTCTTTTGTTGATGACGGTTCCTCTTTTAAGTTCCCGGTATATGGTGGAGCGGTGACGCTGCAGAAGAGATGCAATTTGAGCAACGGACATACCTTTAAGCCTCCAATGTTCAATTTTCTGACGCTCTGATTCATTTATGTGCTTGCTTTTTCTAGAGGGAACAATACAATCTTCCTGGGTGCTTTTCATCATCGTTAAGTGTTGTTTGTAGTTAAGTTTCACAGGTATTATGCCTCCTACAACACCGAAAAGCACCTCTTTTTTGTTTCATGGAGGCGTACGGGGGAAGGACTCATTGCCGTCCTTCTCCCGCACCCCCATCCGGGCTAGGACAGTTTGGGCACCATTAGTGACTGTTTGGGGAGCTTTCCGGTGTCGCATTTGATTTTTCAACTCGCAAACTCGCAGTAATCATCAGCGCTTACAATTTACCTCTTGACTCAGCATTCGGAATGCTGTATAACTCATCGTTGGGAGACGTGGTAACAGCCATTTGTCTCCGAGAGCCAGAGAAATGAAACAAGCAGACAAAACACACGAAACAGCACCCCGGAAGGAAGACTGTGCTCCGATGAACCGTCCACCCGGGCGGATGCCAGTGTGAAGTGTCTCTTGTCTCTGAATATGAAACGTCTCCCATCTTCAGATTTATGAAAGCGATATTTCAACCCGTGATAGTAATGACCTGCTGCTTTGCAGGGACTGTGGAAGCCGCCACAACGCCGGCCACGCTGGAAGAGGCTATTAAGCGGGGAGATACGCTTGAACAGATTGTAGCTCTTTTTGATGAAGGACCGGAGGTCAATTTCAAGGTCACGCTGTTGCCGGGTAAGGAACCGGCTCCCCTCATCTGCGCACTGGCAGATGATGCCGTGTATGGTTATTCCGATGAGTATGAGGGACTGGATTTGCCCTACAACCAGGCGGAGGCCATGGAGGCACTGCTGGATAACGGAGCCGACCCGAATGCCCGCGATGCTCAGGGGCGTACGCCTCTGCACCTGACCGGGCATTCTCTGGCCCAGCACGTACTTCTCCAGAAAGGCGCGGATCCCCGGTTGGAGGACAACCGGGGAAATCGACCCGTGGTGCCCGAGGCAGAGGGGATTGCTACGGAGGGACAGGGTAGCGATATCTCAGATGAAATCATAGGACTGAGCCCGGTTGAAATCCGCCAACTGGGTGTAAGCTATGCCGAGGGCAAGAGCGGCAAAGAGGTGGACGAGGCGCACGCCATCGCGTTGTATGAGGAAGCTGCCGAGCGTGGGGATGCTACTGCAGCCCGCTGGATGGGCTGGCGCTACCGCCAGGGGCGTGGCGTTCCCAAAGACAAGGCCATGGCCGATTATTTCTTCAGCTTGGCCGCTGCGGCGGGAGATGAAGCCGCAGCAAAACAGGTGAGCGATATGGCTCCCGAACAGGTAGGCGGCAAGGTGTTCCAGTTCAGCTGCAATGAATCCCGTGTGGAAGCTCCGATGCCGAACCCTGAGCAGTACAATATTCTCAACCCGGAAGACAGAGGCGTCTACTACTTGGCGCAATGGCCAACCGGCAGCAATACATATGTGTCCGACACCAGGGTGAATGGTGGAAGCGGAGTTCGCCTTTCCAACACATACCGAAAAATCAACAAATACACCGCCACCGTCGTGACGGAGTTCGAGTCCGTATCCACCGATTCCGGCAATGGGTGGTACAAACGCTCGTACAAGCTTATCTTCACCTCTCCCACCGAGGGGAAGGCCACCTGTACCGTTACAGGGAGACCCACCACCATCGGGGCGCAGTCCATTCATTATAAAGGCACTTTCACGCTGAAAAATGACTGAACCGCTTCCCGAATCCAACTGAAACCACAAACCAACATCAAACGATTATGGCAGTTACAGAAACAACTACGGAAAGCTGGGGCAGTCGCCTCGGTGGCTCCATTAAAGGGGTCGCTATAGGCGGTCTGCTCTTCATCGCGGGTATCCCCCTGCTTTTCTGGAACGAAGGCCGTGCGGTAAAGACCGCCAAGGCATTGGAAGAGGGGGCATCTGTATGCGTACAGCTTCCCAATGCTGACACAATAGATGCCGCCATGGACGGCAAACTGGTGCATGTCACCGGCAAGGCCGTTACCGATGATGTGCTGACCGATGACCTTTTCCCCAATCTGGCACCCAAGGCCATGCGCCTGACCCGCAAGGTAGAGTTCTACCAGTGGGTTGAGAATGAGAGAAAAGAAAAGAAAAAGAATATGGGTGGGTCTGAGACCACCGTCACCACCTACACCTACGCCAAAAAGTGGGTGAGCAAGCCCGTGGATTCTTCTTCCTTCCGTGAAGCCGGCCACAACAATCAGGTATTCATGCCTGAAGCCACAGCGCGAACCCTTGTGGCCGAAAACGTACGCTACGGCGCATTTGAGCTGACCAAGAGCCAGATTGGCCGCATTTCCGGGGCCAAAAACGTTGAGCTGAAGCCTGAGTACATTCCGGAAGGACTGAAAGGGCGTGTTACCCTCTCCGGCAACTATGCTTATGTAGGCTTCCCCGTGGGTGGCATGATGCAACCCGGCATGGTACAGCCCGGTGCCATGCAGCCCGGAATGATGGCTCCCGGCATGGTACAGCCGGTCGCCACGCAGCCGGTTCCTGCTGAGAACATCGGTACCGTGCCGCAGACCACCATGGGCGGTTTTGTGACGGTGCCCACCATCCAGCCCAACCGCATGTCTGTGACGAACGTAGATGGCGTGCCCTTTGTCATTACTCCCGATGGTACGCCCACCCCGGTAACCCCCAACGGCATTTATTACGCAGGTACACTGCATGCCATTACCGCCACGGTTCCCGGCAATGGTTTTGTGTGGCCCGCTCCTCCTGTGGTGCAATATGCAGCCATCCCCGGTTATGGTTCTCTGCCTCTGTTCACCATCGAGAATAAGAGCTACGTGCGCCTGGCCACCGGCGCTTTGGCTCCCTACATCCGTCAGACCGCATCTGCCGGTCAGATTATCGTGAACGGCACGCCCATCGCCGTGACAGTGAGCACCACAGCAGCTCCCGCCCCGGCATACAACACAGCACCTGCCGTGCAACCCGCCATGGTGCAGCCCGGCGCAGTAGCCACCACCATGGGCACCGGTAACACCATGCCCGCCACCACCGCAACCGGCGCTGTACAGGGCACAGCCAACCCCGGCAACCCGCAGGTGGGTGATGTGCGTATCTCCTGGACCATGGTTCCTGCCGAAATGCCCGTGAGCATCGTGGCCGTGCAGACCGGCACCACCTTCGCTCCCTATGTGGCTAAGGATTCTGCCGCCGGCGGCTACACCGTAGACCTGCTTGAAACCGGCACCAAGACCAAGGAAGAAATGTTCCAGAATGCCGAGAATGCCAACACCATGATGACCTGGATTCTCCGTGTCGTGGGCTGGCTGATGATGTACATGGGGCTCAAGATGGTGTTCAAGCCGCTTGAGGTTCTGGGCGATGTGCTGCCCATTCTTGGCGATCTCATCGGCATCGGCACCGGCATTCTTGCATTCCTCATCGCCACGCCCGTGGCACTCATCACGATTGCTGTTGCCTGGCTGTTCTACCGCCCGATTCTCGGCATTGTGCTGCTGGCTGCCGCCGGTGGTTTGCTCTATCTGCTCATCAAGAAGCGTGCTGCCGCCAAGGCTGCCAAGAAGGATGAGCCGGCTTCTCCTGTAGAATCCGCTCCAAGCGAATCTGCTGAGTAAAAAAGCAAACAACATCAACAATGTTCAGCGGGGTGCTCCGGCACCCCCCACTTTTGAATCCAAAAACTATTGTTCTTCCATGACTCCTTTTCATGCGTATTCTTTCCTGCTTGTTGCCAGTGCCGGCATTGTTTGCACCTCGTGTTCCTCTGTGGTAACAGAAAAGCAGTCATTGGTAGCACCTGCCGCGCTGGATTATTGCACGATCAGCCTGACAGGTACAAAAAGCGGGCAAGCAAGCCCCGTGACGTATACAATGGGCGAAAATGCACCCATGCCCAAGCTCAAGATTTTTGCCTACAAAGCCATGGGCAAGCAAGCCGAGATATCCTTTGATGGCGTGGGCGACAGCAAGGCCGTTCACTTCAATGGTCACATGGAGCTTATTTCCTGCTCCGGCAACAGTTATGTATTCAAACTTAACGGCGAAATGCTTGGCTTCGAAGGCGATGCAAAGTTTGAAGCCACCCCCCATACTGCGACCATCAAAATCGTACCCGCACCATGATTGTCTACGTCAACAATACCACCGTCCGCATTTTCACCGGGGCCACCGCGCTTGATGCCGTGCGCCGCTACTGCACTGATGCGGGGCTCCCGCTCTGTGAGGGGCCGTTCTATGATGCTTGGGGCAACCAGATTGCGACTGATAGCCCCATGTGCGATGGTCGCCACATTTTTACCACCTCACCTCGCTGATTTCATTCATTCTCACCCTCCTCCACAAACTTATGAAGAAAACCTGTTTCTTTTCTCTCCTCGCACTCCTTGGCACTGCTCTAGCCGAGCAGGTGACAATCCTGGGCATCAACGACATGCACGCCAACATCGACAGTGTGCCGCAATTATCCACCTGTGTAAAACAGGAGCGGATGAACGACCCCGGCTTGCTCCTACTGGCTGCCGGTGATAACCGCACCGGCAACCCTTATGTGGACAACGGCAACCGCCCCGGTGTACCCATGATTACGCTCATGAACCATCTGGAGTTCGACCTGTCCACCTTCGGCAACCATGAATTCGACTCCGGCCCGGCTGCCTTGCGCGACTATATCAACGCAGCGGACTTTGATTTCGTTTGTGCCAACGTTTTCACGACCGACACGCAAGGCATCAACGTGAAGCCGTACAAGATTTTCGAGCGCAACGGGGTACGCATCGGCGTGCTGGGCTTGGTGCAAGTGGGGGAGACCGGCATACCCGATGCCCACCCGGATAAATGCGCGGGCATACAATTTGCCTCTCCCTTTGATACCGCAGCCTGCTACAAGCACCTGCGAGCTCATTGCGATGTGCTCATTCTGCTCACCCACCTGGGCTTTGAGGACGACATCAAACTGGCTCAAATGTTCCCCGAAGCAGACGCGATTGTAGGCGGGCACTCCCACACACGCGTGGAAAAAGGGCACGTGGAGAACGGCGTGCTCATCACCCAAGCTGAAAACAAGCTCAAATACCTTACCAAGCTGACGTTTGATGTGCAGGACGGCAAGGTGATAAGCAAGAAATCCGAGCTGCTGCCCTTGGCAGATTTACCCGCCGATAAGGCTGCGGCCGACCTGGTGGAGAAAACCAAGAGTCTGCCTTTCTTCAAGCGACAGCTCACCACCGTGAAGCGCAAGATTACCCGACGCGAGAGCTTGGGCTGCATGATGGCCGATGCTCTTTGTGTGCGCGCTATTACAGATATCGCCATTGTCAACATAGGCGGTGTGCGCCTGGATGACTTCCCCGCCGGTCCCCTTACCGTGGCCGATGTCTACCGCATGGATCCTTTCGGCAATGCCATCATCCGCAATACCATGAGCGGCAAAGAACTCATTGCTATGCTGGAAAGCCTCACCGGAAGCGACCACCACGGCGCACCCTGCGTGTCCGGCATGACCTACAAGGCTATCAAACCTGCTGCAGAGCTCAAGCCCATGCGTATTACCGAGGCCAAACTGGCCGATGGTACACCCATTGACCCCGAAGCCCGCTACACCGTGGCCTACAATTCCTACATCGCCTCCACCACAAACACCCCGCCTGCGAATCCCGGTATCGCCATCGATAGCGATGGTGCCGAATGCCTCATCCGCTTCCTTGAAAAACAAAAGGAAGTGGATTATGAAGGCGTTTCCCGCATAGAAGTTCAAATCCAAGACTAACACATACTACCTACGCGCATGAAGAAATCTCTTTTATTCACTCTCCTCGGATTGCTCGGCACAGCTTTTGCCGAGCAGATTACCATTCTCGGCATCAACGACATGCACGCCAATATAGATGGTGTGGCGCGTCTGACCACCTGCGTGAAACAAGAGCGTGAAAAAGCCCCGCAGCTGCTCCTGCTCTCTGCCGGTGATAACCGCACCGGCAGCCCCTACGTGGACTGTGGCGACCACCCCGGTGCCTCCATGATTCAGCTCATGAACCACATTGGCTTCGACCTCTCGGCTCTGGGGAATCATGAGTTTGACAGTGGCCCCGCCGCCTTGGCCTACTGCATCAACGCCGCCGATTTCGACTTTGTGAGCGCCAATGTCTTCCCCACAGACAAGCATGGTATTGACCTGAAACCATACAAGATTTTTGAACGCAATGGTGTGCGCATCGGTGTGCTGGGTCTGCTGCAGGTGGATACCACCGGCCGCCCGGATGCCCACCCGGACATGTGCAAGGGTATCGGTTTCCTGGACCCGCTCAAAGTGGCCGAGCACTATAAGTACCTCCGCAGCCAGTGCGATGTGCTCATCCTGCTCACCCACCTAGGCTTCGAGACCGACATTGAGCTTGCCCGCCGGTTCCCGGAGGCAGATGCCATCATCGGCGGACACAGCCACACCAAGGTGGAAAACGGCCACCTCGAGAATGGCGTGCTCATCACCCAGACCCAGAACAAGTTCAAATACCTGACCCGCCTTACCCTGGAGGTAGAGAACGGAAAAGTGGTGAGCAAGAAGGCCGAGCTGCTTCCGCTGGGTGGCTACGAAGCAGATAGCGAGACTACTGCCATGGTGGAGCAAATCAAAGCCCAGCCCTTCTTCAAGCGTGTGCTCACCACCGTGAAGCAAGATATTACCCGCCGCGAGAGCCTGGGATGCCTGATGGCCGATTCCATTCGCAGCTGCGCTGATACGGATATTGCCATCGTGAACATGGGAGGTGTGCGTCTCGACACCTTTGCTGCGGGCTCCCTCAGTGTGGCTGATGTCTACAGCCTTGACCCGTTCGGCAACGACATTGTCCGCATGACGGCAACCGGTCAGGAGATTCTTCGCATTCTGGAGAACATCCCCGAGCATGATGACCACGGCGCCCCCTGCGTGTCCGGCATGCGTTACAAGGCCGTGTGGCCCAAGGATTCTGCACGTCTGCGCATTACCTCCGCCTGCCTGGCTGATGGCACACCCATTAACCCGGAAGCCCGCTACACGCTGGCCATCAACTCCTATCTCTGCGCCACCACAGCTGACATGCCCGCTGATACCGGCGTTTCGCTCAAGACGGACGGAGCGGCCTGCATGATTAAGTTCCTGGAAGGCAAGGACGAAATTGACTACGCCGGAGTTTCCCGCGTGGAAACATGCAAGGAATGAGTGAATCCTTTCCCAAAAAACAGCCATGATGTACAGAACCCTGCTTCCGGCCTTGGTGCTTGCTCCGCAGCTGCTGTGGGCAGCACAGCCGCTGCCTACCATGTCAGGCCGGTGTATCCGCATTGCCATGGCTGATACCCATGTGGCGCGGGTGGGGCTGAACCAACCCGCCAAGAGCCCTTGGTACAGACTCTCCGACCTCACGGACTTTGTACTGGATTTCCCCACAGCGGATTCCTTTACTGCGGTGACCGATTATTGCCCGAATCTCCAGGCCAACGTCACTGTTACCTACGATGCAGGGCAAGGCAAGGTAAAGCTGCTGAGTGAGGATTTCAGCGCAGATATTGTCCTCCGTTTCATTGACAAAAACACAGGCTCAGCTGAGATAGTCTGGCACGAGGCCGGCAATACCCGCTACTTCCGCGGAGCTGGCTTTACGGTGCAGAGCGAGACAGACGATGTAGCTCATCTGGAGCTACCCATGGAGCAGATTGCCCGCGATCCGGAAATACTGGATGACGGACTGCAGGAAATCCTGTGGGATATTGAAAAGATGGTTCCCCGCAATGCCACGGAGAAGTTGTATCAGACCCGTCTGACCACGCTCCTTCCCCACGTGATGCTGTCTCAGGACGCATCCTATACCAATCCGGATTACAAGGGCAATACCGCCTTGCACTATGCCTGCGGTCTGAGCCATGTGGAGCTGGTGCGCTGGTTGGTGGAACATGGGGCTGACCTGCAGGCGTACACCGAAAAAGGTGCCGGCATTGATGCCTGCGTGGGCGGAAGAAATGCGGCGACCATCAAAACGATTCTGAGCGAGGCTCGCGCGTGGCGAGACAAACCTTATGAGGGCCCCGCCATTGATGAAGCAGAAGCGCGAGAGGCCGCCGCTTATCTCGAGTTAGCCTTCAGTGGCTATGAGATGGAATCCCCTGATTTTTGCATCCCGGCAAAGGATGAAAGGGCGAGGGAATGTGCCCGGATGCTGTACCGCTGCGTGAAATCCGGCACCGGGCCGTTTGCGCTCGCTATGAACATGACGGAGACACCCGCGATACTGCTTACCCGTGTGCTGAATGCCAAGGTCAGCGAAGAAATGTTCGTGGAGAGGATTCTCCGCGAACTGGAGCAGCGCCGCATGTATCAGCAGGTGGTGCGCCGCAAGGATGGGCTGTCTCTGGCTGTGCTGCCCCACATGATTCTCCATCGCGAGGAGGAAGGCATGCCCTACGATGGCAAGTCGCCCCTGTACCGCGCGGCGGAGGAGGGCAACGCGGAGCTGGTGAGGTGGCTGCTGAAACATAGCCCCAACCGCCGCATCACCAATGAACGGGGCGAACCATGCGAGCTGCCCGCCGATACGCCGAACGCTGCTGCTATCAAAGAAATCATCAGCCGGGCGAGTGCCGTTGGTTGTGCTCCCGCTTCCGTAGTCGGCAAGACCCTCACCTTTACCGCTCCCTCGCTGGCGGAGTCCTACTCGGTGAAATGGAAGAATGCCAATGTGGAAAAAGAGGGTGCCGTGGCAGTGGATGAGGACTGGAGCATCGTTGAGCTGCGCTATACCCGCACCGGCAATGCGACAGCCACCGTGATTCGCCGCGCTCAGTGGTCGCCCGGCGGCCACTATGCCTCCGGCTGGTCGGAGAAAGTCTTTACCCTGCAATTCAACACCCCCGATAGTGGCACGGCCACCTACTCCGATACCGGCAAGACCGGTACCCCCATGATGCATCACGGAACCTTTACACTCAAATAATCTCTATGGCCAAGAAAAAGAAATCCACCCCCCGGGAAGAAGAAATGACCGGCTGGCAGATCTTCACCCACTTCATCAAAGAGATAGCCGGTGCGCTGGCACTTATCGCCTTTGGCTGCATCCTGTACCGCTATTCGGATGACATTGGTAAATGGTTCGGCGATATGGTTCAGGAGGCCTTTAATTCCCTCTTACGCGCTCTAGGGTACGAATAAACGCGCCATTCTGTTATGAAAAACTACTTATCTGTGTTCCTGTTTCTTGCAACGGCTCCGGTTGCTCTTTGCTCCCAGACGGTGGAAAAGATTGCTCACGCAGCACCCATTTCTCTGAATGGGAAACTGGTGGTGCTGAACTTCTACTCAGCAGAAGAGGCCAGAGCAGAAAGGGGCGAGCAGCCGGAAGTTTGGAGCAGGCTCGCAGCCTCTCCTATGGCCTTGCAGTTCCCCGCCCAAGGCAACAATACGTATAGCTACCAACTCTATGAGTCAACTCCCGACTCTCCCTGGCCGCCGGTCAAGGTGACATATGACCCCGCTGAGGGCTGCATCCACATCACCGGCAATGATATGCACGTGCGGGTTGTGCTCAGTTTCCAGACTGCCACAAAGGGCACGGCCAGCATCGAGTGGCATGATGAGGGTGGCTCCTGGTATGTCCGCCATGCCGATTTTGCAGTGAACCCCTCCACTTCTACCGCCGGGCTTGTCACCATGCCACAGACGGAAGAAAGCGATGGAGCCATGCAGAGCGTGGACGATGGTTTGGGTGAGCTGGTGCGTGAGCTGGAGAACCGCAAGTACAAGACCGCGGTGGAGCGGCTGTATCAGAAGCGCCTGCTCACCGTACTTCCCCGGATTATGGAGGGAGCTCCTATCGACAATATCATTCCCCATGCCAATGGAACCACCGCCCTGCACAATGCCTGCGGCCTGAGCCATGTGGAGATTGTACGCTGGCTGGTTGAGCATGGTGCCGACCTGAACGCGAAAACCGCCAAGGGGGCCAGCGTGGATGCCTGCGTGGGCGGCCCGAACGCAAAAACAATTCGCAATATCCTGCAAAAAGCACGTCGCTCAAAATAACTCTTGCATCATGAACAGCAAAACTGCAGCTATTGTATGTTCCCTGTCGGTCGGACTACTCTTCACCTCGTGCGAGATGATGGTTGATGCACTGCTGGAATGGGACTGGGATACGCCCCACCATCACCACCACCACCACCATCACCACACACCACCTCCGCCCAAACATCACCACCATCACGCCAAACCCGCGCACCATCACGCTAAATCCGCGCACCATCACGCTAAACCCACGCACCATCACGCTAAACCGGGCGCGACCCCCTCGCATCACCACGCCAAACCTCGGTCCGGAGCTCATACGACCAAACACGGCGCACCTCCTCATTCCGAGAAACGACCGAATAGCGCTCCGCGCCGCCATCACCACTGAATATCCATCTGATTTATCCTGTCAAACCATACTGAACAATGAAAACATCCCTCTTTGTTACATTGACCTTGCTGGCGCTCAGCTTCAATGCTGTAGCGGCTCCTTCCATGGCTCCCAAGCGTGACCTGGGTTATACGGAATATTACCTCAAGGAGTTTGAGGACGAGGTGCGCCGGGCTCAAGGCAGTGCCAATACCATGTATCGCAGCAAGAATGAGGCACTGAACCGCATTCAGACCCTCATGAAGACCTACCCGGAGGATCCGGCGGTACAGGCTCTCTACGAGCGCGCCCGCGTGGCACTCATGAAGAGTAAGGGTGACTACAACCAGATTACCCCGGCCATGGTGGCTTACCTCAATAATGAGAAGCAGTTGCGCGAGAAGTATGCCCAGCTCAGTGAAACCAGATGGAAGGAACTGCAGCAGGGGCGTGACATCCTGGCCAAGGTGTTCCCCACGGTAGACCCGCTCAAGAATACCCCGGAGACCGACCCCACGGAGAAGACCATTGTGCTGTCGGATGTGAAGTACCCCGACAACCAGTTTGTGGGTGCTTCCGGCGAATACATTGTGGTGGGCAAGCCCTCCGCCGGTTTCTATTTCGTGAATATCAGCGGGCGCGAGTGGATCGGGCCGTACGAGGCCATCAAGCGTTTCCGACGCGAGGTGGACGGCTCGCTGGGCGATAGCTTAAACTTCACCGTACTGGGTAAAATTACCGGCCCGGCTTTCGAAATCCCCGGTAACCGACGCACGAACATGGCCTGGGGCTGGGTGGTGGAACCTGAGGCCCTCTATATCGATGGACGCATCGTAGCCACCTTCGATGCCAGGCACGACAAGAGCGGCTCTTTCGTGGAGGAAGATAAGGTAGCCGGCATCAAGGAAGGCTGGTATACCGAGAAATCCGTGCCGGAGAACGCCACTCCTGAGCGTGTGATGGAAATCTTCCTGGCGGCCATCAAGGAAAAGAACTACGATCTCTACCGCGAGTGTATCAACCCTGTCCGCTATTCCACGGAGACGGCCGAATCACTGCTGCGCTACCACTGGGATCTCCACCAACAGCGCCTGCATGGCGAGTACGTGCACGCTGTTTTCAGCAATACCAAAATTGTAGTGGCCAAGGGACACGATGATAAAAACGACCTGGAAAACTTCTTCCTGGATGATGCTCAGAAGGAACGCCTTATCAAGATGGAAGGTGAGCGCGTGGAGCACGCCACGGTGACGAGCCAGGCCTTCGACGAAAACGGCAAGCAGGTCGGTGTCAAGAACATCCACAAGCTCATCCGCAAGGGCGGCGGCCGCTGGTATGTAGACGATTACGAAATCCGCTTCTGAAGCAAACGGATATACCGATAAACATTTTAACAAAATATGAAGTTTAGAAAAGAAGAATACAGTATATGCCTATGGGCAGATTTCATCGCGAAATCCATCAAACCACGAGTAATGGATATGCGTGAACAAGCTGTACGGGTAGTTCCTGTATCGCATCCCTCTCGCAGTCGGAATTAATGAATTAACACATTCTCAACAAAACAACTTCAACAAAAAATGAAAACTCAACATATTTTATGCACCCTGCTTCTGTGTGGGCTGACGGCTACGGCTCAGGATGGTGGGGGCTTTGACTTCAGCGAGGAAGAAGCCGCAGCCGATGCTCAGCTTGCCAAACAACAGGAGCTGCAGGCCCTCATCGGCAATGCTCCAAAATATGAAGCGGCCACCCATGAGGCGTACGCGATTGTGGTGAATGCCATTGCAGATTGCTGCAACCAGCTCAGGGGGCACAAGGACCTGGTGGATTGCTCCAATTACCCGGACGCAGACACGCTGCACAAGGATGCCCTGGAAAAGCTCCTCGCCAATTATCCTTTCGATGCTTCTTCCGGGCAGTTTACGGAAGGTGTACTGAGCCGGGTGATGCTGAGCAAGGCCAGGCCCAACATGACCGGAGAGCAGCTTACCCGCATGGAGCACATGATTACCCGTGCCGAGGCTATCATGCGCTGGTTTATCGGTCCGTTCCGCTTTCTCTGCGGTTTGCACAACCATGATTTTCAGAAGGAAGTGCAGCGCGTGGCCCGCTTTGTCGAATACACGAAGACAGAAGAGTTCAAGGTATCGGACGAAGCTTATGCGGCTCTGGCTCAGTTCTTCGGGGGGGACTCCGTGCCCAATCGTTCCACAACCGCAGTGAACAGCTTTGGCTACAATGACCAGCAGGCCTACGTGTTCTACAATTACTTCCATAACCGCATCAGCGACCAGGAGCGCGAGTCCTGGATTAACTATATCCTGATGGGAAGTTCGCTGCGCTATCAGTATGATGGCCCGATTCTGAATCTCAGCCGGGAGGTCAAACTCAGCACCGGAACGCAGGTGCGCATGTATGTGGATGTGCGTGGTACGAAAGCTTGTCTGGCGGCCTCTGAACCGGCCACCAAGCTGGCGGCCTATATGAACACTTTCAAGCGCTGGAACGAGCGGAGACTTACCGATGTGGTGGGTCTGGGTAAGAATGCCTTTGAGCAGCTGCATGATACCATCGGGCATTCGAGCTTCACCAGGCTTGATACGCTTGCCGGCGAAGCACTGGTCAAGGAAGACGCAGATTTCAAAAAGGCCGTGAACACGGCTATCCCGAACGGTCTGCAGGCCCTGATGGAAAAGGATGACCTGCTGATGGGGCTTACCGATTATCTGAAGGATAACACCAACTATGTGGATAACGGTAATCAGGAGGCAAAAGCCTCACTGCTGTCACTGGTGCAGCGTCGCGTGGAACAGGCAGACCGTGCTCTCGGCGCAATTTTTCTGAAGGCTGATAAGATAGTCCCCCGGAATCATCCCTCCCGCCAGAGCGATTAATCCTTAAAATAACTATGGGAGGCATATCTTCTGAATGCCTCCCGCTCTCCTCTCCCCGTCATACCAATCCTCTCTCAGATATGAAACGCACATGCACTAACATACTACTGACAGTCGGAGCGCTCCTCTCTTTCAACTCTTGCGAATTGATGCTGGAGGATTTCATCGGCAATGGATTCTACACTCCGACCACGAATGTTCAGACCGGTACAAACGCCGCCCAGACAAGCTTCACCAACGGCATTCATTGGCAGCGCGCGCGCTATGACGCCAACGGACTGCCGATTTTCGGCTATGCTGATGGCCGCCCGGTGTATGGCTATACCAAGCAGGGCTCGCTCATCTACCAGTCGAACCTCCTTTACTCGGGCTGCTATGTGCCCAGCTGGGGTACAAGCGCCGCTCAGCCGTATGGGGTGATTCGCACCAGCGCCTCCCCCCTGTAAGAAAACGCCACTTAACGAATGCCAGCACAAATCATCTTCATCATGACTCGAACCAAGATAAGTATCTGCTTATTGTCCGGTCTGCTGCTGACCGGTTGCCGCACAGTGACGGTGCCTGAGCTGGCACCGGAAAGTGTGGCGGGCAGAATCATCTGCCTGGATGACCGGTTCACGCAGATTTGCGAGCGCCCGATTGAAGGGGGGCAGTGGTCTGCATGGACTGATTTCAAATACGGCTGTGTGTTTGATTTTCCTTTCGATGCAAACAACCGGTATCGCACGGCATTGAATCCATCGGAAACAACTTGCCAGACCTATAAGAAGACGGGCCCTGACAGTGCTGAGATTTACTACGAATCGGCCGAGAGTACGCACACATGTTACCTGAAATTCGAGACCCCGACTTCCGGTACTGCCACCAAGGAAGGCTACGGAGAAGGAAATGATTATAAGCAGCGCGGCATGCTCTTCTCCATCAAATAATCCACCAACCCTCATGATAGAACGATGAAAATTCGTCCAGTAAAAGACCAATCATTCCCCATAACCCCGGCTGTGATGGCAGTGATAGGCACCTTGTTTACCGGGTGCGATCGGCAGAGCATCCCCGGCGATGTTCCGCATCAGGTGGTGCCCGGCGAGCCTACTGCGCAGCACCTTACCGGTCTGGAACCGGCTTCCACCGCCCCGTCACATGAACCGGAAGAAATTCCGCAGCCACTTGGTGGAGATGTGCCTTATACACCGGACATGGGTGATGCTTCTTCCCTCGACGAAAAATAAATGAACGGGACTCTGGCGCTCACGCTTTGCCTGACGCATGACTGTACCCTGCGCTGCCGCTACTGCTACGCAGGGAGCAAGTACGCGCATGCCATGACACAAGAAACCGCAGAGCAGGGCATGGAAACAGGGTTGGCTGAAGCGATACGGACAAAACGCGGATTGGATATCTCCTTTTTCGGTGGGGAACCATTGCTGGAATGGGAGCTGCTGCAGCATTGCTGTGATTATACAGCACGCCGGGCAGCAGAGCTGAAAGTGCAAGTTCGTTATGGCATCACACCAACGGCACCTTGCTCACCCCTGAACGTTTGGCGTGGATGGCATCCCGGGATTTTCTCATCGGCCTTTCTATAGACGGCTCCTCGGCCATGCACGACACCAACCGCTGTTTTGCTGATGGTCGTGGCAGTCATGAGCTGGTGGCAACGGCGTTGCAAAGCATGGCTGCAATACCGGGCTTGCGCAGCAAGGTGATTTGCGTGGTCAACCCTGCCAATGACCGCTACCTGCGCGAGGGTGTACTATGGCTGCATGAACATTACCGGGGGCGTATCGGGCTCAATTTCGATTATTGGAGCGACTGGTCGGATGCGCAATTTAATTCTCTGCGGCAACAATGGGAGCTACTCATGCGGGATGTGACAGAATCGTACCGAATTCAACAACCCATCCGTCTGGAGTGTCTGGAAAGAGCCCTGGCGAGCATGAACAAGGACAACCGGGAGCAATGCCTCCATTGCCGTATCGGTGAGAGGGAAATCGCAGTATCGGTAGATGGCAACTTCTTCCCCTGTTCCCGCATGGTCGGGGTGGGGGATGACCCGTCATGCACATTCGGAAACGTACGCACTGGTATCGACCGCGCGCGGCAGAACTTCATTATTGCCACACGCGGCAACGTGACCCCCGAATGCCGGGTATGCAAGCTGCGGCACCGCTGCCTCAACACCTGCGGTTGCACAAACTACGCCACATCAGGTCATATCAACCGAGTGTCTCCCTTCCTGTGCAACCTGCAACAGCTCATCATTAACTCGGCTGACCGCATGGTAGCAACTCTGCAGGGGGATATAACTGGCTCTCATTTTGCGTAACTAATAAATGTAAGGCGGCAAACACATATAAAAAGAAAGGACTTGTTCAGTATATGCTTAGACAGGGTAAAATTAAAGACACTTTGTAATATCCGTAGTATCATTCAGTTACAAAGTGCCGTGCCCTTCTCGAAGGCTATTAAAGGAGCGGTCGTCACCAATTCAACATGGTGACGTCCGCTCCTTTTTGTGCCTTGATTTCAGCGACTTATAAAATCGCAACTCATAGGGTCAAGTCCAATTTTGTGGAATTTGAATTTTCTTCTTCTGTTGCACCGGCTTGGTACTGATGTTGTTCTCTGTCCCTATCTGACGGAACATCTTTTCCCTTTAATGGCTTCTAGCCATGTATTCTTTTTCAGGGCTACTTCTCTTGTGGATTTTGGTCATGTTGATGTGTGTGTTATGTTAGTGGGTATACTCATCCGGGCGTTGCATAAGCCTAGCTGAATCAACTCTGTGTCCTAAATCCGAACGCCTTCAGTAAAAGCACTTACCATGTGGACAAAAGAATGAGCTGAAAGCTTGTTGCTGCCACAAAGGGATTACCATCAATAGCAATGGCACCTGAGGTAGAAATCTATTTTGTAACTCCGCTTCCAGAGATGCGGGGGCAAGTGGAGCAACTATGCGATGCAAGGTGTTGTGTGAGGATGTGCCGACGGGCAATTCGAGAAATTTTCTGAGAAGAGAAAGCCGCTCTTTGTCGTAAAACTTTATATCGTCTCACGTTCCAACTTCGGAAAGGCCGGTAATGGCTAATATATGAACTATCTTATGTTTTAGATTCAAACTATTTCTGACTCTATCATAAGCTTTTAGTATTTATTTAAATAAATTACTCATGAGCGCATTACACAACAAAATAACGAATAAAGAAGAAATTATTTGTTATATATAAGTATATGTTGATTTTAAGTTGTTTTATCATTATATGTTTTTTATTATTGATATGTCTCATGGCTTTTTTGACGCTGTGTCGTGTCATATTGCCCATGTGTTTGCTTTGTGTTTTTTTAATTGGCGATTGACGATTTGATGTTTTTGCTGTAGAATGCGGAACGTGCACGGTGCGCACTGCGCGTGCGCGACCTCAAATAATCTCAAATACTAACTAACAACATTAAGTACCATGCCTGTACCTACACAAGAACAGTACATCAAGATGCTCGATACGGCCAAGGAAAAGGGTTACGCCTATCCCGCCGTTAACGTTACTACCATCGAAGTGATTAACGGGGCTCTCAAGGCTTTTGCCGAGGCTAAGTCCGACGGCATTATTCAGGTGTCTCTGGGCGGCGGTCAGTTCGCTTCCGGTACCGCCGTTAAGGATTCTGCCATCGGCGCTATCGTGTTGGCGGAAGCCACACACCGTTTGGCGGAGAAGTACAACGTGTTGGTGGCTCTGCACACCGATCACTGCCAGGCTGACAAGGTGGATAGCTTCCTGCGTCCTCTTCTTGCCGAGAGTAAGAAGCGTATCGCTGAGGGTAAAGGTCCCCTGTTTAACTCACACATGCTTGACGCATCTGCCCTGCCGATGGCTCAGAATTTGGAGCTCTCCAAGCAGTTGCTTGCTGAGTGTGCAGAGCTGGGTATCGTTCTCGAAATCGAAATCGGTGTCGTGGGCGGTGAGGAAGACGGCGTTGACACCAGCGGCGCTCCCAAGGAGAAGCTCTACACCTCTCCCGAGGATATGCTTTTGACTTACGAGACGCTCAATGGCGTGGGTGAGTTCATGCTGGCCGCTACATTCGGCAATGTGCACGGTGTGTACAAGCCGGGTGCCGTGAAGCTCAAGCCCACCATCCTGCGTGACGGTCAGGCTGTGGTGAAAGAGAAGCACGGTCAGGACATGCGCCTGGTGTTCCACGGCGGTTCCGGTTCCGACCTCTGCGACATCCGTGAGGCCATCTCCTACGGCGTGGTGAAGATGAACATCGACACCGACACCCAGTACGCTTTCTCCAAGCCCATCGTTCTGCACATGTGCCAGAACATTGACGGCATGCTCAAGGTAGACGGCGAAGTAGGTAACAAGAAGGTGTACGATCCCCGCTCCTACCTCAAGAAGGGTGAGCAGGGTATCTGCGAGCGCCTTCAGGTTGCTGCGGAGGACTTGCTTTCTGCCGGTAAGACTCTGTACGGTCAAATCTGATTCTGAGTTTGAATAAATGGCTTTTGTGCGGTTGCCCTTATGGGCAACCGCGCTTTTTTTTCATTAGGGTTCACAATGATACGGGGAGGGGAGTGTTCGATATACTGCAATTAGGATAGAATGAGCATGGACCACTAAATTGTGTGAATCCTATAGGAAAAAATAGATGTGATGAGTGGATGAATAATAGATAAAAATAAGTGAGTTACATAATAAAAATGGGACTTAAACTTGTTTATTAAGTTATGTATCCTAATAATTATTGCGGTAGTTTAATCTGAAATGTGTGGTAGAATGCAAGCGTTGCCGGCCGAAAGGCTGCAACGGAAGAACTTTTCTGCAAACTCACGAGAGAGGATAAACTATTGGTCCCCGGTTCGAATCCGGGAGGGAGGGCATGTCCCGCCTTAGCTCAGCGGCAGAGCAGTAGACTCACCGCGGCCCCGAAGTTCAAGAAATCGCTTTCAGGGGAAGCGCCCTCGGCAGAGGGCGGGAGTAAATCACCATTAAACGGCGCAACTTATGGAAACGAAAGAGAAACAGCGAGCGGGGGTGTTTACCCGGACGGAGAACGGCGCGCTGCTGCTGCGGAGCAGCGGGAGTGCCTGTTTGGATTTGTTTGCGGAGGTGGGATCTGCCCGGAATATGGTGCGGGAGGCTCCGCAGGCGTTGGAGGGGCTTTTTCTGGAAGCATACGCAGAGGATGCCGCCACGGCGGCGGCTGTGTTATTCTGGAGCCGCTCCGTGCGCAGCGGAGCAGGGGAGAGAGACGTTTTTTTTCACCTGTTGGGGGTGCTGTGGGAGCTTTGCCCGGAGGCGGTGCGTGATAACCTGCCTCTGTTGGCGGAGTTGGGCTGTTGCCGGGACTATGTGCGCGTGGCAGAGCGAATACCCGAACTGTGGGGGGATGTTGTGTCCCTGTTTGCAGAGGGGGTGCGCAGCGGGAATTATTACGCCTGCAAGTGGTTGCCGCGCCGCTCGGCACTGTGGGCGGCGGTACGCGCACAGCTGGGCATGAGTAACGGTGATTTTCGGCGGGCGGTGGCAGCGGCATCTCCCACGGTAGAGCAGTTGCTGTCGGCGCGTCAGCCGGAGGCGGTGGAATACGAGAAGTTGCCCTCTCAGGCGCTTAATCGATATCGAGCCCTCTTTGCCCGGACGGACAGAGAACGCTTCTTCCGCACGCTTTTAGAAAAGAAACTCAACACGGGAGCTTTGTTCCCGCATGAAATCTTTCTCCCCTGGTTCAGGGACGGGTACTGCGGTGTCAACCGAGAGGTGCTTTCGTCAATCATCGATGCCCAGTGGCATCATCTGGAAAATTTTTTGCCGTCAGAGGGTGGCGGGATTCTCCCGGTGCTGGACACCTCCGGCTCGATGTGGTGGGGCAGCGCGTTGACACCGCATCAGGTGGCGTACCCGCTGGCACTGTACTGTGCAGAGCGCCTGAGCGGGCCTTTCCGCAACTGCGTGTGCAGTTTCAGCTCGCAGGCGCGCTGGTTGGAGCTGCCGGAGGGCGGCTCCGTGACGGATAGAATGGAAGCCTTGCAGCAATACAACATCGTGGAAAGCACCAACGTGGCAGATATATTCCGGCTCCTGCTGGAGACTGCCCGCCGCAGCGGGGCAGGGCAGGATACTATGCCCCGCTGCCTGCTCATCCTCTCCGATATGCAATTCGATGCCGGCGCGGAGTATAGCGAGACTCTCCTGGATAGGTTGCGTCTGGATTTCAAGTATGCCGGATATGAGTTTCCCGCCATCGTCTACTGGAATCTGGATGCCGCCAACACCGGCTCGCCGGATTCCGTGCATGATAACGTCGCGATGGTGAGTGGGTTTTCTCCGCGCATCCTGCGTGCCGTGTTCAGTAGGGATGTTCAGGGGGCTTCCCCGCACATCCGACTGAACCCGCAGGAGGTGATGGAGAACGCCCTCGCCCCCATCCGCTCTCTGCTGGACACCTCTCACCTGAGCCCGCTTCCCCGTGCTCTCGCGCACGCTGTCTGCAACGTGACGCGCGGGCTGTCGTATCGCACTTGAGCGGACGCATGCCGGAGCGGCTTCGGGGTGAGGTGTGGCATCAGAATACTGATGAACAAAGGGTAAATACAAGCAAGGAGCTGTGTTTATCCCAAAGGAGACAATAGATCCTGCCATCCCGGCTGTCTATGGCAGAGAATAGGCCGTCATAGCCGCTAAGCTCATGATGACCTATTTGGAAGCTGCGCTCGCGGGTTAATTTATTCCATGTTTTAAAATGGGGGGATGTCAGACGTATCTCTTCGAAATCCTTATCGGAAATTTCCAGGAAGATGGCATAGTCCCCATTTATGGCTCTTTCATAGTGCCTGATTTCGGTGTTTTTCAGGGTGGGGATGAAATCATGCAATCTGTTTTCCATAGATTGAAGCGATGGGAGGCTTAGCCATATCGCGATGCATGTGAATGTTGATGCTGCGATGATAAACCATGCGCTTTTTTTTAATGCGTATAAGATAGGGGGCATCATTTACTTTTGTGTGCGTGTTGTGATAATTAGATTCGTTGAGATGTTTTGACAACTCAATGGGGTGGGTGGGCGAAGTTTCGGCGGGCGGCGCGGCTATTTAACTCATGATAAAATACCCTCCCATCATATTGATAAACATTATAACGACTAAAGGCAACAATAGCAGAAAAAATGATAAAGGCTTGTATTTTTGGTTGAAAAAGAACAAACTAATACAAGTAACCAATAATATACACATTATCACAGCCTGCCGGATTAACAGTACATCATCGACAGCAATTACAAGTGCAAGCACAAACAATAAGACGAACTGCATATTGTGCAACAGACACAGAAACAGCAGCATGTTCTTTCTTGAAAATACAAACAATAGTGCAGAAATAACTAAACAAACGATTGCGTTTATCAGTAAATAAATCATTTTTGCTATAGATTTTGTAACTGCGTTTCCTTTTATTGTTCTGCCCTGTTTTGGCGTCTGTATTTTACGAGTCAGTCTCCCAACTTATATTTGTTTGCCGGAGCACCCATGTGTATCAAAAATGAAATGACATTTTTCAGATGCAATTTTGAGGCCATCCAAACAGCGTGATCCAGGGTTTTTGCGGAGGGTGTTTCTTGTTTTAATAATTCATCTAAATCGCTGCACAAATTCGGAAGAATGATTATACGCAAAATGCTATGACCATCACCTAAATCACATTGATTATTCGTCAATATACGCATAATGTACCGTGTTTCGTTGGTCGCACCTTTCAAAAAAGGCTCTATGTTCTCAAAGGGACCCCTATCACCATACACCTCATACTCTGCCAATCCTTCTGCCAGAACTTTGTCTAATGCCCGTTGCGCTTTGGGATGAAGCGTTGGGGGTAATGTGTTTTCTCCGGAAGCATTAGTCCTGTCAGAATCATCAGAGGGGGCACTCGGACACTGAACACAGGCATTCAATAATGTAATAAGGCATAATATCGAAAATAATTTATTATGATGACCGATCTTCAGAGCTGACATATTCATCAGGATAATCTTCAAACATTTCGCGTAACTTGTCAAGTATATTTCCCGGGTTTCATCGCCACATTTACCACCATTTACACTATGCGGGGTATCCGGCAGATTGCCCTCTGCTTTGTATCGGGTGAGGGAGGAGTAGATGCCGTCCTCCGGGAATTCCGCGCCGTAGGCATAGACTTCTGTGGGGGAATTGGTTTCATCCGGCGCTTCGGCGAGAGCGAGCGTCTTTTTGTAGACGTTGCCCATGGTATTGTACTCAAAGCGTGGGGCGGCGGTGGGGGGTGTGTTCCATCCTGCATCCTGATATTGTTCGGTGAGTTGCCCCTTGGCGCTGTACTCGCTGCGGGTATAGATGAAGCCGGAGACGTGGGCAAGACTGCCGTCCGTGTTGCGGGAGTAATTCATGGTCTGAAGGTTGGTTTGGTTGTTTTGGTGATGGGGAAGAGGGTGCAGGCCGACAGGTCGTCTGACGCTTACATAAGAGTTAAGTCGCCTCGAGGGGATAATCCGCCATTTTTTTGCATTTTTTGGAAAAAAGTGATTTTAAAGAGTTTTGGGACTTATCGGGAGTAAAAACTGTCCTTAATCTATTTGAGTTGCCACAAACTAAAAACAAACCGAACGCGAATACTGCGAATGTGTTTCAAAAACTTTATTCCTTATCTTGACTTTAGCGTGAGAAATGGTACTATACATTCGTCCCTACGCGCTTTTTCTTCATAATCTCGGTCCCTCTATGTACAAACTTCGACACATAACGGACAATATACACGATACCATCTATATAAGTGAGTATGAGTGTGTGATGACTTCCACTCCTTTCTTCTTTCGCTTGCATGATGTGTATCAGAGTTCAACTGTATACATGACGTTGCCGTCGAATCGCACGAAGCGCTATGAACATTCGTTGGGTACCATGCATTTGGCTGGGAGAATGTTTCATGCCGCCTTAACTAATGCTGAAGAAAAAGTGGTAGAGAAATTCTTTTCCTTTGCTGAGAAACAGCTTGAGGACTTCTGCGGGATAATGGATAGAGCTGATGATGTCGCGAGCTTTTCTTTCATGAACAATCCCGAAGCGGTAAAGGTTCAGGAAGCTTTGCGAGGTATAGACATCAATGAAGAAGTAATATATGCCAACTTCAGCGTTGAGGGCGCTATTTCGAAAGAATTACCATGTATTTGCTACGGTAGAGGTAAGAAACGTCTTATTCTTACCTCTGCTGTTTTGCAGGCTTTGCGTCTCGCTGCCCTTTTTCATGATGTTGGGCATCCTCCCTTTAGTCATATCGTAGAAGAGCTTTTCCAGGAATGGAATGATAGAAATTTCGAATTAGAAGGTTATAATGCCGAAAAGGTTGAATCTTTGCAAAGGGTGTTGGAAAAGCACTATGACCCCAAGATTGCATTTCATGAGAATGTGGGACGCAAGATGACGGGGTTGGCCTTTAAATCTGCTCTTAGGAGCTTGATGGATACGTTGGAAGATAGTGATTCTATATCATATCTCTATTACTCTTTCGTTGCTTGGCTGACGATGCAAATCCTATCAGAAGCAGAACCATTTGCTACAAGTTTACATCATTTTGTAGATGGACCTATAGATGCTGATCGATTGGATTACATATACCGTGATACTTACAATAGTGGTTTTCTATGGGGGCAGTTGCCGTATGAGTGTGTTCTGCGTTCGATTCGATTAGTTGAACATAAAAAAGAACTGGAGTTTGCCTTTCCTTCCAAGATTACGGATACCATAGATGATATTCTGCTAAGTCGGTATAAAATTTTTGCGCGAATTAACTCTCACCATAGAACTGTCAGGTCGGCAAATTTGCTACAGCATGCTATACGAAAATTGGTGGATGATTTCTTGATAAAAGGGGATGATGGCATTGCTCCCGAAATTGTTCATCTCTGGGAATCGTTGAATGTTGGACTGTCGGCCGAAAGAAATCATCGTAAAATAGCTATGTGGAATGACTCGTGGCTGATGTCAGTTCTTCAGAAAGCCTTGGTAACACTGAAAGAACGAGAGCAACAATTGGAAAAAGAGGAAAGGGAGCTTTTGAATATTCTTGATGAGTTGATTTTGAATAAGAAACGTTTTTATTCAGTTCTTAAAAGGGGACATGATGCCGTAGCTCTCGCAAAGAAAATACTTGCCCAAGCGACCTTAGAAAGCAGGAGTGATAGAGGCGAATATCTTAAGAGGATCTTGAGTGCTCCGAAGGACTCGGTATCGGATGACTCTATTGATTACTATTTCCAGTATGATGAGAATCTACAATATTTTTACGAGAGCGGTGATTTCAGCGCTTTAGATATTATGGCTCTGATTGAGGGTGTTGATGAGGATGTAAATATAGAGGTTATTCGAAAATGTTTGACTGATTTAGCAAAAGAAAATATCATAACTTCTTTTTTTATTGTTCGTAAAAACGAGGGACGCAATAAAATAGGATTGAAGCGTGGTAGAGACATATTATTGTTTAAGCCATCTACACAAGAGGTATCTGTTTATGATACATCTAATTTAAAATCTAAGTTGCAACTTGAGAGAAACTCGACTTTGTCGGTAAATTTGTATGTGCAATTATGTGTTGAAAATAATGTAGAAGATAATTTGAATAAGATTCGAAATAGAATAGTCGAAGATTTTGCAGGCTTGATAAAAGCGTGTTACGAAAGAGAGTTTCCAAATTGAAAGGATTTACAAAATGTCAACATCAAATAGAAAAAGAAATATACAGAGTGTTGTTACTCGAGCTGTGCTGACTCAACCACAGGCGTTTTCATTTAAAGATTTGACGAAAGAAGTGAGAGGAAGAATGGATTCTACAGTGCCATCCGAGCGGATAGAATTAGTTTGTAAAAATACGTTGAGAGTTTTAAGAAATTCCAATAAGGTTAAGGTTTTACCCGACGAATTATATGAGCTCAATACAAGGCTGCCGTCTATACGCTATGGTAGGAAATAAGTCCTTTGAACATCTCTTAGGGAGATGATATCCAAGCACAAGGGTGATTGGATAGATGTGTGGATGACTTTCTGAGGGACTGGCAGAGAAGTGCTTGCCCAGCGTGATGGGGTGTGTCACGCTGGAAGTTAGGGGTGTCTGTTTACCTGGGGCTGCGTTTTTTTGAAGACGAAGAAATTGACGAGCTCGCCTGTAGGCGTATTTTGTGTTTTTTTTGCGTATCTGAAGCTATTATACCTTGATTATTTCGATTGCTAGTGTCTCGTTTAGCTAGTCCTACACAATACTCTCAACACGTAAGCATTTGTATTATAAAGAATAAATAAGTTTGCTTATTGTAACGAATTAACTCGACAAGACGCTAGGAGTAAGGCAGGTGAATGAAACTCCTTCCTATAAGAGATTGTTATCAAGCGTACATACTCTCGCCGACGCTACGTGAACAAATTGCCATCGTGCAAAAAAGAGTCAAGTGAATGAATGTCGGCCTAATTATAGTAATATGTAACTGTTGTAACGTCAGTAGATTTTCAGTAAATAATAGATAGTATCATGAACGATTAGTCCAGCGATACCTCCGATGTACGCATGCAAGGTGGGTGTCTTGCCATAAATGATCATATGCGTTTTTTGTTCCGCCAGAACGCCTATTACTATGGCTAAATTTCTATTGCCTATATTTAATAAATTGAAAATTGTCATGCAAATATTTATATGTTACATCTGGTTATTTAGTGGAATTTTTTGGAAAATATGCAGGCATCATAGAAAAACTATGATGCCTGCGTGCATAAACTTAGTTGCTGCTTCTATTTGTTTTATCCAGAGGCACATAGTGTTCGTATCCATTGAGGAATTTTCGAGCACTTGTCGAGCGAATCCATATATTGTTTGGTTCTATGTTTCCCCATTTTAGATCAGGTTTGGAGTGTTCTTTTGTTTTAGAGCACGAAAATGTCGCAGAGGTAGACCAATAGGATGATCCTTTTCCTAATGATTCTACACACTTCTGAATGGGGGCGCCTAAAAAGGAGATCATATATCCGCAAATTGATCCGATGGCGATGCCTGCTACTCCCCCAGAAGCGCCATAGCAAGCGCCTATAATTGTGCCTCCCTCTTCAAAAGTATTACTTATAAAAGGGGCATAACCACTAGTTGTAATTGTTGATGTGAATGTTACCTTCAAGGTTCCGCTGCCAAATCTTTCTTCTTTTATTTCCATAGTTGTATTAGCCGAGCCCCACCAACTCACATGTGTCCCAAAGATTTTTTCCGAGAGACGCAAGTGGCGATAAATCCTAGGCTTTCCGAATAGAGGCTTTTTCGAAGCCCCCCTGTACTCAGGTTTGAGCAAATTTCGGTGGAGAATGCGCCTTATCTACCTGCTGAT
>JAZNLU010000086.1:0-76554 GCA_045579245.1 Akkermansia sp.
CTGGAGCGAGTGGGCAATGGCAAAGGAAAATTACCACCTGGTGCAACAGGAGCTGACACAGCGGATGCACGAATACCGCAACAAGATGCAGCTGCTGCTGGAAAGTTGGAAAGCATACGATGACTGGAAACGCAGTACGGAGGAGTATCTGGCATTCCGCCGTCGGCAGGGCGTGTGTGAAGCAACAGGAATCAAAGAATTGTACGATGAAGACCTTGCTTTGCAAAAGGAAATGCAGGAACAGGAAGCAAAGAATATTGAGCGGGAGTGTGCCTTGATTCAGGAATATGGATTAAGTCACTTAAAACGCGAGGACAAATAAAGCTTTTACGAGCAGCCGGATATCTCAGATACCCGAATATTACCCATTTACCACCCTATATGACTGAGCGTCAAGAAAAAAACAACCCTTTTCTCCGTTTTCACTGCAGCACTTTCCTAACACATCAATCAATAAACCTGAATTAATCCTTGCCGGATTTCGGGTCAATGGCATCACGCAGCCCATCTCCGAGGAAGTTGAGGGCGAGCAGCGTGAGACAGAAAAAGAGCGCAGGAAAGATGAGCAGCTCAGGGGTGGCTTCCATGCGATCAGCTCCTTCCTTGATAAGCGTGCCCCAGGAGGAATTGGGGGCACGCACTCCCAGGCCGATGAAGGAGAGGGTAGATTCCGTGAGCATGATGCCCGGCACCGCCAGTGTGGTATACACCACTACCGTGCCCAGCAGATTGGGGGCAATGTGTCCGAAGAGGATACGCCAATGGCTCAACCCCAGAGAACGGGCAGCCAGTACATACTCCTGTGATTTGATGGAAAGAGTCTGCGTGCGGACGATACGGGCGAGGGTGAGCCAGCCCAACGCACCGATGGCAATGAAAAGCGGTACAAGTCCCAGCACGGGAGCCACGCTCTCCCGGCTCCACCCCGTGTGCTCCACCACCCAAGCAGTAAGCTGCTGGCTGGGTTCTTCAATACTGAGAGAAAAGACAATCACCAGCACGATGAACGGGAGAGCGAAAAGCACATCCACCGTGCGCATCATGAGCGCATCCGTACGCCCACCTATATAACCGGAAATAAGACCGTAGATAAGCCCGATGACAAAGGCAACCACTGTTGCCACAATGCCTACCAGCAAGGAGATACGCCCACCGTAGAGCACACGCGCCAGGAGGTCGCGCCCCAGTTGGTCTGAGCCGAAAGGATGCTCCCAGCTGCAAGCCGCTGCGATGTTGTCCAGATTCGTGGCGTTCGGGTTAGCGATAAAGGGGAAAAGCGGCAGTACAAAGCATGCCAGTACCATGATAATCAGGAAGATGAGAGAGGCTACTGCCGCCCTATTCCGCATCAGGCGGCGGCGGGCATCTTTCCAGAGTGAGTTTCCTGCGTGTTTATCCGGGCTTGTCTTCATATCGGCATATTATCAGGCTGCGCCCTGTGAACGTAGTTGGGGGTTAAGAGCCACGAGCACTAAATCCACCACCAGATTGGCCAGCACGATGAGTATTCCATAACAAAACACCAAGCCCTGAATGAGGAAATAATCACGATCGGTAGTGGCATTGACGAAATGCAAACCCATGCCCGGCACCTGAAAACAGGTTTCCACCACAAAGGAGCCGGTAATGAGAGCCGCAAAAGCCGGTCCCAGATACGATACGGCCGGCAGCAATCCGCTGCGCAGGGCATGCACAAAAAGCAAACGCCCTGTCCCTACCCCCTTGGCACGCGCCGTTCGGATGTAATCTGCGGATAGCACCTCCGCCATGCCGCCGCGTGTCAGACGCGCAATATAGGCTGCATTAATAAGACCCAGAGTGAGCGCGGGAAGCACGGCACAGAGCGGGTCGTCCCACCCGGCAACGCTGAGTCCCGGCACGTTCATACCCAATGTAATACCAAACACGGGCGCTACCACAAAAGCCGGTATGCAGATACCTGCCATGGCAAAGAGCATGATTAGGGCATCCGGCCAACGGTTGCGCCACCACGCTGCCAGCATGCCGGCGGGTATACCTATGATGACGGAAATTCCCATGCCCAGCACACCCAACCAGAGAGATACGGGAAATGATTGAGCAATGATATCCGACACCTGTACCCCTTCCCGCACCAGAGAGGGACCGAAATCGCCGTGCAGGATGATTCCTTTCCAGTAATTCAGGTACTGCACCCAAGCACTTTTATCCAATCCATAAAGCGAATTGAGCTGTTCCATGACGTGCTGAGGCAGTTTGCGCTCCCCCAGAAAGGGGTTGCCGGGCAGCAGACGCACCAGAAAGAACGTGATGGTCTGCAGCACCACAACCACCAGCACACCCTGCAACAAGCGTTTGAGAAGGAGTCGGGTCATGGTTTTTGTCGTGCGGTTGACACCCGAACGGCATCCAGCGGGTGATTATCCAGAATCAGCGGGTGCCAACCGCTCACTGCAGGAGATTTGAGATAGGTTCTCTCACTCCAGTAAAGGGGAATAACCGGCTGCTCACTAAGCATATTTTCCTCTGCCCGGCGCAGATGCGCCCGGCGTTCCTCTGCCGTGGCAGACATGCGGGCGGCTTCCAGTGCTGCATCACACGCGGCATTTCCCCACCCGGTGCAGTTGTTGCCGCCGCCGCTGCGCCAAAGTTCGACAAAAGTGGCAGGGTCAAGATAGTCCCCGCTCCAGGAGGAGGAGGAAATGTCATAGTCCATGTTCTGCTGCGCCGCCTTGTAGGCTGTCCACTCACAGGAACGGATTTCCACATGAATACCCAGTGTTTCTTTCCACATGGCCTGCACGGTTTCCGCCATCACCCGTTGCACATCGCGGGAGGTGGTCATCAATTCCAGAGCAGGGAATTCCTTACCGCCGGGATATCCTGCCTCAGCAAGCAGCCTCTGAGCCTCTGCCACCTGTTCCGCGCGGCTCTGTTTCTCTTCCGCGCGACTCACAGCAGCATACCCCGCCCCACCGGGGGTAAAACCATACGCCGCACGCCCTGCCCCTCGCACAACTTTGTTCACTAATGCATCACGATCAATGGCCAGAGAGAGCGCGCGGCGCACTCTCACATCGTTCAGCGGCAGACGCGTGGTGTTCAATCGGTAAAAAATGGTGCAGTAATACGGATCCTGACAATAGGATTTCGGCGCGCGGGAGCGGGCAACGGAAATCAGCTCAGGCGGTACATTGTTGGTGATGTGAAGCTTACCGTCCAGAAACATGCGGGTTTCCGTGTAGCCGTTCACAATGGGCAGGAAACGAATCCCCTGATTCCGGACCTCAGAGGCGCGCCAATAGCGGGGGTTGGCAGACACGGACAGATAATCGTTGTGCCGATGCCCGGCAAGCACATATGCGCCGTTACCCACCCAGTTTTCCTGCTTCGTCCAAAGACTGCGTCTGTCCAGCATTCCCCCCGCAGCTTCCACAGCATGAGCAGGCACCGGGCACCAGGTGAAATGCAGCAGGAGCTGCAGCAGATGCGGCGTGGGTCCGTTAAGCGTCAGGCGCAGGGTATGACTGTCCGGGGTTGCAACGCCCACTTCATCCCACGGGCATTCGCCGCGGTTATACGCTTCCGCATGCCGCAGAGGATAGAGCATCTCCGCGTATTTCCCCGCAAACTGCGGGTGCAGAATACGCCGGAAAGCATAGGCGAAATCCTGCGCCGTCACCGGCTTTCCATCGCTCCAGACAGCATCTTTCCGCAGGTGAAACGTCCACTCATCCGCAGCGGCGTTGTGCTCCCATGATTCGGCAGCACCCGGGTGTACCCGTGCATCATCCGCAGCATCCGGGCGCACCAGTCCTTCCAGAAGCGCAGTGATGATTTTTCCATCTGCCACAGATGTGGCCTTGTGCGGGTCAAGGCTGAGCGGCTCCTGGTTGTTTCCCACCAGCAAAATGCCCTCTGCAGCTGCTTTCTGAGATGAGTCTCGCTCATCACACGAAACCAGCAGAACAGACAATGCCAGCACTGAGAGGAACTTGTACACGCCCCGTCAACGCAAAAAGTGCGCCGACCGATACCGCCTTTTACCGGGCGGTACAGCAGGTCGGCGCAATAAATCAATACGTGGTCAAATGTAATGGATTAACCGATTTCCACACGACCGCTGAGACGGGCACCCTGCTCCATGGAGAGTTCTCCGGTGGTAATATCACCCATAACTGCGGCGTTGCCGCTGAGATGGCAGCGATTGCTGCGGACATTGCCGTTCACATGACCGTACACGTGAACCTCACCGGCGTTGATGTCGCCCTTGATATCAGCCATCTGACCAATGGTCACCTTGCCGGATTCGGAGAGAATTTCACCGTCAATCTTGCCGTCGATGTGCATATCGTTCTGGAAGCGGATGGAACCGATAATCTCGATACCGGAGGCCAGAACATTAGTGGTGGGAGTGCTCATAACTAATAAAATGAAACGTGAGAATAAAATTCAGAATTACACCGTCATGATTTCCTTCTGCTTGGATTCGGAAAGCTCATCAATCTTCTTGGTGAACTTATCCGTGAGCTTCTGCACCTTCTCTTCCACGGTACGCACGCCGTCTTCCGTGAGAACATTGTCGGCCTTCATCTTCTTGATTCCGTCCATGCCGGTCTTGCGGGCGGCACGCACACGCACCTTGGTGTCCTCTGCCAGACTCTTCACATACTTGCAGAGTTCTTTACGGCGCTCGCCGGAAAGCTCAGGAATGGGCAGACGCACAGAGCGGGCATCGATGATGGGAGTAATATTCAGACGGCTCTCAGCGATGGATTTCTTGATATCGTTAAGCGTGCTGGGGTCAAATGGTTGAATGAGAATGGACCGAGCATCCGGGGTGGAAACCACGGCAATGCTCTTGAGCTTCATGCTCGTGCCGTAAGAGGCAACGTAGATGTCCATGTTATCCACCAGAGAGGGGGAAGCCTTACCGGTGCGCACGCCGCCGAAATCGGTCATCATGTGCTCCATTGCTTCCTCCATGGAGGTCTCAACTTCCAACAGGAGTGTTTCTTCGTCCATTGTTGTTATCTGTATATGTTGTTTGTAAAAAAATGGTTACTTGCTGATGACGGTACCGATGCGTTCACCCAGCAGCGCGCGGGTGATATTGCCTGGCTGATGCATATCAAACACCATAATCGGCTTGTTATTGTCCTTGCACAGCGTGAAAGCGGTCTGATCCATCACCTTGAGGTTGCGGGAGATGCACTCCTCATAGGAAATAGCGTCAAAACGCGTGGCCGTGGGGTCCTTCTTGGGATCTGCGGTGTAGACACCATCCACGGATGTAGCCTTCATCACCACCTCGGCGTTGATTTCACAGGCTCGCAGCGCGGCAGCCGTATCCGTGCTGAAGAAGGGGTTACCCGTGCCGGCGGCGAATACGACAACCTCACCGTTGCGAAGCTGTTTGCGGGCAATATTGCGAACGTAGGGTTCTGCTACATTCTTCATCTCAATGGCGCTGTGAACATGGCAGGGAACACCCGCTTCCTGCACGGCAGAACAAATGGAAAGAGCATTCATCACCGTGGCAAGCATACCCACATAGTCAGCCGTGGGGCGATCCATGCCGCGCACACTGGCCTTGGCACCGCGCCAGATGTTACCGCCGCCTACCACAATAGCAATCTGCAAATTCCCCTCCTGCTGAGCCACTGCAATCTCACGTGCAATTCGGGCAACAATTTCGGGAGAGATATTATCCTTGCTTCCTGGTGCACGGAGTGCCTCGCCGCTCAATTTCAGGAGAATACGCTTATATACCGGTTGAGTCTGTTCGCTCATGTTAAAAAATAGTTTCAGTTCCCTGTTACTTTGCCACTTTCAGACCTAAAAAGCGAGTCTAAAATGTGCCAGCGTGAAGTTTTCGTGTTTTAATGACGTTTTCTTGATGACAAAGCGGTGTGTTAGAGATAAAATGTCGGGCATGATTCTTCCCGCAGACTCCATATTGAACCAGGCAGGGGACGCCGTAGAAAACGCTTCTCAGCGAATCGGCAGCATGACGGTGCAATTTCTGCACAGCGGATGGTTCCATCTTACGCTCAGCATCATTGTCGCATGTCTCCTCACTTTCATTATCCGAAAACTCACCCGTCACCTACCGGAGCGACTGCCGCTTCAGCTTGCAGGCTTTATCCGTAAGGCATTATACGCTCTGGTTTGGGCATTTGCTCTGGTGCAAGGGTTACGTGCAGTCGGGGTTGATTTAATCAGTATTTTGGGGGCTGCCGGAGTAGTCGGTGTTGCGGTCGGTTTCGCCGCACAGACCACGCTCAGCAATATTATCAGCGGTCTTTTCATCATGGGAGAACGCAGTATCCGCATCGGAGACTATATCCGAACAGTCGGGATGGAAGGTTCCGTGGAAGCTGTCAATCTTCTCTCCATTTCTCTCCGACAAGCTGATAACTCACTGGTGAGAATTCCCTGTGAATCTCTTATCAAAAACCCTGTTGTCAATGTAACCGGAGATGAGCTGCGGCGCTGTGACTTTGATTTAGGGGTAGACTACTCCAGCAATCTGGATCAGGTGAGAGAAACTATTTTGCGATTGATAGAAGAAGAGCCAAAACTCGCTACAGACCCAGCACCCGTCATCCTTTTCAGCGGATTCGGCGAAAGCTCGCTTGATCTTCACATTGGTGCTTGGTGTAAAACAAGCGATTATCACGAAGTTCGATTTAAATTTGCCAATAATCTTCTCAACGAATTCCGCAGAGTCGGCATCAATATCCCTTTCCCCACCAGAACTGTCATTTCGTGTCATTAAGACCGATTTAAAGATAAAATTGATTTTCTGACACATCATCTACTTGACTTGAGTTATCCGTACAGTATAATGCCGAGTATTCAATCACTACATATCGCAATATGAAGTTCCCCATCATCACCACCGCCATCGTGACACTGTGTGCTCTGGCTACAACAGTGCAGGCCGAAATTAAAATTGCTTCCGTAAACGTAACCGAGCTCTACGCCAAGTTCTACAAGCGTTTCGATACTGAGAATTCTCTGCAGAAACAGCTTGCCGACATCAAGGCTGATGTCAAACCCCGTGAGGAAAAGCTCAACAAGCTACAGGAAGATCTCAAGAAAATTCGTTCACAGTATGACACCAGCCTGTCTGATTCCGCTCAGGCCAAGCTGCGTGAGCAAAATAACACCAAGATGAACGAAATCAAGGCTGCAGATCAGGAACTCAAGGATTTTGTCCAACGCCGTTCCGTTGCTTTCCGCGAACTCCGTAACCGCGAGATGCGTTTGCTGATGGAAGAAGTGATGGGCGCCATCAAGACATCCGCAGAAGAACGTGGGCTGGATATTATTCTTGACAACGGTGCTATTTCTCCTCGTCAGGAAATCGGCATTGCCACTCCTGTGTTCCCCCATATCAAGAAGAATTTTGACATCACTCCGGAAGTGCTCGCCAAGCTCAATGCCGGCGCGCCTGAGGGCTTTGACCCCGATGCCGAGCTGAAGCGTCTGTACGGCAGCGGTGCACCCGCAGCCGAGCCCGCCAAGTAAACATTTTACCCCATCTGAGCGTTATGAACCTCTCTCTGAATGACGTTCTGCAGCTCACCGGGGGCAAGCTTATCGGTGAGACTCCGGAGATATCAATCTCCGGAGTCAACACTTTATCCGAAGCCTGTTCCGGTGACATTTCTTTCCTGGGCAATGAAAAATATTTCCAGGATTTTCTTACTACCAAGGCATCTGCCGTGCTGGTTCCCCCCGGACTGCCGCAGTACCCGGAAGGTCCGGCCTACATCGAAGTGGAAAATCCCTCCCTCGCCTTTAATGCACTGGTAGGTCATTTCATGAAAGCCGTGACCGAGTTCACCCCCGGTATTCATCCCACGGCGGTGGTTGACCCCACAGTCAAGCTGAATCCCGAGAAAGTATGCATCGGTCCCAATGCGGTCATTGAGGCCGGCGCCAGCATCGGTGACGGAACAGACATCGGTCCCGGATGCGTCATCGGCAAGAGCGTGGAAATCGGTGAGAACTGCAAGTTCTATGCACGGGTTGTGGTGCGTGAGCGCTGCATCATCGGCAACAAAGTCGTCATTCAGCCCGGTGCCGTCATCGGCGGAGACGGTTTCGGCTTCCTGCTCAACCCGGATACCGGCCGCTACGACACTATCGACCAGGTAGGTATCGTGGTGCTGGAGGACAATGTCGATATCGGTGCCAACACCACCATCGACCGTGCGCGTTTTGGTCGTACCGTTATCGGCGAAGGTTCCAAGATAGACAATCTTGTCCAAATCGGGCACAACTGCACCGTGGGCAAACACACCGTCATCTGCGCTCAGAGCGGAGCAGCCGGTTCCACCAACATCGGCAACTACGTCACCATCGCGGCTCAGGTTGGTCTGGGCGGTCACCTTTCCATCGGCGACAAAGCCGTATTGGCTGCCCGCACAGGTGTCATGTCCAGTCTGGACGGCGGACAGGCCTACTGGGGAGCACCCGCATGCCCGGCAAAAGATGCGGCACGCCAGTTTGCCGCGCTTCGCAAACTGCCGGAAGCGCTCAAGGAGTTCATGAACCTGAAGAAGAAAGCCGCCGAAATTGAGGCGCTTATTCAGCAGGCCATGTCCGGTGAGCAGTCCTGATAGGCATTCAACATTCATATCACCGGCACACCACGGTGAGCCGGTGATATTTCATACCAACTCTCCCATGAAAAAACTCAGACGCATAACTTTGTTGAGCGTCCTTTTGCTGAACAGCTGTATCAGCACCGTCCATCAGTACGCAGCACGCCGTGCGCTGACGGCAGATGAAGTTCTTGTTCTGCGCACCCCCATTCAGGAGCTCCGACAAGTGGATCATAAATTCTACGCACGAGGCTATCTGGGAAAAGGGCGCGGCATACAGCGGGGTATCCCCATTAACAGCGTTCTCTACCAATCACCTGAATACGGATTCGAACTAACCGATGAGCACCCGCACGAAGTGTTCATTGAGCTTTACCACGACCGCCCCTGGCAGGAGACAGCAAAGCCGGAACGATTCCGCGCTACGGCTCACTATCTGACAACTCTGCCCTCGACGGCAAAAACAATAATCCTTGATCGCGCATTCGTCTCGAATGCTGCATCAGAAGCCATCAGCACCCCCTGCAGCGATTCTCACAAATACTATGCATACCCATTGGCGGCCATCCTCGCAATAGGTATTGACTTACCCGCCTCCATTGTAATGACCGCAGCACTCATCCCCACCATGGGAATCGGTGCAGCCTGCGCCAAAATAGACGCAGCCTGTTCCCAGTCACAGAACGTCAGCACGCCGCCGCTCAGCGATAAACCCGCGGCAGTCTCGGACCAAGGCCGGTGAGAATTTCCCAAGGAATCGTATCTGCAAGAGCAGCCACTTCCGTCACCGGTATGTGCGAACCAATCAGCTCAACTTCATCGCCGGGGCGAACGGAGGGGACCTCTGAGACATCTGCCATAATCTGATCCATCGTCACGCGTCCCAGCATGGGGCAGTACTGACCGTTGATATACACGCGGGCACCTTTACCTGAGAGGTGGCGGTTCCAGCCGTCCGCATAACCAATACCTATGGTAGCCACGCGAGTGGGAGCGGAAGTGATATGCGTGCGCCCATAGGAAACACCGTATCCCGCCGGAAGTTCCCGCACCAGAGACACGCGGGAAAGCAACGTGAGCGTGGGGCGCAGCACTCCGTCGTAAATGGAGGCCATGGGGGCAATGCCATACAACAGCAAGCCGGGGCGCGCCAGATTGGCAGCAGGGATTTCATAGCCCAGCTCCCCTGCACTGGCGGCAATGTGCCGATAGCGCAGCCGGAAATGCGGCTGCAGGGCGTCAATACAGCGGTTGAAAAGTTCTATCTCATTCTGCGTAAAAGGGACATCCTCATCGGCAGAGGGAAAATGAGACATCACCCCGTCTACCCTGAGATTACTCATGGCTTTCACCTGCGGAATCATGTCAGCCAACTGACAGGGCAAAAAACCCTCACGCCCCATGCCCGTATCCACAGCAACATGCACCGGAAAAGTCTTATCATAAAATGCCGCCAACTGCTGAAAATGGGCGGCTTCCTCCACCGTGGAAATGGTACAGCACCAGTTATTGAGCACAATCTCCTCACGCTCCTCAGGGAAAGTAGGGCCCAGAATAAAGGGCTTCGTACGCACCCCGGCTCGGCTGAGCCGCCGAGCCTCACCTGCATTGGCAACACCGAAGAAAGCAATACCGTGGCTGTCTAGGCGGCGCGCCACCGGCTCCAACCCGTGTCCGTATGCCCCGGCCTTGATGACCGGCATCAACTCCGTATCCGGCAACGCCTGCCGGGCAATATCCAGATTGTGCGCGATAGCTTCCAAATCCACCTCCACCCAGGCGCGGGAGGGGCTCTCATGGTTCAGCAGGTTCATGCCCCCACTTTAGCACTCGCGGCTGATTTCTTCAAGTGCAAAGCCCACACACATGGCATAAAACGGGAAAAATTAGTTGTAAGGGTTCCCCAAAAATGATATTCTTAACCTGTTCGGATATAAGCAACCATCCATCTGTTATTGACTTCTCTCAAACACTCAATTAATCACTAATTTAAAGCGTCCGTATATCTCTTACTATGAATGATCAACTTTCCCATTTATCTCGCACATGCCTCTCGGTTGCCGGTATGTATTTTTGCTGTAGTTTATGTTCATGCAATGACTTAAATAGTGATAAGGCATGTAAATTGAGAGAAAACGATTACAATGTGGGGCCCTCCTCCCTACCATCTCATATGCTTCATTGTGTTCCCGGAGTATCAGGAATGGGAGCCCCTACAAGAGAAGAAATCGACTTAATCATGATACAACGTCAAAAAAGCAGAGAAATGATGAAATATCAATAATTTTTTAACATTGATGCAAACGTTGAACATTCTCCCGAAATTCACCACGGCTCATAACAGGCTCGTACAAATTTTAGAGAAATGCTTATTATTAACGAATTATAAGTTACATCAGCATCCCGCGCTCATTGAGTGGATTTGAAGATACTGGTATTGGTTTATGGGGGCATGGCATCCGGGAGAGCCCATCATTGCAGAATGTTCCATAAACCTAATAATTTTTCCGCTTCAACGCTTCCCAATTCCGCCGCTTTCTGAAGCCAGTAACGCCGCTGCGTGCTATCCGCAGACCTGTGATAATAGTCAGCCAGCAATAACATACAGGCATGAGTTTCGAACTCTTCGCTGTCAGCTGCCTCTTTGAGAAATAAGGCTGAATTTTGCTGCCCTGACGCAGCGTAGAGATACACGGTCATCAGAAAAACGGGACCACCCTCGTGCATATTCTCCTTTGCCAAGCGGGCGTAGTGAATGGCTTTTTCCATATCGCGAGGGAAGCCCCAGTTTGCAGCAGCGTAGGCATGGGCGCATTTATGAGCAGACTCAGAGATGCCGGCTTTTGCATGTGCTTGTAATGTTTCAGCGTATTGTTGCCAATCCTTTACCTCTTTATCATAAGCGAGCAAGTTTTCTTCAAGCGTGCATATACACCCCAGGACGAGCGAAACATCGGCATCATCTATGCCTGACAGTATGGGCATAATCTCCGCACATAATTTCAGCCTCTTTGCCGGAAGGTTCATGATATCAGCCCTATACAGGCTATATATTGACAGAACACACAGTTGCTTGAGCTGATTGCCTGCCTTCAATTCCTGAAGCTTCCGGATGACTGCGGCTGTATCTGCCGGCGAGATTAGGGAATCATTATGCCGGAGATTTAACAAAGGGTGAGCTTCATCCTGCTGCTGAGCTATAAGGAGAGCTTCTTCCTTTTCTTCTGCTGTGGCGGCACCCGCATACAGTTGGTATGCAAGTCCGGGAAAATAATAAGGAGCCTCTTTGAAAAGGTCGGTTCGGGCCAGCTGTCGGAGCGTGTTGTTTAATTGTTGGGTGTCTTTGGTATAACCAAAGGCTCCATGCTCCACATAAGTGGCTTTTTTTGCCAACGCGACTGCGACGATATAGGAATCTGCGCTTTGCAGAGATTGCTCTGTGTAGTGACGTATGTTCTCACGGCGTTCCGGGTGGGATATAGCCCGGCTTTCCTGTTTCTCCATGAATAAGGAAAAGATGCCTATCCCCGCATGCTGAGCAGCGGCGAACCACTTGTCGCTATTGTCTGTACCTAACTCCGGTACGATATAGAGATAGGCATACAGGGAAAGAAAATCAGTGCCGTACTGCGGAAAATAAATGGTGTTGTCCAGCAGCAGATCCTCCCCCTTCTGCAATGCTACCGGGTCGGTGGATGAAAACAGTATTTGTTTAACAGCTTCCCGCGCGGAAAAAAAGGATTTCCTTCCCGCCGGCCGGGCTGACAGTATAGAAAGACTTTCGTTTTTATCCTCAACACAGCCATAAACACCATTCATGATAGAAAGCCCCATGAAATATCCGGCTAACTGGTTCATCGGATTTTCACAGCGTTTAATAAGTTCTATCGCAGTATTCCTGTCCCGTTTCACCCCCGCCCCCAACCAGTAACACACGCCCAGCTCGTCCGCGAAACGTTTAGGATTATTCAAAAATCCCTTTCTTGCAAAATAGAACAACTTATCCTTAGTTGTTGTGAATTCAGTCCGATGCGGCAGAGATAACTGATCACCAAGAGCTAATTCCATTTCATACCAAGACATGTATATAGAAAAAACGAGCTCAATTGCCTTAGCGTTGCCTTTTTCTGCAAGCGGTTCCAAAATCGATAGAGCTTTGCGGTTATCTCGCATCAAATACTCTTCTCCCTGCCGCAATAATTCGTTGTCTGCCTCAGCAGGCGATTGGCTTACGCCTACGGAAAAACGCGAAACAAGCAACAGAAAAAACAAAACAAAAAACCGCATACCACATCCCTATACAATGTTATATGTTTTTTATCAAACGTTTATTACGACATATGTAAAGAATATCTTATCTTTTCAATCTCGCCATCCGGTCTCCTGAAGCATATTGACTAGCTTGGTCAGCGTTGCACCTGTTACCAAAGCTGTCATATTCGTACAGCATTGGGGCGGTGTTGCGGCCTGGGCGTGCGGAAAGTTGACTGCTGCGCCATTTTTCTACTGACTTGACAGAGGATTTGGTGTATAATCCCCGCACACGTCATGGCTTTTACACATCTACACGTACACACGGAATATTCCCTGCTCGACGGCATGATTCACACCAAGGATCTGATTAAGAAATGCGTAGAGCTGGGGATGAATTCCGTAGCGGTCACCGACCACGGCAACGTGTTTGCTGCCATTGAGTTCATGGTGAATGTGAAAAAGCACAACAAGGGTGTGCTGGCTTGGAACAAAGAACACCCGGAGGAACCGAAACCTGTGTTCAAGCCGATTCTGGGCTGTGAGGTCTACGTGGCACCCACCCCGCTGGATGTGAAGAAACAGATTCCCGGGCGCAACAAGTACTGCCACCTCGTGCTGCTCTGTGAAAACAACATCGGCTGGGAAAACCTCATCAAAATCGTCTCCCGCGGGCATCTGGACGGCTTTTATTACAAGCCGAGAATCGACTATGACACCCTGCGGGAGTTCAGCGAGGGTCTTATCTGCCTCACCGGCTGTGTCTCCGGCCCCATGCAGGAGTGGATTCTGAAGGACGAGCCGGAGAAGGCAGAGGAAGAGCTGTTGAAATTGGTAGACATCTACGGTAAAAACAACCTCTTTGTAGAGCTGCAGGATCATGAGCTGGAGGATGAGCGCCGATGCACCCCGGAGCTGGTGCGGCTGGCGCGCAAGCATGATATCCCGCTGGTGGTGACCAATGATGCTCACTTTCTCAATGAATCCGACCACGATGCCCACGATATCTTCATCTGCGTGGGCACGGGCAACAAGCGCATGGACGGCAAGCGCATGCGCTACCCCCGCAGCGTCTATTTCAAGAGCGAGGAGGAAATGCGGCAGCTTTTCCCGGAATACCCGGATGCCTACGAGAATACCAATATCATTGCGGAGCGCTGCAACACCTCTATCAAGCTAGACTCCACCTCCACCGAGCGTTACCCCGAATTCGCCCCCGAAGACGGCTCCACCCGTGAGGAGTACCTGCGAAAGGTGTGCTACGCCGGACTGGCGGAACGATACGGCAAGGAACGCGCGGAAAACGACAAAGAACTCCGCGCGCGCCTGGACTACGAGCTGAGCATCATCAACCAGCTGCGTTTCCCGAGCTACTTCCTCATCACCGCAGACTTCATCAACTGGGCAAAAGACCACGACATCCCCGTGGGCCCGGGCCGCGGTTCCGCCGCCGGTTCGCTGGTAGCCTACTGCATGAAGATTACCAATATCGACCCCTATGCCTTCAACCTCATCTTCGAGCGATTCCTGAACCCGGAACGCGTGAGTCCGCCGGATATTGATATCGACTTCTGCCAGAGCCGCCGCCCGGAGGTGATTGAGTATGTGCGCCAAAAGTACGGCGAACGAGCCGTAACCCACATCATCACCTACGGCACCATGGGTGCCAAATCAGTCATCAAGGACGTGGCGCGCGTGCTCGACCTCAGCTACGCCGATAGTGACAAGATTGCCAAACTCATCGAAAGCGGTCCCGGGGTCACGCTGGAGAAGAGCTATGCCGCCAATGAAGATTTGCGCAATCTGGTGGAACAGGATGACACCTACAATGAGGTGTGGAAATACGCCCTTAAGCTGGAAGGCACCATCCGCAACGTCGGTATGCACGCCGCCGGTGTGGTGATTGGTGACCGCCCGCTGGATGAGTACGTGGCGCTCACCCGTGATGACCTGAGCAACCCGCACGGTGAAGTGGTAGCTCAGTGCGACATGGGCGCCATTTACAACGCCGGGCTCCTTAAGATGGACTTCCTGGGGCTCAAAACCCTTACCGTGATGAAGGATGCGGAGAACTACGTGCGCGACCGCGTGCCGGACTTCCGCTATGATGCCGTGGATATCTGCGATGCGGAAACCTACGCGCTGCTCAACCGCGGTGATACCATGGGCGTGTTCCAGCTGGAATCCGGCGGTATGGTAGATACCTGCCGACGCTACGGCATTGATAACATTGAAGATATTATCGCGCTTCTCGCCCTGTACCGCCCCGGCGCCATGCAGTTCATGGACGACATGATTGCGGTGAAAAAAGGGCTTAAACAGGCGGAATACGAACACCCGCTGCTGGAAACGGTCTCCGGGCTCACCTATGGTGTGATGATTTACCAGGAGCAGGTTCAGGCTGCCGCCAAGCTGCTGGCGGGCTACACGCTCGGCGGTGCTGACCTGCTGCGCCGTGCCATGGGTCACAAGGATATGCAGGAAATGGCAGAGCAACGCCGCCGCTTCGTGAAAGGCTGCTGGGAGGTCAACCAGATTGACGAAGCCACCGCCAACGCCATTTTCGACAAGATTCAGAAGTTCGCCGGCTACGGTTTCAACAAATCGCACTCAGCCTGCTACGGACACATCTCCTACTGGACAGCCTACCTCAAAGCGCACTACCCGGTGGAATTCCTCTGCGGGCTCATGTCCAATGAATCCACGAATGAAAAAATCGGTGTATTCATTCAGGAAGCCAACCGCATGGGCATAGAGGTACTTGGACCCTGCGTGAACCACTCTGCCGTGAAATTCCGCCCGGAAACCATGCCGAACGGTCATCTGGCGGTACGGTTCGGTCTGGCCTCCGTCAAGAGCATGAGCACCGAAACAGTGAAAGTGATTGTGGAGGAGCGTGAAAAGAACGGACCCTACAAGAGTCTGGAGGATTTCTGCTACCGCATTCCCCCGCAAAACGTGCGCCGCAACCAGATTGAAGTGCTGGTGCAGTGCGGGGCATTTGACTGGATGCATGTATGCCGCGCACAGATATTCGACAGCATTGAGCAATGTCTCACCGGAGCATCCACTGTCCACAAAGACAATGAAGTGGGGCAGCTGTCGCTCTTTGACATGACATCTTCTGCCGTGGTTCCGGAACAGCAGGCTAGTCTTCAGGAATGGCCCAAGGATAAGCGGCTGGATGAAGAAAAATTCCTGACGGGAGCCTACTTCACCGGTAACCCGCTGGACAGTATGCGCGGCATTATTGATACACCGAAATATCTACCCATCGGCACTCTGCCGGATCTTAGTGCTGAGGAAATACGCGGCTCCAAAGACATGGCGGGCATGCTCCGCGCGGTTGCCATCAAAGTGAGCAAGAGCAACGGGAACAAGTTCGCCATCATCACTGTGGAAGATTTCACAGGCAGCACGGAAGCCCTGCTATGGGGTGATTCCTACACCAAGGCTGCTGAACAGGAAGGCCTGCTGGAAGTCGGCAGTTTCGTTCAATTCCGAGCCCGAATTTCAGACGACGAAAAGACCGGAGGCAAAAAAGTCTCCGCCAACAATCTGGAACTGCTCAGCGGAAGCAGTGGCTCGCCCAAGCGGCGTGGAGCCAAGCCGAATTTTTATGGTATCACTCTCAACACGGCACGGCATGATGCGGGCGACATCTCCCTCATCAAAGAAATTCTGCAAAAATACCCGGGTAAAGTTCCGGTGCATATCACCTTCCGCAACTCACTGGGCAACCGTCTCACCATGGAGTTGGGCGCACGCTATAGCGTAGCCCCCTGCCCCGAACTGAATGAAGCACTTTCTCTCTACAGCTGATGTTTAGTAAAATTAGAATAGTAATACTGGTTCTTTGTCTGGGTTTTCTATCCGGGCTGGGAGCTCACTATCTGCTGAATCAGGAAACAGGCATTCTGGTAAACCGCCCTCTGCATATCAATATACCGGAAAGCGGAATCAAAACAGATACATTTGGTATAAGCTTGCTGCAAGTTGCCATGAAGCACAAACCGGGAGCCTCCGTTCTGGTGGCCCCGGCACTGACAGGTGAAGCCTTAATGATGCTGAAAGCACATGCTTCCGAGAGTATTCTGCGTGATATCAACAAAACGGGCATCATTTTCCCATATACGGAACACACATCCATACCGCGTTCCAATGTGGTGACAGCAGCGGACTACGGATTACGCTATGATGAATCATACGATGCTTCTTCCATTTTGCGACTTCCGTTCCGCGCGAATCGCCCCTTAGCCATGACTATCTTTAATGGAGAACTGGGAAGTGGGATAAATCAAACGACAGAAACCCTCATCGGCAGTAAGCTTCTTGACGGTAGCACAAAATTTCTGATTGGAACTATTGCCCACATGGAGCCGAAATTTGAAACGCCTTTCCTAACTCAGAACAGTCTGGCAGCAGAGTTTGAAAATGCAAACGGCTCTATTCCTGATGTCAGCATGATGAGACTCCGCGCCAATGTCAGGTATGTAAAAGATGACAAGGGAGCATGGGAAGCGGTGGCTCTGCTGCTGAAACCCGACTATGACAGGCTTGCTGAGCCCACGGTATGGATAGGCATCCTTCCGGCATCTTCAGCAGAGGCAATGGCAAAACAACTTACAGTAGAGCAGCTCACCGACATTCGTCAGAAACTTGCTCAGGCAACACCCGTTGATTGCTGCGTTTGTCTGCCTCAGTTATTCTGGGCTCCGCCGGCGCGCGATTTGAAACCGCTGATGGAAGAGCTGGGCTTGAATCAGCTCTTTGATTCCTCTGCCCCAAACTGGAAATTTACGAACGAAAACCTCGGTCTTGATGCGTTTCTGGAAAAAATCAGCATCTCACTCATACCCCAACAAGGAAATATTAAGCAACAGCCCCGCCCGGAAAACGCCGCCGTGAGCATCAGTTTCAATCGCCCTTTTATCTGGCTTATCGGTGATCTCACCAGCGCCACGCCGCCTTACTTCATCGGGCTGGTGCAAAACCTGTAACACACACGGAATAGACTTGCCAACAGACTCTGCGCGTGGTACTCTCTGCGCGCAGATTTTATATATCGTAATACTATGCCCAGTGTACTGATTAAGACTTACGGTTGTCAGATGAATGAACGTGACTCCGAACAGGTTGCCAGCATGTTTCTGGCTGGCGGCTATGAGTTGACGCATGACGAGGCTGAAGCAGATATTATCCTCATCAACACCTGTTCCGTGCGCGAAAAAGCAGAGCTGAAAGCACTGGGTAAAATGGGGCTACTCTGCGCCCGTCCCACCGCCAAGCCCTGGGTAGTTTACGGCTTCATGGGCTGCATGTGCCAGAGCCGCGGTGCTTCCATCTTCCGAGAAGTTCCCCGAGTGGACGTGGTCACCGGCACGCGCCAATACCAAAACGTCTACCGCATCTGTAACCGGCTACTGCGCAGTAGGTTGGGGCAACAAATCACCGAACCGCTGCGTAAGGGTGCTCACATTTGCGCCACGGAACACGAGGACGGCTTCCAGAACGCCATCCGCGATCACCTGCCCCCCTCCGGCAACTGCACCGCATTTGTCTCTATCATGCAGGGCTGCGAAATGCGCTGTTCCTACTGCATCGTTCCCAGCACACGCGGCGAGGAATGCAGCCGCCCCGCCGCTGACATCATCGCAGAAGTAAAAGAGCTTGTCAGCAACGGCATCAAGGAGGTCACCCTGCTGGGACAGATTGTGAACCGATACGGCAAGGATGAACCCTCCGTCAACGGACGCTCCGCCTTTGTCCGACTTCTGGAAAACTTACATGAAATTGACGGGCTGGAGCGCATCCGCTTCACTTCCCCCCACCCCATCGGTTTCCGACAGGATTTGGTGAATGCCTACACCTACCTGCCCAAACTGTGCAGCCACATCCACTTTCCCATGCAGAGCGGCAGCGACCGCATTCTTCAGCTCATGCGCCGACCGTACAAAAATGAGAAATACCTCAAACTCTGCGAAGCCATGCGCGAAGCTCGCCCGGATTTAGCCATCACCACAGATATCATCGTAGGCTTCCCCGGTGAGACAGATGAGGATTACGCGCAGACCAAAGCCGCCGTGGAACGGATTCAGTTTGACAATGCGTTCATCTTCCAATATTCGCCGCGGCGCGATACTGTGGCAGCAGCCATGGAAAATCAGATTTGTCTGCGCGTGAAAGAACAGCGCAATCACGACCTGCTGGAAGTGGTCAACCGCATCGCCACCGCCCGCAACCACGCGCTCGTGGGTTCGTTGCAAACCATTCTGGTGGAAGGACCCAGTAAGAACAACCCGGAGCGGCTCCAGGGGCGCACCTCACAGAACAAGCCTGTCATCATCCCCGGCGGCTCTGCCGAAATCGGCACCCTTGTCCCGGTGCGTATCACGGAATGCTCCGGCTTCACCCTCTATGGTGACGTGGCAAAGTAAGTGATTATTTTTGCTCCCACAAACGAAGTTGCAGGGCATTGGCAGCGGCGGCAATCTGAGCCCGGCGTTTGCTGGGTCCCCGGCCGACGCCCAGTTCCAAGCCGTTCCAGTTCACGCGAGCCTGAAAAGGGCCGGCAGGTTGCTCCGGGTTGACAGGTTCAACGGTGTATTCCGGACCTTCGCAGTTGATAGCCTGCAGGGTTTCCAACAGGCAGCCCTTAGAATTAACTTCCAACAGGTTCTGCGCATTATCGAGACTTTCTGCCAGAATGGCTAAAGAAATCTTACGTGCGGCATTGTAGTTTGAATCCATCATCACCGCCCCTATTACGCTCTCAAAGGTGTTGGCCAAGATGGAAAGAGCCTTGCGTCCGCCGTTTTTCTCCAGCTGCGGGCTCATGATGATATGTTCACCCCAGCCAAGGCGCTCACAGATACCGGCCAGGTGCTGGCGACTCACAATAGCTGCACGCATTTTCGTAAGCAAACCTTCATCCGCTTTGGGAAAACGGGAAAAAAGCTCCCGGCTCACTACCAGTTCCAACACGGCATCACCCAGAAACTCCAGGCGTTCGTACGCAAGATTGGTGCTGCGCTTCTGATCAGAGCTGGGATGAGAAAATGCCTGTTTCAGCCATATTTCATCAGTAAATGTGTAGCCCAGACTCTGTTCGATTGCCTCTCTCTGCATGGAGTCAGTCTAACCCACATATTATCGTCTGGCAAGAGATTTTACATAAAAAGCTTTTTTCCATGTCGCGATTTTATCCTGATTCCCGGTAACAAATGCGGCTTGACGCACAGAACAATATAGTGTAGTCTGGCAAGTATGACGATGTGGCGTACGATTTCTCTCATTTTGCCTCTGCTGGGCATACTCAATTCCTGCAGCACGGTTCAGCAACGAGCAGAATCCACAGAACGGGAAACGGATGCACAGGAGGTCAAAATACCGCCGCCCCTGCATCTGGGTGCCGTGCATCAGGTCATTCCGGAAAAAAACTTTGCACTTCTGCGTATTATCGGTCCCATGCCGAGAGAAGGAACGGTGCTCATTTCGCATCCGGCGGACGGAGCATCCGATCGCGTGGGCAATCTGCTGGTATCCGGCGGACAACACCGCAGGGGAAACATCATTGTAGCAGATATTCGTTCCGGCACCGTCATCAAAGGTGACCGCGTATTTCTGTACCGCAGTATAGCGGAAAACAGCCAAGAAGAAGAGATTTCGGAAGAAGATAGCACAGTATCGGACGAATCGGACACATTGGTAGATAATGGAGGTGAGGAACAGCTCCCGGATTTCAACACCACCGCTGCAGTCTCGGATGTGGGGCTCTCGCCTTTCTCTCTGCCGGCGCAGACAGAGCCGATTTCGCAATCGACGGATACCGGTCCATTCGAATCCGAAACACAACAGGAAAAACACCCCGAACCGCGTATCGGCGTGCCGGATAAGCTGTTGGACATACCCGATACGCTGGACGGCTGGGAGTAACATTTAACACGCTGACATCATGAGACTACAATACTATGTAGATGAAGAGGGAGAAAGCACCATCGGTCTTTGGATACCCAAACGCGGCTGCTTTATAGACGTGACGGCACAGGACGAGCAGCTCTGGGCAGCCATGCTGCCGGGCGGCAAAAAACTGCGCAAGGAAATAGAAACCTGGATTGCAAAAGGCGCGGAAGACGGCGTTCCTGTAGACATGAAGGGCTTGGCTGTTTCCTCCGCGCTGCATGTACAGCCCTGTTCGCTGGTGTGTCTGGGTAAGACATACGCCGCCCATGCCCGAGAATTCAGCGGAGATTCTCCTTCTGAGCCCTCCATATTCCTGAAAGCCACGTCAGCTATCAGCTCAGACTTGTCATACGTCATTAACCCGACCGGAGCCAAGAAACTGGATTATGAGGTTGAACTCGCCGTCATCATTGGTGACACGCTGCACCGTGCCACTGAGTCAGAAGCCCGCCGCGCCATTGTGGGTTATACCCTCATGTGCGATTACTCCGAGCGCGCCTGGCAACTGGAACAAGCCGGACAATGGACCATGGGCAAGAGCTATGATACCTTTGCCCCTTTCGGACCGATGCTGGTGACACGGGATGAAATCCCCAATCCGGATGATTTAATTCTGGAAATGAGGGTTAACGGGGAACTCCGTCAACAGGCTTCCACGTCTCAGCTCATCATGCCGGTTGCTCAGTTGGTGGCATACGTTTCACAGTTCATGACCCTCAACCCCGGGGATGTGGTGTCCACGGGAACGCCCGGCGGAGTTGGCATGGGGATGACGCCTCCGCGCTATCTCACCCCCGGAGATGTGGTGGAATTTTCCTGCAGTGCTATAGGTTCTGTCAGACAAACAGTGGAAGAAGAATAAAAAAGTGTTGATTTTATTTCTCTTTGCTATACTATCTACTGCGCACATTTTTCTGAAATCGTGAATAATCAACTCTATCAGCTTGCCAAGAAATTTCTCTTCTGTCTTGATCCTGAAACCGCGCACCATGTTACACTCCGTGGGCTTCGTCTGGCGGAAAGCCTGCGTTTGCTCGGCGCCATGTTCCCCGCCCCGGTAGATGACCCGGTCACCGTCATGGGGCTGAAATTTCCCAACCGCGTGGGACTGGCAGCAGGCATGGACAAAGAGGCCAACACTATAGCTGCTTTCGGGCGCCTTGGATTCGGATTCGTGGAAGTCGGCACCCTAACTCCGCGCCCGCAACCGGGTAATCCTAAACCCCGTCTTTTCCGCTGCATCCCGGAACAGGCAATCATCAACCACATGGGAATCAACAACCCGGGAGTAGATAAAGGTGTCGAAAATATCCGCCGCACACGCAATTTTAATGGGGTGCTGGGCGTTAATATCAGCAAGAATAAAGTTACGCCCAATAAAGAAGCCCACCAGGACTATCTGGCCTGCCTGCGCGCGGTCTGGGATGTTGCAGACTATGTTGCTATCAACTTCTCCTGCCCTAATGTCCCCAATTTGCAGGAATTAGCCAAAGCTGATTCAGCAGCGGATTTACTCTCTATCCTCAAAAGCGAGCAATCCAATCTCGCCAATGATACCGGGCGCTACGTGCCGCTGGTTCTCAAGGTATCACCGGACATGAGTGAAGATCGAATCCGCGAACTCTCACACGTTTTTCAGGATTGCCAGCTGGACGGTCTCATCTGCACTAACACTACCACCTCCCGTGAAGGGGTGGAGAAGTCACCGGCAGCCTGTGAAAGCGGCGGGATGTCCGGCAAACCGCTGTACAACCGTGCCAACGAAACGCTCGCCGCTTTTGCCTCTGAGCTCAAAGGCAATATACCGATTATCGGCGTGGGAGGCATTACCTCCCCCGAAGATGCAGTAGAGAAAATTAAAGCAGGAGCCTCGCTGGTTCAGCTGTATTCGGGATTTATCTACAACGGGCCCCCACTTGTACAGGCAGCAGCACGAGCTATCAGGAAGCATTGTGCGAAAGAAGCCTGACTCACGCCTTTTTTAGGCCTTTTTTCGACCGAAAAAAGGCTTTTATTTGTCATTTTACGAAAAAGGCAATATTTGATGTTTCCCGCGAAACAAAAATATGTTAGTATAACGGGGTATAATTGACAACTTCACATGAAACGACCGTTTTCCATTTTCTCGCTGCTTGTTCTTTCCGCCGCCGCACTTCACGCTGCGCCGATGTACACCATATATCTTTCCAATACGGAACGTTTTACGGAGTGTACCGTCATCTACAGAAGTGATACGACCACCAAGTTCCGAGGCAAGAACCGCGCCGGCAAAGAAGTGACAAAAGAAATTCCATCATCATCCATCCTGTCCATGCGAGAAATTGAGCAGCCTGCGCAAACTACGGATGCTCAAACACAAGCAGAACCGGCAGCACAGCCCAAGGATACTGAGACTGAGACAATTGATAATAATCAAAAGGAAAAGAAGGAAGAAGAAAAAACTCCTGAGTCAACTATCGATAACTCGACTACTGCGACTTCACCCCAACTTGATTTTGAAGATGCCAACCTGCAAAAGCGAGAAGGTGAGGATAAAGCCAAGGATGTTACCCTGCGTCTGCGTGAAAAATTGCAAAAAATCGAAACTGATTTGGCAGGAGTCAACAAACCCTCCCGCACTTTGCTTTCCATCTGCAATAACACTAAAACACGCGTTAATGATCAATTAAAGGTCATGGACAAAATCGCGTTGGAGGTAGCGGAGCTTCAGATAAAGTTCAATGCAGCCGGTGTTGCAGATTATCAGTTTTCCGTATCAGCTGAGAACCGTAATCAATTTCTTAGTGACGCTACAGCTGCTTATAATGCCATGGTCATTGACATGAAAGAACGAAAAAGCCGGCGTAAAGTTGGCGGGCTGGACAAATTCGAAATCCTTTTCGAGAGATATCAGGGAGCACCCGAATATAAACAGGCTCATGAATGGTTCCTGCTTACGCTGAGAGATCTGCAAAAGAAATGGACACGCATGCAGGCAGCTGAGAAGAAAAAGCGCAATAAATTGTCGACACAGAGAGCTGCCGCTATGGATAACTCGGATAATGAGGAATTTGCTAAAATGGAAGCCTTTTTTAAACAAAACGGTGAAGAAGTAGCCAAGGTCTGGTATACGCCAACTCCCCGGAATCTCCGCATGCTCAACAACTGTGTCAATAAAGTCAACGACGCGTTGCGGCGCAATGAATACACCAAGCTCGGTGAAGAAGTCGGTTGCGTCCCGGAACTACTTAACAAGTTTTGGGAAGTCATGGATAGCGCACGCAATCAGATGATTAGCGGTAATCTTGAAGAAGCTGAAAAAATGCTTCGCGGTGACGAAACTATCCAAACCATTTCCGGACTTCGCACCAACACCATGCCGCAGGAATACCGCAAACCCATGCTGGATGAGAGCCGCGCGCTCCTGAACGAAATTCGCAAGCGTTCTCGGGATTTACGCAATCTTCAGCACACTCTGGAGCGTACCACTAACCAGCTCAATCGTGCTGTCTCCAGCGCAGAAGCCCAGATTAACAATGCGTTGGATGCCATCGAGCGCGAAAAAGCCATGCAGACGGAGGATCAATCCATTGAGCTGGTAAACGAAGAAGAAGAAAAGAAGCAGGAAGAAGCCGCAAAAAAAGCCACTGAAGCAAAGAAAGCAGCAGTAGAGAAAAAGCCGGAATCTGCTCCTGCCGCGAAGTAAAGGAGTTCTCTTTGCCGACATGACTTCCTCCATCTCCATCCTCACAGGTTCGGTGCTGTTAATCGCAGCACCGGCACTTGCACAGGAAAGTCTGCCTGTCCACATCAGAGAACTCTTTGAGTCCTATATTGCCCTGCCGAATACACTCGTTCCCGTGCTGCAGTCAGCAACTGACAAACAAAGTGCTGACAACACCGCCTCCCTCTTGCGGGATGAACTAAAAAAACTCTACGGTATCCGTGAATCCCTGCAGAAAGTCCCGGTTCTCACCCCGCAGCAAAGCGAACAGGTGAGACAACTATATGAAAAAGAAATGCGGAAACAATGGGGCAAAGTCTATGCGGAAATGTTCCGCATTCAACAAAATCGCTGCTACGGTTCAGCGGAATTCGCCAAGGTGTATAAAACAATGTGTCTGATGCTGAACAAATGAATCGTATTCACCTCATTCTTTCCCTTACTCTGATTTGCTGCCAGTCAATTCATTCTCAGGGAATTCCGATAGAGAGCATCCACGAAACGGCAGCATCTTCAGCGGCGCAGCAGACAGAAGAAATCATCACCTCTCCTACAATGGAAAGCCCCTCTGCGGATATATCCGCCAAACAACTTCCCGAAGGAGAACAGCGGCTGCGCGCGGGAATCGTCATGCTGGGTAATCTGCACAATATTTTGGCCGGCATTCAGGATAACGATTCTGCAGAAAATGCAGTAGCACCTTTGATGCGACTTAGCAATGAGCTTAATCTCTGGGCTCAGGGATTTACAGCTCTGCCCCCCATGACAGAAACGGAACAGGCTGTTTGTGAGGACAGATATCTGCCCATCATCAAAAAAATCAATAATTCCATCAAATCACAGGGAGAGCGGCTTGCGGCGGCAGAATACTATGGTTCCATGAACCTCCCCGCCGTGCTTGTCAAGCTTGCCATCCTCAACCAATAAACTCAACCTCATTATACCTCTCTATGGCTACCATCAGACCGTTTGCCGCCCTGCGGCCTCCGAAAAAATATGCGGAACAGGTTTCCTGCCTTCCCTACGATGTCATGAACCACCGGGAAGCCTGCGCCATGGCCGCAGGTAACGCCTCTTCTTTCCTGCACATCTGCCGTGCCGACATCGACACGAACGAAGCAGCCATCCATGATGAAATCACATACCAGAAGAGCCGGGAGAATCTGGAAACCTTTATTCGCAAAGGATTCCTTGTCCGAGAAAATGCTCCGGCGTACTACATCTATCGGCAGATGATGTGGGGACGGGTGCAGACCGGCATTGTCGGCTGCGCAAGCGTGGATGAATATCTGGACGGAACTATCAAGAAACACGAGCTTACCCGCAAGGAAAAAGAACTGGATCGAATCAACCACTTTGATGCCTGTTCCACCCAGACAGAGCCGGTGTTCCTGGCCTACCGCAAACATGAGGGGATTGCCACCGCTATCCGTGAATGGATTAAGTTCCATAAGCCGGAATACGATTTCACCAGCGATGACGGTGTGACTCACCTGCTCTGGCCGGTCACGGACGAAGAGGTGATTGCCGCCATCCGCAAGGGATTTGAGGAAGTCCCCACCCTCTACATTGCTGATGGGCATCACCGCACAGCCTCCAGCGCCGCCGTTTCGGCCAAGCGTCGTCAGCAGCACCCGGATTATACCGGCGAAGAGGAATACAATTACCTCATGGCCGTAACCTTCAGCGATGAAGACCTCTTCATCATGGACTACAACCGCGTAGTGGCAGACCTCAACGGTTTAACGGCAGAGCAATTCCTACAGGCGATTGGTGAGCAATTCACCGTCACCCCTGCGAAGCCGGGTGCCCCGTATGCTCCGAAATCCAAGCACGAGTTCGGCATGTACCTGAACAATGCATGGTATGCCATCACTGCCAAAGAAGGCAGCTTTGATGCCAATCACCCGATAGACAGTCTGGACTGCGCTATCCTTCAGAGCAACCTGCTGGCCCCGATTCTGGGCATTACCGACCCCCGCACGGATAACCGCATCGACTTTGTCGGCGGTATCCGCGGACTGGAAGAATTGGAACGCCGCACCGGTGAGGGCGTAGCCTTCTCCCTCTATCCCGTTACCATGGCAGACCTCTTCCACGTTGCAGACAGCGGCGAAATCATGCCGCCCAAGTCCACCTGGTTTGAACCGAAACTGCGTTCCGGTCTCTTTGCTCATGAAATTGAACGCTGATAATCCCCTTTCTCTCACATCCATATGAAAATCCTCATCCCGACCAAGCTGGATAAAGCCGCAGCAGCCTCTCTGGTGGCAGGCGGCTTCACCGTTGTACAGGACGAATCCGCCCCCATCGAAGAACTGGTGGCCGCCAACCCGGATGCCACGGGGCTCATCGTCCGCTCCGAAAAAGTGACCGCACCCATCATTGATGCCCTGCCCTCGCTCAAGGTGGTCATTCGCGCCGGTGCCGGCTACGACAACATTGACTATGTTTACGCCCGCAGAAAGGGCATCGATGTCATGAACACCCCCGGTGCCAATTCCAATGCCGTGGCAGAAGAAGTGATTGCCATGATTCTGGCCGCCTACCGCTACATCATCCCCGGCGATGTGACCACACGAGCCGGAGAGTGGAATAAAAAGCATTATATGGGGCATGAATTAACCCGCAAAACCGTGGGAATTCTCGGGCTCGGCAACATCGGGCGACTGCTGGTAAAACGGCTTCAGGGCTTTGAATGCACCGTGTTGGGCTATGACCACTTCCTGTCTCGCCAGCGAGCACGCAATATCGGTGCCACCCCGGCAGAGCTGGAGGAAATCTTCACCACGGCAGATATCATCTCCATCCATGTGCCGGGCGGGCCGGCCACCAGAAACCTCATCAACGCGGATTTGATACGGCGCATGAAAGATGGTGCCATGTTAGTCAACTGTGCGCGTTATGGTGTAGTGGATGAAGATGCTCTGCGGGAAGCACGCAAGAACGGACAAAAATTCATTTACTGTACAGACGTGCATCCCAAGGATGCCGCCGCCATGCAGCCTAGCGCCGATATAGCGGATGTTCTGCTGCCGCATCTGGGAGCCAGTACCAAAGAGGCCAACAAGAAAGCAGCCATGCAATCAGCCACCCAGATGATAAGCTATTTCACCAACGGAGATACCTCCTGCGTCATCAATGCGGAACGACCGGCAGATTTGAGTTCCGCGCACCTGCAGCTGTCGGAAATGCTGGGTCGACTCTGTTACAATGTTGGAGGATGCAAACCCATTCGCAAGATTGAATGCACCTTTTACAACAACCTGCGCAGTTACCGCAAATGGTTCACCCCGTGGATTCTTCAGGGCGCTGTACCGAGTGCTGAGCGCGGGCTCATGCCTCCGGCGGCGGAGATGTCGCTGCGCGAGCACGGCATAGTATACAAGGCTTGTGAACCCATGGATGATAAGCTTTACGACGATGCCATCACGCTGAACATCTTCATGGAGGAAGAAAACGGAGAGCAGAAGATTACCAGTGTGCGCGGACTGGTAGTAGATGGCACCCCCGTAGTTTCCCGCATTGATGCCTTTGACCACATGTATGCCTCTCTGGAAGGCAACACTCTGGTACTGCGCTACACCGACCGTCCGGGCGTGATTGCCACCATCGGTCAGATTCTTTCCACAGCCGGAATCAACATTGAAAACATCGTAGCTCCGCGGGATCCCATCAGCGGGGATTCACTGGCATTTGTAAAGACAAATGTTACCGTCTCCGAACAGCAGGTTATCACCATCTCCCGAGCCATTGCCGCAAAACTGGCATTCGCACTCACCATGTGAGTCCCTTGTTCGCAAAATTCAACAATCCTCCGTCTGACACGCAGGCGGAGGATTTTTTGTTCATCTGTTAATTTTATGCCGTATGGCAGCAGAATACGCACTGCGGTCATGCGGAGCAATGTCATAGCCCAGATAACAACGCTCTCGAACCTGCGCCTCCGTTTCCCCGGGGCAGAGACGCAGAGCGCCGGAGCGATACAGCAAGTGAGTAAAGCTTCCGTTGTGAATAGGCAGCAAATCGTACACACGCGGCATTTGCGGAGCAAGTTCCCGAAAAGCGCTCACCAAGCCGGTGGAACAGTTTGCGGTAATCGAATTATACGGTTTGTTCGTCGTCTCAGCTTCTTCTGCCAGTCGAACATAGTGAAGTAAGAGCTTCCGAACACCCTCCGGTTTAATTACCAGGGGGTATAAACTTAAATCCTCATGTCGATGATTCGTGCGCAGGCGGAAAATATCTTCCTCTGTACCGAATACATATATGATACCGTAGCGTTTGTAAATACCACCTATGGCATTTTGTTCTTCCCCCTCAGGCAAACGCGTTTCGGCAGAAACCACCAGATGCCTCCCATCCGCAAAACGGAAGCTGAGCATGGTATGGCATACCGCGGTCATGCCGTCCCAATGGCACTCGGCAAAATCCACCCCGAGTAATTCATTGAGATGATACGTTTCATCCCGATACACCACATCATAATCCGTCTCACTGCGATAATGAAAATCCCGCACCTTGCGAATGCGCAACAAATCACCCGACACGCTGCACCGGGGAGACTCTCGCCACGGCGTTTGCCATGCCGACGGCTCAGGTCCCGGCAGGAATAGATAGAATACGATACCCGATACCACACACAACCACAAATACACACTCGTGGAGAGACGTTTCCGTTTACAGCAAAAAACAACAAAAACAGGAAGCAAGGCTAAAAGGCTCAGAGGTTGGTAAATAAACAGCCCCAGCAGCCACAGCAAACCAAGCGCCGGAAAAGGGACGCTCAGCCAAAATAAGATTCGGCGGAACATGTCGGCATCCTAGCACGCGCTCAGCCGGCAGACAAGCAAATTCACGATAAACGCACGAATCTCCGCGCTTTCTACTTGGCAAAGAACCCACTTTGCGTTAGAATAGACGGCAGAACAACCATCTAAACGTAATGTCTGACTCTATCCTCATCGTGATTCCCGCCCGCTATGCTTCCACGCGACTGCCCGGCAAACCACTGGTTAAAATCGCCGGAGTGGAAATGATTAAGCGCGTAGCAGACATAGCAGCCTCCATCTGCCGCCACAATGAGAATTGCAACTATGTTGTCGCAACGGATGACACCCGTATCCTGGATTTCTGCAACGGAGCCTCCATCCCCTGTGTGATGACTGCTGAAACCTGCCGCAGCGGAACGGAGCGCTGCTGGGATGCCGTCAGTCAGCAAGCTGAAGCACCGGCCTTCATCATCAATCTTCAGGGAGATAATCCCCTCTGCCCGCCCTGGGTCATTCAACAGCTTATTGATGAATGGAAAGCATGCCCCGCTGATGTATTCACTCCCTGCATCCATCTGGATTGGGCAGAATATGACCGCTTGGTTGAATCCAAAAAGACCACACCCTACAGCGGCACTACGGTTCTGGTGGATAAGAATGGCTACGCGCTCGCTTTTTCCAAAAGCACTATCCCCGCCATCCGCAAACCGGAAAAGGCTCGGGAAACCATGGAAAAGAGCCCGGTGCGCCGCCACGTGGGTCTCTATGCCTACACTCACAGCGCCCTGAAAAATTACTTTGAACTCCCGGAGTCTGACTATGAAAAAGGCTGCGTTGAGGGACTGGAGCAGATGCGTTTCCTCTACAACGGGCTCCGCGTCAAGATGGTTGAGGTCACCTACCGCGGGCGTAAGACAACCAGCGGCGTAGACTCCCCGGAGGATGTCGCGCGCGTGGAAGCCATACTGGCAGAATACGGTGAGTATGACCTGTAATTCCGGCGCATGAAACTTCCGCAACACATCGCCATCATCATGGATGGCAACGGGCGTTGGGCAGAGCAACACCACGTTCTGCGTGCCAAGGGGCATGAGAACGGAGGGTTGGCTGTTCAGCGCGCCATTGACCTGTGCATCGAAAAAGGTATCAAGTGGCTGACTCTGTACGCCTTTTCCACGGAAAACTGGGGACGCTCCAAGTTGGAGGTTACGGCGCTCATGCACATGCTGGGCAAATACCTGACCGAGCGGCTCCCTGAAATGCAGCAGAAAGATGTGCGGCTTCATGCCATCGGTGAGCTGTACATGCTCCCGGAGCGCAATCAAAAACTGCTTCGGGAATGCATGGAGGCAACCGCCGGGAACAAAACGCTCAACGTTGTGCTGGCTCTTTCCTATGGCTCCAGGCAGGAGATTACCGCTGCCGCACGAGCCTTGGCTGCCAAAGTGCAGCAGGGTGAGCTGAAACCGGAAGACATTACTCCGGAGCTGCTTGGCAATCATCTCTACACCGCCGGCATGCCGGATCCTGATTTACTCATCCGCACCTCCGGAGAAATGCGGATTTCCAACTACCTGCTCTGGCAAATCAGCTATGCGGAAATTCACGTGACAGAAACTCTCTGGCCGGATTTTGACCGAGCGGACTTCGATGAAGCGCTGCATGCCTACGCCGCACGAGAACGCCGATACGGAAAACGCTGAATAATCCTGCAAGGGGGGGGGATTCCTCTCACCCCTGCCCGTACGTGCCCATTGGTGTTCCCGTTTGTCGCCGTCCGCCGTTCGGTTTGGGGATACGCACTCCCTTTTTTACCTCCGGCGAACGGGAACGTCCGTTGAGTAAGAGCTTTTCCGGTTCTGCCATGTGAGTGCTCAGCCATCGGTGTGATTCCTCTACGGTTATATAACAGCAATTCCCCGGGGCTCCCTTGCTGCTTTTATCTCATTGGCATGCATGCTCTAGCCTGTAACGGTGCACTATATTATCAAGTATGTGCTCCCCCCCGCCGGGGACGATGTCAATCACGGCACCTTGCTGATTTTCACCGCAGCATGCCATACCGGCTGATAGAGGAAAGGTAAAGAGATAAATTTATTTACGACTTGACGAAATGGGCATCTCTCCATTACTCTGTAGTGCATGCGGACAATGCTGTTTTGTATGAGCGGGTTTGCTGCGGGAATCGCCGCGGCAGACTTACCTCCGACGTATGTGTGCGGTCGAGCGGATTCTCCGCCGCATATTGACGGACGGGGGGATGATGCGGTCTGGAAAGATGCACGCGAGCTTTCCCCGCTGCGGGATATTAAAGGAGCCGCCATACCGCACGAATGCCGCATCAAAATGGCATGGGATGATACCCACCTCTACATCTTGGCTGAAATGGATGAAAAGCACCTGTGGGCAACGCTTCAGGAACATGACTCCGTCATTTACCGCGACCCTGATTTTGAGGTATTTATTGACCCGGATGGAGATGGGCTCAACTACATTGAACTAGAAATCAATGCGCTGAACACTACATGGGATTTATTCATCCCACGCCCCTACCGCTTCAATTCACCCTATATACTGCATGACTGGGAGATACCCGGACTGAAACATGCCGTCCACCTACAAGGGACGCTCAATGATGCCTCCGACACGGATACCGGCTGGAGCGTGGAACTGGCCATCCCCTGGAGCAGTATCACGGGGCATGCCAACCAGCCCCGCTGCGGTACTGCCCCGGAAGCAGGCAGCAGCATGAGATTCAATTTCTCAAGGGTGAATTGGCAGGTCAGACCGGATGCTTCCTCCCCCTGCGGATATGCCAAACTGACAGATGAATCCGGCAACACCCTGCCGGAGAGCAACCATGTGTGGGCCCCGACCGGAAAAATCAATATCCACCTACCGGAACATTGGGGGCGAGTGGAGTTCAGCTCCCGCCGCGTCTCCGAATGGGAATCCACGCTTCCGGAGCTCTCGGAAGAAACGAGACTGGCCATATTCAAAGCGCTCAATCAACAACTGGATTACCGTGGGAAACACGGGCAATTCAATCCGACGCCCTCACTGCCCAACGGTGTCCGAATTGTGTTTCCCTCAGACCATTTCTTTGTGCTGAAAGCGACCTGTCCCCGAAGCGGGATTAGCATGACGCTGGACAGCGAAGGGCGGTTCAGCCAATCTTCTCCGAAACGGCTTATCCCGGAATTTTTTCTGTGGGTTCACGGTAATCGCCAACAGACAGAAGAACAATGGGAAAGAGAATTTCGGGAATATGCCGATGCAGGCATTAACACACTAATCATCGGAGATACAAAAGCACACGTTGCCGCTCTCACCCCCATCGCACAAAAAGTAGGTCTGAGGGTGTATGCTTGGCTCTGGGCGCTGAACCACCCTCAGGATGTTGCACCACTTCAGCACCCGGAATGGTTTGCCGTCAATGCACTCGGAAAATCATGCTACGTTGCGGAGAACCGTCCTTTTGCGGAATACTATCGCTTTCTCTGCCCCAATCAGCCTGGCGTGGTGCGCTACCTTTTGCAGCAAATCAGACAGATGACGGACGTTCCCGGGCTTGCGGGCATCCAGGCAGATTACATACGAATGCCTGATGTCAAGTTACCGCGCGGTCTATGGGGCAAATACGGACTGGATATGACACAGGCCTCCCCGCAGTTTGACTACTGCTATTGCTCCGTCTGCCGGCATCGGTTCAGAGAGCTATACGGGAGAGAACCGCACCCCGCACCGGCAACAGATAACGAATGGGAAGAATTTCGCCTAAGCTCCATTGCAAGTTTCTACAACGTACTTGCTGCTGAAATTCGCCTTCATCACCTCACCGCGGCCTGTGCCGTATTTCCTGCCCCCTCAATGGCTAGCGAAATGGTCAGGCAAGATTGGAAACGCTTTCACGCTGACCTTGCGCTGCCAATGGTTTACCACTCATTTTACAACGAAGCTCCCGCTTGGGGTGCGGTCATTTCCCAACAAGCGGCAGACGAGATAGACAGACGCTTTCCTCTGGCTCTCGGGCTGCACCTGCCGGATTTCACTCCGGCGCAATTCATGGAGCACCTAGAGACACTGTTTGCCATATCTCCTCATGCTATAGCTTTGTTCAGTGACGAAGAAATTCTCCCGCATCATCTACAGACATTGAAAAATTGGATACAAGCAAAACGTATTTCCGACAAATGAATAAAATCTATAGACTCACAGTTGCCGCAGTCATCATTATCTCCGGCGCGACACAAGCAGAAGCTTCTACTGATCGTCTCTCAGGGGCTCAATATGTGAAAACACAGTTGACACTGCTGAACGGTATCACAGAGATGCTGAATATTCCCACCATTGCCGACGGACCGGATGAAGTGGCAGACGGAATTCGGCAGTTAATAGTCTACTTGCGTTGTCTGGTTGCCTACAAAGAAAAAATACCGGCAGAGGAACTCACAAAAGCTGAAGCAGCCGCCAACAGAAATAAACGCACATGCACAATCGGACAGGCTTTTCTGGATGCAATCAATAAAACGGCAAATAATAACTTTTATAACAGCAACAAATTGGCTGAATCTATTCGAGAATTAAGTGAGGTACTGCTATTGCTCTGAATCCATTCAATCAATGATTAGATTATCTGACTTAACTCATCCCAAGCCCAATTTTGTCTGAAAGCATGCATGTATATGGAAACAAATTCAGTATAGCATACAGTGAGCGCATCTCCTGAAATTCACAAACAACTTGTCGGCAATTACTGCGCTTGAAAGCGGCGATCAATTTCGCTGATGGGGAACGGAATCATAGTCGGTTTTCCACCGGGAGTACAGTAAGGTATTTCGCACCGCAGCAACTCAGCCAACAACGGAAGAGGGCGATTCAACAACGAGGCAATATCCTCCTGCGATGCATAGCGGCGCGCCAACTGACGGGCAAAGGGTTCAAAAGGACTGCGAGAGCGATTGAGTTTCACTTCCCCGCGGGTGAACACCTGCAAGAGTTCAAGAATAAACGGAGCTACCTGTTTCAGGGGGAGTAACGCCGGGATAGCCTCTATGCGAAGCGTGTTGCGCCCGAAGCGGGATATACTGAAGCCCGCTTGCTCCAGCTGCTGCGCAGCTTCAGCAGCAAGACCGAAATCACGGGAATCCAATTCCAGCAACTCAGGCACCAACAGCCGCTGTGACGTCATGGGGCGGCGCTCCGTCTCCTGCAAACGCTCAAAAATGATTCGCTCGCGAGCAGCCTTGGGCGACAGGAGTACCATGCCTTCTGGGTTTTCAAAGATGGCATATCTGTTCTGAAATGTGCCAATGTGGCGGAAATGAGGTACTTCCGTTTCCGAATGAGGCTTAGGAATGCTGTGCGGAAGCTCCTGTACACGGGTGCGGGGCATCACCGAAGCCCCCCGCGGCAGCGAAAGTTCCTGCTGGCGGGGCGTAACCACAGGCTGCAGCACCAGAGAGGGAGAAGTTTTCGCACCAGTCTGCCGAGAATCTTCTGACTGTAGCTCTGGGCACGCCTCAGCAACGCGCTTACACAAGATTTCCTGCACGTCTTTTTGGGATGCGTCCTTCCCCAAATCAACCTGTGTAGCAATTATGCCGCGGGCATGGTGTGCCAAAGTGGAAGCCACTGCCTCAATGATGGCCAACGTCAATTCCGAAGGGCGGCGGAAACGCACCTCGCGTTTAGCGGGGTGGACATTGACATCCACCAGCGCGGGTTCTACCTCAAGATAGAGGAAAATCCCGGGGTGAAGTCCCGTGGGAAATCCACCATAGCCATCTCTCACCGCTCGGTTGATGATAGTGTCCTCAATAGGGCGTCCATTGAGAAAGACAAATTGCATACGGCGGTTACGTCGGGCAGCGGAAAGCGGCATCAAATACCCGGAGATACGGATGCCGGGAGCCTCCGTCGGGCGTATTTCCATGAGCTGTTCAGCCGTTTCCCGTCCGACAAAATCAGCAATACGCAGGCGCAAATCATGTGTACCCGCTACATCAAACACGACAGCGCCGTCCCGAACAAAGGTGAATCGCACCTTGGGAAAAGCCAACGCATGCAGGCGCACCTGGTGCTCCACATGTCCGGATTCCGTTTCATCACTCTTCAAAAATTTGCGCCGAACAGGAGTGTTGAAAAAAAGATTGGCAATGGCTATTTCTGTACCGGGCGCACAGCCGGCATTCATCAGCGGTGCCGTCTCTCCTCCCTCACAGGTGACTCTCCAGCCCTCCACGTCCTGTGCACGGCGTGTAGTCAGCGAGAGTTGGGAAACGGAAGCAATACTGGGAAGAGCCTCTCCACGGAATCCCAACTGGCGGATATCAAACAAATCTTCTACCTTGTGCAGCTTGCTTGTAGCATGCCGCAAAAGGCACATCTGAGCATCAGCCTTACTCATACCGCAGCCGTCATCCGTCACTTTGATAAGAGACACGCCGCCGCGGCGGATTTCCACGCGGACAGCGGAAGCTCCGGCATCAATACTGTTCTCCACCAATTCCTTGACCACGGAAGCAGGGCGCTCTACGACCTCACCGGCAGCCACCTGACTGGCCAGGGTGTCGCTCATCAGCTGAATATTCTGTTCTACCTGCTCCATGGCGTTATGGGGAAAACTTTACCATGGAGCAGCCCCTGCGTCAACACCGCATTTTTTGCTGCTGACACAGAAAGACACGCAGTTAGCTCGCAAATGTCTGCAACCGGGTGTATGCTGGTGTTCCAAGTGAAAAAGTGTCACATATGCGGAAAGCGTGCGTCTATCTCACTCACGCAAATTGTCAACGGGCAAGTCTCTGAGCTGGCGCTCTGTGAGGAGTGTGCACGCAAAAACGGACTCTTTGACCCGGGTTCCCTGAGCTTTGCTGAGAAATTCTTCCCGGAAGAATTTAAAGCTAAGATGGATAAGATAGTGAGAGAGCTGACGGAGCGAAACAGTGAAGCGGCTGCCGGAGAAGAAAATGATGTGCTGGTACGTTGTCCTGTCTGTGGATTTGAACTCCCCATTTTCCGAAAAACCGGGCGCCTTGGATGCCCGGATTGCTACACGGTCTTTGCTCAGGAGATTTCTCTGGAATCCGCCACGGAGGTAACGGAAGGCGAACCGACCACAGCTAACGAAAAAGAACAACTTGAACAGGCGCTTCGCCTTGCCGTGGAGCGGGAGGATTATGAATCCGCCGCAAAACTTCGTGACCAAATTCGCAACCTTCATTCCGGAGAGCAGGCATGACTATAGACGAATTGATTAACACGCCCATGACCAATTGGCTGACAAGCTGCCGGGATGCAGATGATATCGTCCTCGGCACGGTGGGACGGCTCGTGCGCAACCTGAACGGCTATCGCTTCCCCGGTTGGAGCACAGCGGAAGACAGAATAGCCGTGAGCAACATTTTGCTGCCGGCACTGCGCAGCCTGCGCGGTTTTAGGAATGCCACCTACACCGAAATAAGCGAGCTGAGCTTTGAGCAACGTCGCGGCTTACTGGTGCGTAAACAGCTGACTCCCTGCATGGCTGCCAGACAGGATGGCTGTCACCTGCTTATTCCGAACAAAAGAAGCTTAATCTGCATGGTCAATGAGGAGGAACATCTTGTCATCCATGTCTCACGCAGCGGCAACAATATCAGGGATGTCCTAGCAGAGCTGCGTAAACTTGCTGCGGAACTGGAGGAAAAAATTACCTTTGCGCATGATTCGCGGAACGGTTACCTGACCAGCATGCCTGGAGAAGCGGGAGATGGTATACAAATATATTCCATGCTGCACCTGCCGGCTCTCTCCATCAGTAACATGATTCCACAAATCTGCAAAGCCATGGAGAAACTTCATCTGAACATTTCCCCCTATTACTCCGATGGTGAGGACGATACAGGCAACATGTTCATCCTGTACTCCATCCCGGGACCTCAGGGCAGCACGGATGAGATGATGACTCACTACCGCAGTGTCCTCAAAAATCTTATCACACGGGAGCTGCAGGTGCGCCAAAAACTGGCAGAAGAACCCGGATTGGTACTGGAAGACAAAATTGCCCGAGCCTATGCAACCCTCAGCCACGCCCGGCGTCTCAGCCTGCGAGAATGCCGCAACGCTCTCTCTGTGCTGCGTTTGGGACGCACATTGGGCATGCTGTACATGAACCGTCCTGAGGATATCTGCCAAGACCTGGGACAGTTCCGCGAACTTGACACAGCTCTGGCATTGTGTACTGCATTGAGTCCGGCAGATGAAGAATCGGCCTACCCCATTGCCCGCGCCATCACCACGCGACAATTTTTGGCGAATTTTCATATAAATTTTCATAATGACAGATAATCTTCCCCATGAATAATTTTACACCACGCGCACAACAGGTCATGAATTTGGCTCGCCGGGAAGCAGACAGATTCCGGCACAACTACATTGGCGCAGAACATGTCCTGCTCGGGCTGCTGAAGCTCGGACAGGGCGTTGCCGTCAGCGTCATGGAAAACAGCGGACTCAATATCGCAGCACTTGCTGAAAGAATTGAAAATTCACTCATGCCGGGCAATGCCTCCGGCACAGAGGGCAGCCTGCCCTACACTCCCCGTGTCCGCAAGCTGCTCTCCATGGCAGGAGAGGAAGCAAAATCCCTGCGTCACACCTACATCGGTACGGAGCACATACTGCTTGCCATCCTACGTGATTCTGACGGTTTGGCGTGGCATGCCCTCACCTCTGCCGGGCTGACTTATGACACTGCGCTTAAAGGTGTGCAGCAGGAAATCAGCCCCCGTTTCAGTGCGGATGATGAGGATAACACCAACAGCCGCCGTGAAGACTTCTCCTCCCACCGCCCCAATGAAGAAGAGGAAGAGGATGAAATGTTTCTCAACCGCCAGTCGGCCGGACGCGGCGGCTACGAACGTGGAAAAACCCCGGCGCTCAAAGCCTTTGGGCGTGATCTGACAGCGCGTGCCGCCAAAGGAGAGCTGGATCCCGTCATCGGGCGTCGAACAGAAATTGAGCGGGTGATTCAGATTCTCTGCCGCCGCACCAAGAACAATCCGGTGCTGCTGGGTGAGGCCGGCGTGGGTAAAACCGCCATAGTAGAAGGACTGGCGCAGATGATTGTTGCCGGGGATGTCCCGGAATTCCTGCTCGGCAAAAAGATTATCTCGCTGGATTTGCCTCTCATGGTGGCAGGTACCAAATACCGTGGGCAGTTTGAAGAACGCCTCAAAGCCGTGATGGATGAAATCCTGCGTGAGAAAAACATCATTCTGTTCATCGATGAGATGCACACACTCATGGGAGCCGGCTCTGCGGAGGGAACCATGGATGCCTCTAATATCATCAAACCCGCCCTCTCCCGCGGCGAGATGCAAGCCATCGGAGCCACGACTCTGAACGAATTCCGCAAGCATGTGGAAAAGGATGCCGCCTTTGAACGCCGCTTCCAACAGGTGCAGGTAGGAGAACCATCAGTAGAGGATACTATACTCATTCTCAAGGGGATAGCACCACGATACGAGGAGCATCACCACGTCCGATACACAGACAACGCTTTGGATGCTGCCGCCAATCTTTCCAAACGCTACCTGACCGGACGATTCCTGCCGGACAAAGCGATAGACCTCATGGATGAGGCCGGCTCCAGGCTTCGCGTAGCGCGCATGACCCGCCCCGCCTCCATCAAAGAAATTGAGCTGCAGTGCACCCAGCTGGATACCGACAAGAAAACTGCCGTTGAAAATCAAGACTTTGAAAAAGCCGCTCAGATCAGAGATCGGTATCAGGAACTTCGCAAAAAACTCACCGGTACCATTGATAACTGGAAAAAAGACATGAATGCCACCATCCCGGACGTGACAGAGGAGGATATCATGACCGTGGTTTCCAAATGGACCGGCATTCCTCTCTCCCGCATGGAGGAAAAGGAAGCAGAAAAGCTTCTGCACATGGAAGAAGAGCTCAAGAGCAAGGTCATCGGGCAGGATGTTGCCTGCTCTGCCATTTCCCGTGCTCTGCGGCGCAGCCGTGCAGACATTAAAGACCCACGCCGCCCCATTGGTTCATTTCTCTTCATGGGACCCACGGGCGTGGGGAAAACCTATCTCGCCCGGAATCTGGCGGAAATCATGTTCGGCACAGCTGAGGCTCTCATTCAGGTGGACATGAGTGAGTACATGGAAAAATTCAGCACGAGCCGCCTCATCGGAGCGCCGCCCGGGTATGTGGGGCACGATGACGGAGGTCAGCTCACCGAGCAAGTCCGCCGTCGTCCCTATGCCGTCATTCTCTTTGATGAGGTGGAAAAAGCACACCCGGATGTCATGAATCTGCTCCTCCAAATTCTAGAGGAAGGCACCGTCACGGATTCTCTGGGGCGCAAGGTCAACTTCTCCAATACAATCATCATCCTCACCTCAAACGTGGGTGCATCACTCGCCTCCCGTCAAGGAACCATGGGGTTTGGTGCCATGGCATCACAGGAAGCGGACTATGATACGATGAAAGAGAAAATTACCGAGGCCGCCAAGCAGCATTTCCGCCCGGAATTCATCAACCGCTTTGATGAACTGGTGGTATTCCGCATGCTGGAGCGTCCCGATTTGGAAAAAATCGTGGCTCTTGAAGCGAACAAACTCATTAAGCGTCTGGCAGAGAAGAAAATCAACCTCACCCTCTCCCCGGAGGTCATCAGCATGCTGGTGGACAAAGGCTACGACCCGCAGTACGGAGCACGCCCCATGCGCCGAGCCATTGAACGCCTGCTGGAAGACCCCATTGCAGAAGCAATCCTGCGCGGCGACCTCACCGCCGGACATTTCTCCCGAGCACAGAAACCGGAAGGAACTGACAAAATAGAGTTTGCCGATGAAACGCCTGCGCCGAAGAATAAAAAAACTCTCTCTCGGAGAAAATCTACGGAGGAAAAGGCAAAGGTTACCACTAAAAAGCGCTTATCCAGCAAAAAGAAAACTGATTAATTTACAGATGAGAGGAGCTGAAGCTCCTCTCATCATTTACCATTCAAATCAAATCTAAATTTTTATCAGCGCATGGAATAAACAGCCGACGGCATCTATCTCTCTTTATAAATAGATACCTCTGATGAGTTATCTGGAAGCTGCAGACACTCACAAGGCTTTGAGGCGGGAAAGAATAGCAGGAGGAATGGCTCGTATTTCTTCGAGATTATTGAGAGCAATACTTTGCTCCAACTTGCCATCTTTATCATAAACCTCCAGCGTCAGTTTATTATCAGAGCCCCGCAGCAATAACGTACCCGCAGCATCTCTGAACTGCACGGCGGCTACTCCGGCCCGCCCCACCATCCACCCAGCGCCCCCGGGGTTGGAATCCCGTGCCAAATCTCGGATTGCCTGAAGCTCATCCGTCACTTTTTCCGTATCAAACGAATCCGGCAAAGTCGCAAAATGGGCACAGATATTCCTGCGGCGTTCGCGGAACTGCCGGCGAATATCGTCGGATACCGCCATGGGACGGTGCAGACGGTCTCCGCCCACTGCCGCTTCTGCTGTAGACGGAGAGCCGGCATTCCCCGTCGGGCGCGGCAGAAGCTTTACCGCAGTCTCTCTCTGCTGACCGCCGAAATAAAGGGTTGCCGTGACCGTTTCACCCGGCATGCGTTTCCGTAAAAATGCAGCCATGGTATCTCTGTTCGGTATATCTTGACCGTCAAGCTTGACGATGACATCCCCGCGTTTCACCCCTACCTGCTCAGCAGGACTGCCGGGCCATACAGCGCGTACCATAACCCCCTGCTCCACGCCGGTATACACGCGCAAAGCCGGGGTTAATTCTCCCGCCACCACACCGAATGTTGCACGCCTTTCCGCTTCCGCTGCATGCGCGTAAATGGGCAGCAGGCATGTTAACATGTAAAATATCTTATTCATTTTCACAATAAGTCAGCGGGAACCATTACCTGCGTGCGATTGGGCACCGTCACCATCACCTTCATGTCCTCTGCAGCATCCATGACAAAAGAATCCTCATACGTTACCTCCACACTTTGAACCGGGACTGCATCGGCATCCCAGCGGATGGAATCACCGCCGCGGGTTTCGATGATGCTGCGAGAGGTAACCGCCTGAGAGGTGTCAGCCACGGCATCATTCCGAAGCGTCAGTCCCAGTCCCAGACCGCAGCTCATCACCAAAACCGCTGCGGCTGTCACTTTGCGCCAATAGGATCGTGCGTACATGTGGGCTCGGCGTATCTCTGTGGCTGCCAAATACATCCTCAGCCCCACCCTATCCTGCAAACCATGTTCTACAGCTGACGGGCGCAGACGCAGCAGCAACTCCTCCTCCCGCCGAAATTCACTCACATCAGCGGCAGCGGACTGCATGTTCTCCAGCAATCGGGCTTTGAGCGCAGGGTTCAGGGGAGCCGGAGTAACCCCCGGCGCAGGATTCTGTTCATTGAAGTCAGTCATGATTCGATGGGGTTATCCTCCAGTTCCTTACGCAGAGCCTGCATGGCATAGCGATAACGGGAAGTGATGGTGGACATGTTGGTATGAGTCATTTCTGCGATTTCGCGGAAGGTATGCTCACCCCAGATTTTCAGGATTACAACCTCCGCCATTTCCTTGGGCAGCGAGCGAAGAAGGGCCTCCACACGCTGCCGCAGGTATTCCGAATCAGCCGCGCAAGCCAGCCATGGGCAATCTTCCTCGCCCTCGCTGAGGAATTCCTGCTGGCGGGCTGCGTAACTGCGTCGCACCTCCTCGCGCCGTCCGCGATCCATCGCCAGATGTCGAATCGCCGTGTAGGCATAGGAGGGCCACTGCTCCGGGCCACCTTGAAAAGAACCGGATTCCACCGCCTGCACCAGCTGCACGAGAGCCTCCTGCAACACATCCTCTGCATCAGCTTCGCGGCGGGTCTGTTGGCGGGCATAGAGCAGCAGCTTGGCGCCGTTTTCATCCAACCACGCAGACCAATCCGGCGTTGAGCCGGAGGAATGTTGCTTTGACGGTGTATTTCTCACTTCTTTCATTGTTTCAGGCGCATGCGAGGCGCTGTTTTATTTGGATAACTCCATTTTTCTGATAAAAACGGTGCATACACAGCTATCTGCGCATGCACCGTTGAAAATTCAATCGGCAGAGGTGGCTATCATGCCTGTTCACCGGCTTCGGCGGCGGCCTTTTCAGCCTCCAGCTTAAGGCGCAGCTTCTCAGGCAGCTTCACCTGAATATGCACATCGCGCAGCTGGTTTGCCTCAGCAGGTGCAGGAGATTCGCTCATGAGGTCTGCACCGCGATTGTTCTTCGGGAATGCAATCACCTCGCGAATCGACTCACTCTCACTGATGAGCATGACCACGCGGTCAAGGCCGAGAGCCAGACCACCGTGAGGCGGTGCACCGAAGGAGAATGCACTCAGCAGGTGCCCGAACTGCTCCTCGATGGTGGCATCATCCAGGCCCAGCGCACGGAAGGTGGCATCCTGAAGGTCTTTCTCATGGATACGGATGGAACCTCCGCCCAGCTCATTACCGTTGAAGATAACGTCGTAGGCCTCGGCGCAGAGGTCGGTGGAAATCTCGCCCTTGAGCACCTTCTCCACGTCCTCGGGAACCGGGCGGGTGAAGGGGTGGTGGATAGCGCAGAAACGCTGTTCCTCCGCATCCCAGCCGAACAGCGGGAAGCGGGTCACCCAGAAGAGGTCAATATCCGTGTTGCCCTTGAGCAGCTCCATGAACTCGCCGCAAGCCAGACGCACACGCCCCAGGATGGTGCAGCTCTGCTCCCAATCACCGGCAGCAAAGAAGACACAGTCGCCGTCTTCAATGTTGAGCCGTTCTTTCAACGCCTCAATCTCTGCATCCGTCAGGCGCTTGGTGATGGGGCTCTTCCATTCCTCGCGCTTATTCACGTCGCGCACCTTGATGTAGGCCAGGCCCTTAGCTCCGGCTTCCAGAGCCGTCTGGGTAAGCGAATCAATCTGTCCCACGGAGGGGGAGAAGCTCTTGGCATTGATGGCTTTAACCACACCGCCGTTGGCCACGGCAGAGGAGAACACGCGGAAATCGCTCTTGGCGAAGATGTCAGAGCAATCGGTCAGCTTCATCTCGAAACGACGCTCCGGCTTATCGGAACCGTACTGATCCATGGCATCGCGCCAGGTCATGCGGGGGAACGGCGTCACGATGTCGCGCCCCACCGATTCCTTGAACACGCGCTTGAGCATGTCCTCAATCCAGGTATAGACATCCTCCGGGGTGATGAAGGATGCCTCAATATCAATCTGCGTGAACTCCGGCTGACGGTCGGCACGCAGGTCTTCATCGCGGAAGCAACGAGCCACCTGGAAGTATTTTTCCATACCTGCCACCATGAGCAGCTGCTTGTACTGCTGAGGCGCCTGCGGCAGCGCATAGAATGCACCGGGAGAAAGACGGCTGGGCACCAGGAAGTCGCGGGCACCCTCGGGCGTGCTCTTGGAGAGGATGGGCGTCTCAATCTCCAGGAAACCCTGCTCGTCCAGATAGTCGCGCATGGTCTTGGTGATGCGGTGGCGCAGAATCATGTTGCGCTGCATGGAGGGGCGGCGCAAATCCAGGAAGCGGTATTTCAGACGGATGTCCTCATTGGCGATGTTGCGGTCAAGCTGGAACGGCAGCACGGCAGCGCGGTTGAGGATATTCATGGCGGTCGCCTCCACCTCAATCTCGCCCGTGGGCAAATCGGGATTCGTGGCATCCACCTCATCCGTCTTCAGGCGGCGCACAACCTTGCCATTCACCTGAATCACGGACTCAACACGCAGGCCCTCAGCCAGCTTGGCCAGTTCGGCATCAACCTCAGGGTGGAACACCACCTGAGTCTTGCCAGCACGGTCACGGAGGTCGATGAAAATCACGCCGCCGTGGTCGCGCACGGTATCCACCCAACCGACAAGCGTTACATTCTTGTCAACATCTGCCGGGCGGAGTTCATCGCACGTATGGGTACGGTAACTGTTCATAGTAAAAAACTTGTATAAGAGAGGCACGCCGCACGTCGAAATCACACGCGTGCGGAAGCGCGGCTCATTCTACGCCTTACACACTAAAAGTCAAGACTGTTTTGCATTCTGAGCGCATGCAGTCACACTTTGCTATCTCTATCAGGACTGTTGCTCCTTCAGAGCAGCCTGTAACACAGCAGCCACATGCCGCACCTGCGGCACGTTTTCCAGCAGTCCGCCGTATTCCAGAGCCTCTTCTTCATTCTCGTAATTAAAGCCCAGATAGCCGGTCCCGTCTTTCTGTTCCTCCACAACGTCCAGTTGCACATTCGGTCGAAGTTCATAGGATTCCATCAACTCCGACTTTCGAATCAAAGAAAGGGAAAGATGTATCACGCGCCTGTTCGTCACCAGACACATACTGCGCTTTTTCAGCGACCTTTTTCGCCACGGGAAAAACACAAACCCCATTCCAGCGAGAATGAAAATCGTCAATATCAGAACATTCTCCCATGTGCATGGCACTCCGGCGTACAGCACCCCATACAATGGAACCGCCATAAATACCAACCCCATAAACGTCGGCTGCAGAATTTCACCGTTGACCGCATCGTTCTTCGGCTTGTACGCCAGTAATAATTCCTCATCCTCTCTCAACACTCGCTCTGCCCATTCGCGGTCGCAGCGTTCCAAATCAGTATCACTCAGTTTCATGGTTGTTGTGCCGGTTATTGTAACAAATTATTTCCCGCAAGCAAGCGAATTATGAATACCCCTACGTCGATTCACACCCTACGCTGCCCGGCTCGACAAATTAAGACTGTTCGCTCCTGTGCTCGAAGTAAAATTTTCGCTGGGATTAACAATCTATCCGTCATCAGAAGAGCTTTTCCGTCGTTTTGAAAAGTCTTAAAAATTGATTGACTTAACCCAGGCATAAATGATATAAAACAGCAGGTTCTCCTTTATGCACGATAAATCCTCATGATAAATTCAAGTTTGATAACTTCAAAACAAGAAAAAAGTTGAGTTCAATCCTTTTACTGATTATTTCACGACTAAATAATGCGGGGACAGCTTGCAATCATTACCGACTTAAATTGTCAGCTTGTCACGGTACGCGGAGACTTCTCCTACACTCGCAGCGAGAGTAACGCCAAGGGCAACGATTCGGAGAGACACCTCTATAGCAACCATCATGAAAATCATTTCAATTATTACACTGTTTACATCGTTTACAATAAATCTATTCCTGATACTCCTCATTATTTACAGATATCCTGATAATCATGGCTACTTTCCCGATATATTTAAAATAATCTTAATCCTGATACCTATACTGATGCTTTCTGAGGTAAAAAAGAACAATCGAACAGCATTGCTTGCCTCATTAACGAGCAGCATTGGCATTCTCCTTCTTTTCATCATCGATAAAACAAATATATTAATCGATTATGAAACGTGGATTATGAGAGGCATGCCTCAATGGGGCAGTTTTATGTGAATAGCCGCTAAAAGTCGCTGCACGCGTTCACCGGGCAGGATACCCAGCTGCATGCGGTTCATCACATAGGCAAAGGAAAGCCCGAGCCCGGGCACGCAGAAAGCATGGCAGCCCCCTGCTCCGGCGTGCCCGAAACCACCGCCGGGAAAAAGCTCTGCAGGCTCCATCATAACACCGCAGCCGAAGGCGGTATGGCGCAGAAGCGTGTGGTCGAAGCCACCTGCCTGCCGGGTGCCCATCCATTGAGCCACCTGAGGGGCAAAGGGGGAATCCGGCTCTCTGTTCATCAGCAGTTGATAAAAACGGCAAAGGCCGCGGGCAGAGGCCACCCCGCCCTTGGCGGGCGAGCCGCAGCACCAGGCGGCAACGGTGTTCATGTCGCGGGGAGAATCATACCCTTTCACGCTATGAAAGGCGCGATACACAGAGCTGTTCGCATCAAAATAAGCGCGGTAGAACTCATCCGTCGGCATCTTCCCGCCCGGCAGGCGCGGGGGCTGTAAATGTGCGATGCGGGGCTGCACCTCCTCCGGCACATGCCCCAGATAAAGCTCCAAAGCCCATGGACGACGGATTCGCTGCTCCCAGTAGTCGCACACGCGCATCCCCATCAGTTGCTGCATCAGGATATCTACCAGCGGCCCGAACGTCTGCGGGTGATAACCATAGACGGAGCTGGGACAACTGCGTTCGAAGGCCACGCGAAACGCCTCCAGATTCTCCATGGGGAGAGGCTCCGGCAACGCCGCCAATCCAAGCCGATGCGACAGCAAATCGGCTACCGTGGCCTGCCGCATAGGGAATCCCGGCCAGAGTTTTCCTATCTCCAGCCACGCATCCAGGCCCTGCTCCGCAAGCGCATTCAACAGACAGGCCGAGGCCACCGCTTTCGTGGCAGAAAATACAGGCACAGCGGTTTCCGGTGTCCACGATACGCCCGGGCGGGCGAGTCCGCCGCAAAGACTCAACACCTCTTCTCCGTTGCGGTACACCGCCACAGCAGAGCCGGAGGCCGGCTCTGCATCAAGCAATTCACGGAACACCTCTTCCAAATCCTTCATCTCAACGCTTTTACCTCCAGAATATAAGCCGTATCATTCTCTACTCGAAAGGTAATTTCACAGGGACGGAAAGAGAGATGGTAGCGTCTTTCCGCATCCTGCTGGTAAGCAGGGCGCGGATCCTGCGCAAGCGTTTCCTCCAGCGCAGCAAGCCACTCAGGCGGCATCTGCGGCGTATTTGTCTGCCATTCCACCCGCAAGAGGGTGCGGGGTACGCTTGTGAACCCCTCTGCCGCATCAGGTATGGAATCCGCATATGGCACGTAGGGTTTGATATCGAATATCGGTGTCCCGTCCACCATATCTGCCCCGGAAACCCGCAACACCGGGCCGGGCTCTACGGACACCAACCGGACGACGGAAAGCCCCAGACCGTTGGGACGAAAGGGGGAGCGGGTGGCAAAAACCCCCAGCCGCGTATTACCGCCCAAGCGGGGCGGCCGCACGGTGGGATGCCATTCTTCCCCGTTGTGGTGAAACTTCCAGATGAGCCAGAGGTGGGAAAAAGCCTCCAGTCCGCGGATGCAGTCATCGTTGCGATACGGGGGCTCGAAAACAATCTCGCTGATGACATGCGGTGCCAGATTGCCCTGCCTGGGGACACCGAATTTTTCGGCATACGGGCTGCGGATATGGGCAATCGGCTGCATGGAGTATCAGATAGAGAAAAAGTCACGCATCACCTGTTCGTACACAGGGCGCTTGAACTCCGGCAGGGTGGAGAGGTCAAAATCCGCAGGCTGCACCCAGCGGTAATCACGGAATTCCTTGTTATCCAACCACGGTTCAGCATCATCGCGGTGCATGAGGCAAAGGAAATAATGCTGCTCCTGTCCGGCATAGGGGATACCGCGCTTCCTCAGCACGCGCTCGCGTTCCTTCGGTGGGTAATCATAGCGATAGGGCCCCGTTTCAGCCACCACCTCATATTCATTGGGGCGGAATCCCGTTTCCTCCATCCCCTCGCGGCAAGCCGCCGTGCGGGGAGCTTCGCCTTTCTTGATACCGCCCTGCGGGAACTGCCAGGCACCGGGTTGTTTGCTGCGTTCGCATATCAGCACCGTGCCATCATTGCGTTGATAGATGATGGCTGCGTTCGGGCGATAAAGTTGACTGTTCGGCATAAATAAACGGTTCTATCAGTTGAGTTGAGATGTCCACAATTCTTCACAGGCATCGGAGGGCATGCGCCAATCACCACGCGGCGAGAGCGCAACGGTACCGACCTTGGGGCCGTCCGGCACACAGCTGCGCTTGAACTGCTGGCGGAAGAAGCGGGTGAGGAACATGCGCAGCGTGCGATCAATCAAAGCCTCCTCGAATTCTCCGACAAAGGCTTTCTGTGCCAGGAAACGCAGTTTTTCCGGTTCTGCCCCGTACCGGATGAAATGATACAGCAGGAAATCATGAATATCATACGGCCCAAGAATATCTTCCGTCTTCTGCTCCATGGTGCCGTCATCCGCCGGCGGCAGCAGCTCCGGGCTCACGGGGGTGTTCACCACATCCCGCAGCGTGGCGGCCAGCTCCGGGGTGCTGCGGCGGGCCTCATACTCCAGGAGGCAGCGAATGAGCGTCTTGGGCACGCTGCAATTCACGCCGTACATGCTCATGTGGTCACCGTTGTAAGTGGACCAGCCGAGCGCCACTTCGGAAAGATCTCCCGTGCCCACCACCATGCCGCCGGTCTTGTTGGCCAGATTCATGAGGATTTTTGTACGCTCACGGGCCTGCACATTCTCATACGTATTGGTACGCAGAGCCGGGTCGAAATCCAAATCCTTGAAATGCAGCAGACAAGCCTCACGGATGTTCACCTCCTTCAGCGTCACGCCCATGGCTTTCATCATCGCCAGAGAATTGTTGTACGTGCGCCCCGTGGTACCGAATCCGGGCATCGTCACTGCCAGGATACAGGAAGCATCCCGTCCCAGCATGCGGCAGACCCGCACACAGACCAGCAACGCCAGCGTGCTGTCCAAACCGCCGGATACTCCCAACACCATCGTTTTGGCGTGAGAGTGTTCCACACGTTTCGCCAGTGCCGCAGCCTGAATATTCAGAATATCCTCACACCGGGATGAAAAGTTTTCCGTTTCCGGCACAAAGGGGCGGGCGGGCAGATAGGCATACTGCAAATCACAGCAGTTGTCCAAAGCTCCGAGCTGCACACGCCGCACGGCGGGCAGCATCTCCTGCGCGCGCGATATGTTGAACGAGCTGTCACTCAGGCGGGCATTGCCCAGCCACGCCAAATCCGCATCGGCATAGATAATACCGCTCTCTCGGCTGAAGCGCTCATTCTCCGCCAGCAGGCGCCCGCGGCAGGCAATCAGAGCCTGACCGCCGCACACGGCATCCTGAGTACTCTCCCCCACTCCGGCAGAGGCATGAACATACGCCGCCACGCAGCGGGAGCTCAGCCCGGTTACCAAGCGGCGGCGATAATCGGCACTGTCCACCAATTCCGGGGCGGCAGCAGGATTCAGTATCACGCGAGCCCCCTGCAGTGCCAAACGTGCAGAGGGAGGGATAACGCTGCCGGAATCCTCACCCACTTCCACACCGAAACACAAATCGGCATCATCGGAAAACAGCAAATCCGCACCCAGAGGCACCAACCCCTGCCCGGGTATCTCCACCGCATCCACCCGCAGCTCCTCAGCGGAGCGGAACCGGCGCGCCGCATCACTATCACGGAAAGCTCCCACAATCCCGGCAGGAACAAAGCCGAGAATTCTGCCCTGCTTTACCACTGCTGCCACATTGTAAAGAGCATCCTCAACCAACAGAGGAAGCCCCACCACTGCCACGGCATTCAGCGCAGCCGTTTCCTCTGCAAAACGAAGCAGCCCCCTCACCGCTGCCTGCTGCAACCGGGGTTGAAAAAACAAATCACCGCAGCTTGCACCGGTCACACATAACTCCGGGAACACCACCACCGCAGCTCCGCCGGACACCGCAGATTTCATCGTCCCCACCAGCTCTGCAACATTGAAATCAACATGCGCCACGCGCACGCGCGGAGTCGCCGCGGCCAGACGATAATAACCGTATGTTTTCATCATATCTTTATACGCACGCCTATTCTGCCAGAAAGCGCCCCAATCGTCAATCCCCGAATGCTCCCATGCCAAGGCTTCACACACAGTTTTTCGGAAAACTGCGACTCATGCCGGGGAATCTGCGCTCCCTGAGCTTCCCGCACGTGTATCCACTCACCCCATCAGGAAGCTTGGTGATGTTGATGCTGACTGGGCATTCTTCAGTTGCGTTAACGGTAAAATTATCGGTTTGTACCATGCCCATTATCCTGATAGCTTTTGGATACGTCTGAACAATCCGTGAAACTCCCTGAAAAAACCGCCCGAATATTTCGGGCGGTCTGAATAAGCTTAAACTATTTTATGATTTATTTTGCCTGCATAATGACATTCAGCGGAATGCTCACGAAACCGATTCCGTGTAAATTGGAAGTTTCAGTTACATGAGCTGTCTCGTAGAAGATACCGACGGTATCGTCATCTGCCATGGCGATGCAGGAATACCCCCAGCAGCCGCGAATATCGTATTCATAGCCCTTGCTCCAAGTCTTGCCGTCATCAGTGGAGACGCGGATGGTCATGTGGTTACGCCCGCCGGATTTCGGGTTGGAGAACAAGAGGAGCTTACCGTATTTCGGAGAGTTCACGGAGATAAGAGATGCCTGGCAGGTGGGTTCACGCAACGTATTATTGTTGGTGGGATGCTCTTCCCAAGTCTTGCCGAGGTCACGGGTCACATACACAATGCGGTTCCCCTGGCGTGCCTCGTTGCGGCAGTTAATCATGATAGCCCCGTTCTGCAGCTCCACCACCTGGCATTCGGAGGTAGCGTGCGGCACTCCGTTACCATAGTGCCATGTTTTACCATTGTCAGCAGAGTAGCAGATGGTTGACATGCAGCGCGGACTGGCGGCGCGATCCCAGATTTGAGCCGGGAAGACAATAATCCCCTTGCTCGTATAGATACCGTTGCCCGGACCTGCAAGAATCGTTGTCCACTCTTCCTTTTTAATCTCGCGGGTGGGATTCACATGCTCCTTGCTCCAGGTCTTGCCGTCATCATCACTGTACACCATTTCCCACTGACCGGTGGAAGCCGGGTCAAACCCGGACTTGGATGTCCAAAGAGATGCACCGCCGGAGAAATGACAGGCCAGCGCCTGCATCCAGATACGCCCGGTCTTCTCATCCTGCACAATGCAGGGATCTCCGCAGCCGTTAGCTACACCGAGACCGGCATCCATCGCCACCTCAGGTGTGCTCCATGTCTGTCCGCCGTCCTCAGAGCGCACAACTGCCACATCTATATCAGCACAGAGGTCGCCGGAGTGAAGATAACGGGCATCAAAACAGCCGACCAACGCACCGGATGCCGTGCGGATAAGTCCCGGAATGCGGAAAGACACACACTTACGGGGGGGAGCCCCGCCGGGCTGATTGCCCACAACTTCATCCGGCACAGAAACCAGATAACCGATTTGCTGAGTCACCGGCGCGGTATCCTGAGCCGGGAGTTTTCCGTCTATCTCCGGGCCGGCGCTTTCAAAGGTAACACTGCCGCCCACCTGTGCTGCTGCGGATGGTTTGGCATCCACCCACAACCAATTGGTACCGGGTTTCAGCGAGCCGGAACAGTCAATTGTCACCGAGCCGTCTGCCGCAGGTTTTGCCTTGCCGAACACCACACTATTGGCAAAGCCCGTACCATCCGGGCTGCCGCTGCGCAGCGTCACTTCTTCCACGGCGTCCGCAGGAGAAACTTTCAGGCAAAGCTTTTGCACCTGCTGAGGATTGGCTGCACCGGCGGTCTGAAGCTTATAGCCCAGCACAGGATTGATGGGGGCGCGCTTGAGCATGGGGAAAGCACCGGGATTCACCATATGTACAGATTGCAGAATCATGGGACCGGAGGCAAGCTCCAGATCATCAATCAAAGCACCGCCGCGTGCATCGCTGGTACAAAAAAGCAGTAGAGACGTCGTACCGGCAGGCAGAAGCACCTGCACCTGCTCCCGATAGCCGCCCACATTCATTCGGTCAAGCTTTTTAAGCTCAACAGCCCCGGTCGGAGTTTCCGCGATGACTCGGAAATCAAACGGAGGCCGAGCCGTCCAACGCTGCAGCCAGAAGGAAAGCTGCGTGTCATGTGCCGTGGGGGTACTGAACGTGATTTTGGCGACATGATTCTGCCCCCCCTGAATATGCAGAGCCTGCCTGCCCGAGCGGGCATGTTTGGCAATGATAGACGCATGCCCCGCCTCCGCAGAAAGCGTACCATTTTCCACCCTCAGAGAACTCACGCTCCCAACAGGCTGGTTTTCAAAACCTTCTGTCGCGCACGCCAATCCACAGACCAGCACGGGTAAAATAACTCGGTTGAACATGTTTTCAACGTACCAAATTACTTATGATTTCTCAAGTAAAAAACGCGTTATCACGTGCATTGACTTTACCGGCGGACGCAGAGCGGTGCATACTCTTACTGTAATGCCATGTATCTATAGCAGAAAAACTGATTCCAAACGATGGATAATTATAGAAATATGATATTGCTGTTGAACAAATAGGCATTTCTTCTGTTCTAAATGGCAGAACTTATGAAAAAGCGTTTCTCCCTGTTTACTCACTTTCCTGCCCGTTGCTGCTCCTGCCCAGCCGCCCTGTCACCCCGAACTGCAATAAGCATGAACTTTCGGATATCCACCTCAGGGATTAACAATCAACATTAACGGGTATGCAGACCACCTCAGGCATCAACAGCATCATTGACCTTGCACTTCAAAAAGATGAACAGGTACGATGGACGTATCAGCAGAAAAGCACGACAAGAAAAACGCTCACACTCTTTCTCCTCTGCGGGCTGTTTTGGTTCGGTCTATTCGCAGGGTTCGTCTATTGGACGCATTGTGAAAATGATCTGACGCCGGATATGCTCCGAGTTCTGAGCGTTTTCATCGTGTGGGGAGTGGTCACGCTGGCTGCAGCACCATTTGAAGCACTGAAAAGCACTGTATATGTCATTACCGACCGCCGTGCTCTCAGTATCACAGTATTTCGCTTAAGCCGCAAACCCATTGTCATTTCCCTGCCCCTCTGTGAACAATTGGTTCACCGCATCAAACGCCACCGGGACGGCAGTGCCGACTACCTCATGTATGAGGAACAGTTCAGGCAACATGTTCAGTCTCTGGGCTTCAAACGAGTGAGTGATACCGAGGGAGCGGAAGCCGCGCTCCGAGCCAGTGGTGTAAGTCTCCCGGAAACGGGCAAAGAGAATATGGCAGCTTTCCGCATGGAGACCCAATATTCCCCCGGCATAAAAATACTCCTGTTTGCGCTGGGGCTTCACCTGCTGCTTACGCTGCTTCCGGGGGTGCTGCGCTCATGCCGCGCTGACCTTTATCTGAAGGGAGAGCGGGCAGATGCCGCCATCGTGGGCGTACAACGAAAGACTCAGAAAGAAGGCTCCAAAATAAAGAGCACCGTGACTCGTTATTATCCCATTTTAGAGTTTTACACACAGGAGGGAACACGCATGCGGGCAACAGGATTTACCGGAGACAGGCAACCCACCTGGCAACCCTGGGAGCGCGTATCTGTCCTGTACCTGCCGGAAAACCCTGAGCGGGTGATGAGGGATAACTCGGAAAATCGCCGGGAAGTGCTGCTTTTCAGCGGTTTGTTTGCCGCGCTGTTTCTTTGGCTAACAGTGGCATTGGTACGCGCTCTGAACCAATGGCGGCATATTAGCAAAACACCTTTTTACCTTGTAGAACCTCAACCGCTCTGCCCGCAATCGAACTCATAGAATGCTTTGCAGGGTATCCCCCACCCGGCAAAATTGCGTTATTCGACGCTTTGGACTTGCCAGCATGAGTAGAGTGGTGTATTCTCTTGCCGCCGTTCGGGTTCGGGTGACCGCTGCGCGGGGAGCAATCCACCGCGTAGAGGAAAGTCCGGACATCATAAGGCAGCGTGTCCTGTGAAAACAGGAGACACCCGGAACCAATGCCGGGTGGCCGGAAAGTGCCACAGAAAATATACCGCCCGCAAGGGTAAGGGTGAAAAGGTGGGGTAAGAGCCCACCGCTCCGGAGGTAACGAAGGAGGCATGGAAAACCCCGCGCGATGCAAGACAAACAGGGGAAGGGTCGCCTGCCCGCTCAGAATCCCCGGGTATTAGTTGCACCCCGCTATAAACGCAGGGCACGGTTTCACGACCGCGAGAAAAATGGTCACACAGCCCGCAAGGGCGGACAGAATCCGGCTTATAGAACCCGAACGGCTTTTTCCCATCCTGACATCGGTGCTATCAATCAAAACTCCTCATTGTGTACTGCTTGATTTCACCCCCAATACGCTTTTGCCTGATTCACCTGCGGCAGGTTCAGGTAGCGAGAGCGCAATAATTCTACGCTGCGGTGCCCCATCTCCAGCTGCAATGCCCCTAAATCGAGGAAACGTGCGGCATGATAGCTGGCAAAGGTGTGCCGACACACATCCGGCACCCATTGTCCGGGTGCAAATCCGGCGGCGCGTCGAAGTTTCCGCCAGCGGTTTTGCCAGTTACGCGGAATGCGGAGGGCTACTCCCTGTAACCGCTTTCTATTGCGCAGCGGCGCTACGCGTCCTCCTCCCGTCTTACTGCCGGCTGCGGGAATGATGACCCGTCCCTGTTCCGGCTGAATGTGTCGCTCGTTTAACCGCGCTACTTCCTGAGGGCGCACGCCGTTGTACAGCAAGAGGTGGAGAGAAAAACGCATTTCCCGGTGCTCCGGCTGCTGCGCGGCCTGCTCCAGACGCCTCACCTCCTGCGGACTCAGCGGCACTATTTCTTTCTCCTGAATACGCTTCGTCTCAATGCGGCTCACCGGGTTCTCCCCGCACCACTCCTGCCGCTGCCCGTAGGCAAAAATGCTGTGCAGAATCGCGCGTCCCTTATTGAAACTGTGAGCGCTGTTGCCGAATGCCTTTTCCAACAACTCGCGGCACTCCCGCGTACTCATCGCCCGCAGCGGCCGCACCGCCACCCCCTCCACTCGCAGCATCCTCCGCACAAAATGCCGCAAATCCCGCCGCGTCGTCGCCCGCCGGTCTGCCCGTGCTTCTACACTCGCCCACGCCGTCTGTTCAAAGGACACTGTGTGTTTCTCCGACCTCACAGCAGCCGCCCCCTCCCGAATCACCCGCCGCAGCAAGTGCAGCATTTCCAACCTTGTCAGCACTGCCCCCCTCTCGCCCAGTTCTTCCGTTGCCTCCAGAACCAGTCTTGCTGCATCCTTCATATCTAACGGTAAATCCCTAATAATATCTTTTGCTGTTTTCATATTCGTATGGTAGCTGGGTATGCATTGTGAATGCTGAATCAAGCAAAATCTAACGATTTGTAGCAATTTTCTGTGTAATGTCAATCTTATACCGCTAGATGCAGGGACAATCAAGAGGGTAGCGAACTGCTTATCTTCATGCCCGCTTGATTCTTGTTGATAATTGAAAATAATTACCTTAACAACAACGTTGGGTATGTCAGCATTCACAATGCTGTACACTGGTGCGGGTAGATTGTAGTAACAGGCATCTCTACATCTCATTGCACAAGAGAGTAGACACACCTGATGCATGCATTCACATATATTCTATCTAACATGACGCAAATACATATTACTCTCCTGTTATGACTTATCTCCACAAAATTAAAAACAAGGCGATATCGCATTTGTCGTGGATGCCAGCGCTTGCCGTCAGTTTTGCCCGATACCTGATTGCCGGTGGTATGGGCTTTATCATAGATTACGCCGTTTTAATATTATGTAGTGAATTGCTCCATTTACATTATTTGATTGCGTCAGCAATGGGTTTTACGTGTGGTCTTATTTTCGTATACAATGCAAGCAACAAGTGGTGTTTTTCAAAAAGAAAATTGAAAAACAAACAAGCACTTGAGTTTATTACATTTAGCATTATTGGAATCATAGGGCTTATGCTGACTATGCTATTTATGTGGATATTTACAGACAAATTAGAATTTCATGTGATTATCTCAAAATTACTGACAACAGGACTTGTTATTCTTTGGAACTTCGGAGCAAGAAAACTCATTTTATATTAATATGAAAAAGATTATAATCATCGGCGGAGGGCCAGCCGGTCTAACTGCAGCATACGAACTGGCGCGTAAGGGAAACACAGAGATTATTGTTTTTGAAAGGGAATCTCAGCTTGGAGGAATTTCCAGAACCCTGGAGCACAATGGAAACAAAATTGATATCGGAGGACATCGTTTTTTCTCCAAGTCAGATATAGTAATGAATTGGTGGAAAGAAATGATGCCATTGCAGGGAGCTCCTTCATGCGATGATATAGAATTAAACCGCAGGGTACCGCTGTGCGAAACCGGTCCCAACCCACAGCTCGAAGACAGAACAATGCTTGTGCGTTCCAGACTGAGTCGCATTCTGTTTTTACGTAAGTTCTTTGATTACCCTGTCTCTCTGAGTCTGAATACGGTCATCAATTTAGGACTCCTGCGCATGGTAAAAATAGGGATAAGCTACCTGTTAGCTATGCTCTGCAAACGCAAGGAGCGAAATCTTGAGGATTTCTTCATCAATAGATTCGGAACGGAATTATACAAAACATTTTTCCGTGACTATACACAAAAAGTGTGGGGGAGGGCGTGTAATCAAATAGGTGCTGATTGGGGAGCTCAGCGGGTTAAAGGCTTATCCATCCTCAAAGTATTGACTCACGCATTTTCTAAATTAATCTTTTGGAAAAAGAGGGATAAACAGGGAGGAGAAACCTCTCTCATTGAGGAATTTTGGTACCCCAAATACGGTCCCGGACAGCTGTGGGAGATAGTTGGTGCAGAAACCGAAAAAATGGGCGTTCAAATTCGACGTTGTTGCGATGTAGAACAAATAATTGTAGAAAACGGACGCGTTGCAGCAGTAACGGTAAAAGATATACAGACAGGAGAGTTTGCGCGCTATGAGGCAGATGTACTCATTTCCACCACGTCAGTAAAAGAGCTTATTAGCAAGATGGGAGATGCAGTTCCTACCACGGTTAAAACAGTTGCCGATGGTCTCGTATATCGTGATTTCATGACTGTCGGCTTACTGCTCAACAAACTTCAGCTCAAAAGTAAATACATGAATACCACTGTTGGAGAACACGGAGTAGTGCCCGATAACTGGATTTATGTTCAGGAGCCGGATGTTAAGGTAGGGCGACTTCAGATTTTCAACAACTGGAGTCCCTATTTAGTGCATGACCGCAGTAAAGCTTGGATTGGTATGGAATACTTCGTCAATAAAGGCGATGAGCTCTGGAATATGGAGGACTCGTCATTCTGTAACTTTGCGGAAGATGAGCTGGTAAAACTAGGCATCATTAATAAAGCAGATGTTGTAGACCACAAAGTATTCCGCATCGAAAAAGCATATCCGGCCTACTTTGGCAGTTATAAGGAATTTCATATCATCCGTGAGTGGGCTGATAATCTGAGCAACCTCTACTTAATCGGAAGAAATGGAATGCACCGTTACAACAATATGGACCACTCTATGCTTTCAGCCATGGAAGCAGCAAAGAATATCTCTAATGGCATCACAGACAAAGCTAATATCTGGGAAATAAACACCGAAAAAGAATATCATGAATCCAAGTAAAATGAACAAAAGATTCATCTTAAGTCTGACTTGTGTCATATGTACCTTGGCGCTCTTGGTATATATCGGGTTGATGCCCGGAGCAGATGGGAGCAACATGACAGATGATACCAGAAGTACTTACAGTGTTTCCATAGAGACACATCATGTAACAAACTGGCATTCATCGCTGTTTATGTATGAAGGTATAGCAGTAAAATGTATCTTTGCTCTATTGGGAATAAAATTATCAGGAGCAGAGGTCATCAGAATTATGGGAATATGTGCCACCGTTCTATCCCTGAGCAGTATTGCCTATGTTCTTTCTTTATTTAACGGAAGTACAAAAAAATATCTCTGCTGCTACACTTTGGCAATGTTCATCATCTTCGCTAATGATTCATACTCGCTTTGGGGGCTTGATCAATTTTTTACGCATGTCTCAATTACACTTATTGCAGTAATTGTTGCATTATACTCAACAAATAGCGACAGACTAAAAATATGTCTGAGTATTTTAATTCTTATACTATTATGGAATTGCTGTGCTTTCCGCAAAAATTCTATATTATCAGCACCTTTGGTGATAAGTGCTGTCGTACTTGCTTTCCCTAAGTACAGAAATTGGAGCTACAAAAAACTCATTGCTGCTGTCGGGGTTCTATCTATGGTATTCGCCATAATTTTCATGCCATTGGTGGATGTATTATTCCCGGTTCAGCAGACAAAACCTATTACCCCTATGCTTATATCCGATGTGCGAATAGCTGCAATTCTTGAAGGTGAAGAAAACAAACTATTTGAAACTAACCTTATAGACAACAAATGGGGGGATACAGACTATACAATTACGGCATATTGGCACCTACTGAGAGATAAATCATTATACCCAAAGCTGGAGAAGCTGTATATACAATACTGGAAAGAAAAGCCTATGACAATGATGGTGGCAAAAGGGCTTCAGATTTTCCAATTTTACTGTGGTGGTGTAATTCATCATAAACTACATAAAATAGTAGAATCCTCATACCCAGCAGTTAAAAATAATCCACATGCATGGAAAAATGTATTTTCATGCAATTATACCTTATCGAAAATAAGATGGTGTACTTTTATTTTACTGGCGGTTACAGCCGTAATTTCCTACAAACAATTGAAATGCACTTCTATCTCAGGTTCACTATTTGATTTCATTTACGTCATTGTAGCAGCATACTGCCTATTATATGCATGCAGCTTCATAGTGGTTACTCCGTCACCGGATATACGGTATTTAGCACCATCGGTAAGTATCGGACAATTAGGGTTGATGTTTTGGTTGGGTCGGCTGTTGAATGCGGGCTACCATTCATATTATCAAGAACGAACTAAGTAGTGTATTCCGCAGTGAAATAATACAATTCTGCAGTAGAAACGTCATTGACAGAAAGAAAGAAGCTCTTCTCTCGGTCCGGTTTCTCCCTCAGCACCACGAACACTTGCGGTTCAAACGTTAGCGCTGTGGAGCAATTCGCTCCTTCACCATTTCCATGTGCCCGCATCAGCCCCGCAGCACCTGCAACAGGCGGGTGACGGGCAGGCCGATGACATTGTCCAAATCGCCCTCAAAGCGTTCGATAATCATATCGCCGTGCTCCTGAATGGCGTAGGCTCCGGCCTTGTCGTACACGTGCACCCGTTCCATGTAGCGGCGGATATCACTGTCTCTCAGCGGCTTGAACGTCACATAACTCAGCTCGGCAAAGTCGCGGCGTTCGCCGCCGGGCATGAACAGCGCCACAGCGGTGCAGACGCAGTGGGTACGCCCCTGCAAGCGCTTCAGCATGGCAACAGCTTCTGCCTCATCCGCCGGTTTGCCCAGCGGCATGTCATCGATGAACACCAGCGTGTCTGCCCCTATAACGATATCCTGCGGATGCAGTGCCGCCACAGCGGCAGCCTTGGCGGCGGCATTGTGAGCACAGAGTGCTGCCGGCTTCATCGTGGCATCGTGCAGTTCCTCTGCGGGTTGCACCTCAACAACAAAGTCCACGCCCTCCCGCTGCAGGAGGTCACGGCGGCGCGGTGACTGAGAAGCCAGAATCAACATCACACAGAGGGAGACATGCGATCAAGCACACGGTGGCGCACATCGTCCCGCAGCTCGTGGATGCTCTGGATGGTTGTCCCTTTCATCTCTTCCGCACGGGTGCGGCAGGCATCGCGGTCGGCACGGGATTCAAACTCCAGCCCCACGAGTGCACGCCCTACCTGCTCACCGGAATACTGGTAGTTGAAGTAACAGAGGTTGGCGTACTCGCCCATGCCGCGCATGAACTCAGAGAAAGCTCCGGCTCGCTCCGGGAACTCTATCACGAAGAACACCGGGTGGCTGAGCCGCTCACGGTCATAGGAAATCATGCGGAACATGACATCTTCATCCTGCGTCACATCGTGAGCCTTGAGCCCCTTGACGGCCAGGCGGCGATCAATTTCCGCAAACTGTTCGTCCGTACCCAGCACACCGAACACGGGGTACTGAATATCCCCTGCCACGCGACCGTACTGTACATCCGTCAGCTGTACACCGGCGGGGATGCTTTCCAGATACTTGAGTATCTGCCCGCGCTTGGTTTCCATGGGGATTTGCAGGAAGCGCTCATGGCGATTGGACTCCTGCACACCGGCGCGGGATGCCACAACACCCATCTGCGCAAAATCCATATTGGCACCGGAAAGCACCACCAGGCAACGCTCTCCGGGCTTGATATTGCCCGCTTTCCAATCCTGAAGCAGAGCAGCCAGTCCCATGGCGCCGGAAGGCTCGGGAATCACCCGAAGCCCGTTCCAGAGGGAGCGGATTGCACGGCAGACCTCATCGTTGGTCACGGTCACAAAGCCGTCCAACAGTTCGCGGCAGAGCTCAAAGGTATTCTCTCCGGCGATGCGCACAGCGGTACCGTCACAGAACACGTCCACATAGGAAAGAGCCTTGCGTTCCCCGCTCTCCACCGCCAGTTTCATGGAAGCCTGATTCACGCCCTCCACGCCGATGCACTTGCAGTCCGGCCAGAACTTTTTGAACCAGCAGGCGCAGCCCGCAGCCAGCCCTCCACCGCCAATCTGAAGATACACGCGGTCAAAGGGTCCCTTGCCGCTCATGACCACTTCATCCGCCAGCGTGCCCTGCCCGCCCATGGTGTTCAAATCATCATAAGGATGGACAAAAGTCAGCCCATGGGCATCGGCAAACTCATGAGCCGCAGCAGAGGCGGCATCATAGGAATCACCCGTCAGCACAATTTCGACATTGGCACCGCCATGCATACGGACAGCATTCTGTTTCACCACCGGGGTGGAACGGGGCATGAAAATATGAGCCTTGCAGTCCAGACGCGCCGCCGCAAGCGCCACGCCCTGCCCGTGATTACCCGCACTGGCGGCTACCACGCCTCCGGCACGCTGCTCCGGGCTGAGCTTGGCCATGCAGTTGTAGGCACCGCGCCATTTATACGCCTTAATCGGACCCAGGTCCTCACGTTTGGCAAACACCACGGCATCCACGCCGTCAAGACGTATTTCCTGCAGCGGGGTGGGCTCACCCACGGCATACACACGCTGCCGCGCCTGCAGGATTTCATCGAACAATCGGTCTTTCAGCTGGCTCATAACTTTTCGGGTTGATTCTACACCTCTCTATGCTTCAACGCAAGTGCAGAATACGGCTTATTTCCTGACGGGCGGCAGGAAATGCCAGGATTTTTCCTTCACCAGTGCATCAAACAACTGCCGGGCACCCACTGTGCCGCGTTCCTCAGACATCCTGAGATACAGCTCTGCACGCCGAGCATTCGGTGCTGCGGCGGCATTCCCAAGATGAGTCAGCACCGCCATGAGCACGTATGCATTCGGCACGCCGACAGCATCTGCCTCACCCAAAGCATTGATAGCTTTCATCATATCAGCCGGAACGCCTATCCCGTTAAAATACAAGTCTGCCAGCGCCACATGCGCATACGGATTTCCCTCATCCGCCAGACGCTTCAGTTGCTCAGCACCCTGCTCTGCGGCAGGCTCACAGCCCCGCCCCGTTGCCAGACAATAAGCCCGCGCCACCGCAGCCCGTGAATCCCGCAACCCTGCGGCAATGTCATACAGAGCATACACTCGCTCCGCTGAATAAGTCTCCGGATGATTGATATACTGAGCCGCCAGAGTAGCTGCCGCCGGGGTGTACCCCAGCATGAAAGCCAACTGCAGTCGGCGAATACCCTCTGGCTCCTGCCCGGTACTGAGCATCATCCCACCCAGCGTGGCAAGAGCTCCCGGCAGATGCCGCTCTGCCGCCAGTTTCAACAGCTCCTGCGCGGCAGCCTCATCCGTCTGAACCTTGAGCTGACCCAATAAAAAAGCTGCGGTAGGGCTGCCGTGGGCTGATGCTTTTTCCAGCCACTCCAACGCTTCCGGGGAATTGCCGTAAAGAGAAGCAATCACTTCTTCCAAATAAAAATTATTCTTGTTAAGTTCCGAGGCAATTTCCGGAGCATCAAATTTCCCGGCATCCAAGCGCCCGGACAACAGCAGATAAGCCGCGCGGGCTCTGGCACTCCCGTTTTTGCATGCCTGCATGAGACAGCGAAGCCCCTCAGACTCATTGGCAGGAGCGCCCACACCGCTGCCTGCATATCGAGCCATTTCCACCTGCGCCGGGACATAGCCGGCATCAGCGGCGGCTTTCATCAGAGCGCGGGCTTGTACAGTCTGCGTTGAGGTCTTCCATTCTGCCTGAGTCTGCGGAGCGGCCTGCATCAGCATCTGAGCACGCCACTTCTGTGCCACCGGATTTCCCGCTTCAGCAGCACGCTTCATGAGATTGAAAAAATCCCCCTCTCCCCCGCCGGAATTCAAAACCGCCAAGGCAACCGGGTACAAATCTTCAGACTGAGATTCAAGAACTCGGCGCAGAGCCTCATTAAACGCTTCCTCCTCCTGCTGCGGAGCAACTGTGTTCATCTGCTGCTGAGGCTGTCCCGCCTGCAGCGGGAGCAGCACCGACAATCCCCCTATCAGCATCATATACAAGGTCTTCATGTACACATTCTACTATGACATATGTTCTGCATCAAGAAGAATTTGACCACAATCTGATAAGAAGCAACAAGAACTGCGGTAAAGAAAAAAAAGGGGAGAGGGCATTTGTTGCAAAAGCACTTAAGTTCCGCGTATTTTAAAGAAATTCTCTTGTCTCCTTACCATGAGTCTCTGTACCCATAGCAAGCCCGGATGCCGCAGTCTCCGCAAACTCATCGGGCGAGGAGTTTTCTTCCTGCGCCGACAACGGAACTGTCATCAATCCGAAAAACATAAGAAACAGCGTCAGTCAATACCAGCGAACATTCATGGGTATAGGCGTATCAAAGTTCTTCTCATGTGTCAATGCCAATCCCATCAAACAGAATGATTTATTCTTGCTCACCACCAATCAATATATTACATCAACCATACAAGCAACAAATATATTCTGAGCCGAACATTTTGCCGTCAGATGAAAAAATTGTTTGAATGTCACGCGCAGCGTTTTCCTTGTTCATATAGACAACCATGAGACGAGAACAATCCGTTTTATGCCCAAAGTGTTGTGAGCTGAACTTCACCGCAAATACCCGAGCGGAATATCCGCAGACAGAACATTCATAGGGAAGAGATTAGAGAATCTGTCTGTAATCAAGATAAGATACATGGATATTCATACCGAAGGAGTAATGAGAGCATAATATTTACAAAAGGCTCCTCACATGTGAGGGCCTCAAATCTGACTGATGACAACAGGCAGATGCAGATTCCGCAAGAAAAAGCTTGCAGATGTACAGCTTTATGGTAGTCTTTCGTTGCCCCGAAGGCTCAATACGTTAATTCGCTGCACGCTCTCCGCTTGAATTTCATCACCACCAGTTTCGTTCTTTTTTTCCTGCCGACGCTGTGCATCGGGTGGGTGCTTCGTTCTCGACCGCTTCTCTACAAGTACTTTCTGATTATTGCGGGACTGTTTTGTTACAGTCACATCGGGTTTGAATATCTGCTTCTTCTATTGCTTATAACTGTGTTGAACTGGGGCGCGGTCAAGTGGATAGCAAGAGTTGATTCTCCCCGAATCAGGCGTGGCATCATCACAACGGATGTTTCTCTCCATATCCTTATACTGGCTTTTTTCAAATACGCTGAGCCCTTTTTCCTGTGGCTTCATGATACAGTAGGGCATGAATCAGCGCTCAGGCAATGGTTGATGGAATCTGATATGGGAAATATTATCCTGCCGGCAGGACTTTCTTTTTACTCGTTTCAGGGGCTTTCCTATGCCATAGACCACTTTCGCAACCCGGAACGCACGGCGCGGTCGTTTTCTGATGTTTTGGCGTACATATCCTTTTTCCCTACCATCATGGCCGGGCCTATCATGCGGGAGAACGATTTTTTTCCCCAACTAATTGAACGGGAGGAAAGCCGTAGAGATTTCAGTGAAGGCACAGCTCTCATCCTGAGCGGGTTATTCAAGAAAGTAGCACTGGCAACATTCCTATCCGAACAATTGGTAGATCCTCTGTTCCGCGACCCTGAGAACTATGCGGCAGGCGTAGCACTAATCGGCATTTATGCATACTCTATCCAAATATTTCTGGATTTCTCCGGTTATTCCGATTTGGCTATCGGCATAGGAAGACTCATGGGATTCCGGCTGCCGCTCAACTTTGATTCGCCGTACCGCGCTCTGAATCTTCAGGAATTTTGGCATCGCTGGCACATATCGCTTTCCCGCTGGCTGAAGGATTATCTCTACATACCGCTGGGAGGCAACCGCCGAGGCAATCGATATGTCAACTTGACCGTCACTATGGTGATTGGAGGCATTTGGCACGGCAGCGGTCTCAATTTTCTCATCTGGGGATTTTTTCACGGCATAGGGCTTACCGTTGTACACGCAATCGGGCAGCTTAAACGCAGGATTCCAGGCATGCAGAGAAAAACTAACCGATGGCTGAAGGCTCTCGGCAGTACCCTAGCCTGGCTGATTACCTTCCATTTTGTCACTCTGCTCTGGGTATTCTTCCGGGCAAAAGATTTTGACACAGCCTGCAGCGTACTGCAAGCCGTGGCGGCCACTCACGAGAGCGCAACCTGCCCGGTTCAGATTCTCTTCATCGTAGTTCTGGGGCTGGCTATTCAGTGGATTGGCCCCATCTGCTACCGATCATTCACAGGCATTCAGGCCAAATTACCCTGGTCACTGCAGGCAATGACAGTAGGCTTGCTGGGGGGTATCATTCTGAATCTCGGTCCGGAAGGCGTACTTCCGTTCATCTATTTCAATTTCTGATTATTCACCCATGCAACTCAAGCTTCCACCATCTGTAAGCATCTGCCTGAGCACCTGTTTGGCGGCACTGCTGCTGGGTGGACAAAACGTGAAAGAATACTGCCGACAACTTGAAAGAGAACACCCGGAATGGGGAGGACTTGCCGAGAAACTTGCCACTGCTGCCGAATACACGGGATTGCCTCAACTTTTCTGCGCAGAAAAGAAACTTATCTCACAGATTGCCAATCATCTCCCCATGTTAGGAGAAAATGATGAGGCCACGGACCTTTCCGTCAATCCGCAGATTCCCCGAATTGTCTATGTGCGAGTACCCGCTCTTTCACAACTGAATGCTTTGCGGCTCTCAGCTCCCTCTCAGGAATCGACGCTGAATCCGGCTCAGCTGATGAGTCTGCCAAGCATGGATTTCCTGAATGACACCCCCCCGCCCTCCTCTGAGCAGATTCCGACACCGGCTTCTGAGCCCCCATCGAAACGTGAATCCGAACCGGATTCAGAACCGGCCCAGCCTCCGGCTCCTACGCATGAGGATATTCGGGAAGCCCCCACTGCGACGACTGCCGCAGAAAATGCTGATAAACCGATTCGATACCGCATTATGCTGCTGGGTGACTCCCTGATGGAAGATTTGGGACCGACAGCTCACCGCACCCTGCGCCACCGCAAGGGGCTGCACTTTATCCTGACAGCCAAATATTCCACCGGGCTGAGCAGACCGGATTACTTTAACTGGCCGCAAAATATGCAGAAAACGGTGTCAGAGACTCGACCGGACCTCATCATTTTCTTTATGGGAGCTAACGACGGCATGCCCATCAAACGCAACGGCAAAACGGTCTACCCCAATTCCGAAGAAGCGTGGAGAAAGGCATACCGTGAAAAAATGGCAGAACTTTTCGCCATAGGTCGTAACCATGGTTGTGATATGCTGTGGATAGGACTCCCCCCCATGGGCAGCCGATATGCCAAAATTCTGGCGCAAACAGCTCTCGCCCAGCAGGAGGGCTGCGCTGAACACGGCATCTCTTTTGTTGACACCTCCTCCGTGTTGGGAGATGCTGATGGCAACTTCCGCACCTACATGACCGACTCGCAGGGCAATACAGTGCGTCTGCGGGCAAAAGACAGAGAACATCTTTCCCCCATGGGGAACAAACTGGTCATCGAACATATAATGCCCATGCTGGAGAAAAAAATAGCTGATTTCCGCACCAAACATCCTGAGCGATGTCTAAGCGAAAAAGAGCTCACAGCACCCGGTCGCGCACCGCTGGAAATTACCATCAAATACCGCCCCGGCAAGAGATGAAAAATTTACTCTCTATTTTGTGTTTTCTCCTCTCCGCTATGGCAGCATTCGCCATGCATCTGGAGTACGGCGGCAGCGGAAAAGCCGCTCGGCCCATCCGAATCCTGCTCACCGGAGATTCTCTCATGGAAGCGCTCGGCCCGCAAATGCAAAAAGCCTTGGATGGCTATGAAAACATCTCACTCATCCCCATAGGCAAGCGCTCCACGGGACTGAGTCGGCCGGATTTTTATAACTGGCCGAAAGTACTGGAAGAAAATCTGCAAAAACACCGCCCGCATATCGTGGTCATGTGGGTGGGCACCAATGACCCTCAGGGCATATACGGACAAAAAAACCTGGGAGAGCCTTGTTCACGTGAATGGCTCAAAGCCTACACCTATAAACTCATAGAGATTGCCGGGCTCTGCCAGAAATATCATGCCAGACTCATCTTCATGGGTCCTCCTGTCATGGATGAAGAACCGCTTAATACTCAGCTGCTCAAAATCACTGACATCATGAGACGAACCTGCAGCCACTATAAGCTTGGGTTCATTGATACCCGACCTCTTCTGTCCGATGCAAACGGAAAATATATTCACCGCGCCAAACTTCCGGACGGGCGAGTAGCGGATATCCGCTGGAAAGACAGAGTTCATATCACCGGTGACGGAAACCTGCTCATCATGCGCAAACTCCTGCCGTATATGGGCAGCATCATACCGGAAGCACGCGCGGATGGGCGCCGCCTGCAGCGCACCCACCGCTCCGGGCGGACATCCATTCGCATTCGTTGACATGCTTTCCTCTTGAAGTATTTGTATATCTAACATATAATCTCTCGCGTTTCCAACAGATATTTACACCATGAATAAAACAATTATTGCTTTATGTGCCGCTCTCTGCGCGGCTCTTCCCACGGTTTCCGCTCTTGACCTCAACACCTTGAAACCAAAAGTCAAGTCCGGTTCCGTAAAAATCAACAAACCAACGGTTAAAACCACGGATAAGGGTGTGGAAATCACCAAACCCTCTATCGCTGTAGAAAAGCCCTCAATCGAGCTTCCTACCCTCGAAAAGCCTAAGACTTCTGAAATCAAAAAGCCTGAACTGGACATTCAAAAACCCTCCATAGATATCACAAAACCTGAAGTTCAGGTAACGGAAAAGGGCATTAATATCACCAAGCCCGCTGTCAACGTGACAAAGCCCACCATCAAACTCAAATAAAAAAAGTAACGCACGACAAACTCCCGGAAGATGCTTCCCGGGAGTTTTTTCCTGTCTTCATGGTTGTAGCGACATGATTGATGACAGCAATACCTGCGCACCAAAGCCACAGCCTCCCCATCTAGTGTCTCGTTTAGCTAGTCCTACACAATACTCTCAACACGTAAGCATTTGTATTATAAAGAATAAATAAGCTTGCTTATTGTAATGAATTAACTCAACAAGACACTAGGCCGGGACTGCGCAAGAGCTACGCATCGATTACTGCGGCGTATTAGTTCAACCCGATAAAGTTTTACTGACACATGATAGCTCTTGCATGCAGGGCATGACTTTGATAAAATGCCGGGGTTATGACGGAAGCTACTCTTTCCACGCTGAAGCAGGCCGTTGCAGACGGCAAGCTGCTTGAATCATCTCTCGAGAATATCTGCATGCTCTGCGGAGCCACGCAGGATACCATTGTCCCAGCAGCCATTGACCAGCTGATTGAGGCTCAGGCATGGGCTGAGCTCAACAACCGTTTCTACAAAACACTGGCATTCGGCACGGGTGGTCTGCGCGGGCGTACCATCGGCACCATCGTCACCGAAGCCGAGCAGGGCAAGGGTGGCATTAACGGGCGCCCCGAGTTCCCCTGCGTAGGCACAGCCTCCATGAACTACTTCAACGTGGGACGAGCCATGCGCGGCCTCATCACCTACGTCCGTCGCTTCGTAGAAGCAGAGGGCACCGGTCGCAAACCGCTCATCGTCGTGGGGCATGACACCCGCCACTTCTCACGCGACTTCGCAGAGTTCTGTGCTCGCATTACCACGGATTTGGGCTGTGACTGCGCGCTGTTTGACGGTCCCTGCTCCACGCCGGAAGTATCCTTTGCCATCCGCGAGCTGAACGCGGACACGGGTGTGGTGCTGACCGCCTCTCACAACCCCGCTCACGACAACGGCTTCAAGGCCTACTTCAATGACGGAGCGCAGCTGATTGCACCGCATGACAAAGCCGTGATTGCAGAGGTAAATGCCCTGACAACAGACTCCTACACCCCCCTTCCCGCCGAACAGCAGGGCTCTCTGCGAATTCTGGATGCAGCATTCGATACCATCTACATGAAGAAGCTTCAGGGAATCATCCTGCGCCCGGAGATTTTCTCCGCCGCTGCTGCCAAGGTGGTGTTCACCAACCTGCACGGCACGGGCGCCCGCTGCATCGTTCCCCTACTCCGTGAGCTGGGCTGCAACGTCAGCACTGTGGCGGCTCAGGATGTATTGGACGGCCGCTTCCCCACCGTCAAGAGCCCCAACCCGGAAAACGCACCCGCTCTTGATATGGCCATTGCTCAGGCAGATGCCGAAAATGCAGATTTAGTCATCGCCACCGACCCGGATGCCGACCGCATGGGCATAGCCGTGCGCGACAAGGCCACCGGTAAAATGCAGCTGCTCACCGGCAACCAGACGGGGTGTCTGCTCGCCTGGTATCGCTGCATGAGCATGGTAGAGCTCGGCATCCTCACCCCGGAGAATATTGACCATGCTGTCATGGTCAAGACTTTCGTAACCAGTCCTCTTCAGGATGCCATTGCCGCTTCGTTCGGCATTGCCACCGTGAATGTCCTGACCGGCTTCAAGTACATTGCCGCCAAGCTTGGCAAGTACGAGAACGCCATCCCCGCAGAGTTGCGGCAGAACTACCGCAGCATGACCGAAGCTCAGACCCGCGCCCTGCGCCTGGAATACAGCAAGTTCTTTGTCTTCGGCGGCGAGGAAAGCTACGGCTATCTGGCTCAGGATTTCGTGCGGGACAAGGACGCCAACGCAGCTGCCATCTGTCTGGCGGAGCTGAACGCCTACCTTGCTTCCAAAGGTATCGGTCTGTTGGAATGCCTCAACAGCATCTACACACAGCTTGGCTACTACAAGGAACTGGGCACCAACATCGTGATGGAAGGTGCTGACGGTGCCGCCAAGATTGCCGCCCTCACCAAGAGCTATATCGAGAATCCTCCCACCACCATGGACGGTGCCGCCGTTGTCGGCGTACGCGACTTCTCCTCCGGTAAGATGATTGATGCCGAGGGTGACCCCGTTCCTGCTGAAAAGATGCTCTTTATCGATTTGGCGGACGGACGTAGCTTTGCCGTGCGCCCCAGCGGCACGGAGCCCAAGATTAAGTTCTACCTCTTCGCACACGGCGAACCCGGCACAGAACTTACCGCCGCTCGCACTGCGGTAGAATCCGGCATCTCTGGCCTTTGGAAAGCCGTGGAGGCAGATGCCCACGCCCGCATGGCATGAGATAAGCGTTCTCCATCATACTTCCGAAAAGCCGCACTGTTCCTCAGCGCGGCTTTTCGCGTGCTTTCACCCGCGTCAAACACGTTTTTCACGTCTCATTGTTTGACATTTCCGTAATTTTGCTTGTCAAACCGTTTGATAACTGCTAGAATTGTGCGGCTGCGTTCTGCGGCACAACATCTGTGTTTTCACCACGAAAACGCACACTCTATAACAAAATTAATACCTCGACTCTTCGATATGAACGAACTCAAAGGTGCATGCATCATCGGTCAGTCCGGCGGTCCTACCGCTGTGATTAACGCCAGCGTACTCGGCGCTGTGCAGACAGCTCTCAACGCTCCGCAGATTACCCGCGTTCTGGGTGCTGCCAACGGTATCACCGGCGTGCTCAACGGCCTGCTCTATGACATGGGGCTGGAAGATCCCGTGGAGCTGGAACTGCTCAAGTTCACCCCCTCCTCCGCTCTTGGTACCTGCCGTTACAAGATGAAGGATCCCGATGTCGACCCCACCGACTACGAGAAGATTCTCGAGACCTTCAAGAAGTACGACGTGCGCTACTTCTTCTACAACGGTGGCAATGACTCCATGGACACCTGCAACAAGATTTCCAAGTTCATGCAGAAGAGCGGTTACGAGTGCCGTGTCATGGGCATTCCCAAGACCATCGACAACGACCTCTTCGGCACTGACCACTGCCCCGGTTTCGCTTCCGCAGCCAAGTACATCGCCACTTCCTGCATGGAGGTGAAGCATGATGCCTGCTGCTACGACACCGGCATGGTCACCATCATCGAGGTGATGGGCCGCCACGCCGGCTGGCTCACCGCCGCTTCCGCTCTGGCTAACTACGCCGGTGCCGGTCCCGACCTCATCTACCTGCCGGAGGTTGACTTCGATATGGAGTCCTTCTTGGCTGACGTGGAGCGCATCTACAAGGCCACCGGCAAGTGCATGGTGGTGGTTTCCGAGGGTATCCACGACAAGGACGGCAAGTTCATCTCCGAGGCCAAGACCAACGGTAACGACGGTTTCGGTCATGCCCAGCTCGGCGGTCTTGCCAACAAGCTGGCTGACGTTGTTCGTGCCCGCATCTCCTCTGCCAAGGTTCGCGCCATCGAGCCGTCCCTGCTGCAGCGCTGCGCCACCCACCTGGCCTCCACCACGGATGCTATGGAAGCTTACCAGGCCGGTAAGGCCGCCGTGACCGCCGCTGTTGAGGGCAAGACTGACATGATGGTCGCTTTCGAGCGCAGTGAGCTGTACGGTCAGTACGTCTGCAACACCAAGCTCCTGCCCCTTGCTCAAGTGGCCAACTACGAGCGCAAGGTGCCCCGTGAGTGGATTAACGCCGCCGGTAACGGTGTGGAGATGGCTTTCATCGACTACGCTCTGCCCCTCATCCAGGGTGAACCCGGCATGAAGACCGTGCAGGCCCTGCCCCGCTTCGCCCGCCTCCGCAAGGTGCTGGCCAAGCCGGTTGCTGAGCTGTAAAGAGATACAGACCGAATTTCCTATCCACGGGAGCTGCTGAATGCAGCTCCCGTTTTTTCTTGCATCGGTGAATCTGATATGTTACATTCACGCCATCCGAAAACTCCATGAATCACTACCTTACCCTCCCTGCTCTTTCTGCCCTCATCCTGATGCTCAATGCCTGCATGGTGATTCACTGCCGCTCGGGCAGCAGGCTGGATGCCTACGGCAAAAGCATACCTCAAGCCCGTATTCCGCGCATCACCACGCCGAGTGTCAGTCGGCTGGGCGATTGCTACTACATGCCGCTTGAGGTTCACTATATTCCTGAACAAAAAGCTCTGGTTCAGGTCACCACCTATCCCCTCATCGGCGATACGCAGCGGGCCTCATGGCCGTCACCTGAAACCACTATTGAGTCGGAACATGTTTGCCGCTACTTTTTCCCCCTTACAGCGGAGGAAGCAAGCGTGGCTCTGGGATATACCGTCAGTTCATCGCCCTCGGAAAAAGCTCTGCCCATAGCAGACGGAGACTTTCCGCATGAGCACGCAGACATACGCGTTGCAAAACAACTCTTTATTCCGGCATCGGCAAAATCGACTTCTCAACTAAACTACACGCTAAATACGTCGGAACACATCCCGGGCATCCCCACTATCCGCAGCACCGGCAACTATATCCGCATGCCGCTGGCATGCCTTTTCTCCTGGGGAGTCGACATCCCTCTGACCCTTGCCGCCTCCGCCGCCACGACAGGTGCGGCGTATGGTCTCGGGGCAGCAGCAATCCCCATTGGCGTTCTTGCCGCACCTTTCCTGAATTCTCCCCCCGTGCATGAAGATTCCATTTCCCCTGAAGAAGACCCGCCGCCGCGTCGGCCCATACCGCCTCCCGGCACGGAGGAGTTCTGAGCCAGCAGAAAACAGATTCATTCCGATGTGTGACCATTAAAGTTTCAAATGTAACGCTCTTTGAAAAATCAAGCTCTAAGTGCTTTAATACCACGTTCAACCAAGAATCCACTTTTGGGGAAGCTCCGAGGCGTTACTTTTGTTTTTACACTTCTCAGTTTTTTGAGGAAAGCCGGAATCTTGTAAAAAAGGTGTTGCCATTTACGCTTAAATCAGCTAGAATACACCGCATCTTTTTTCTCGAAACTCAACCCGTAGGAATTTTCAGTATATGGCTAAGCAGGCATTAGGCAAAGGACTCGGAGCACTCATCAGCAAAAGCAAGGTTGTCAGCACCCCCGTACAGATAGCCGCAGATGAAAACGACCGCGTCATTCTGGCAAATGTCGCAGAAATTCAGAAATCCCCTTTCCAGCCACGCCGACGTTTCGATGAACAGCAGATTGAGGAACTGGCCGCCTCCATTCGAGAAAGCGGACTCGTGCAGCCGCTGGTGGTTCGCAAGGTTGACGGCAAGTTTGAGTTAATCGCAGGTGAGCGTCGCTTGCGAGCTGTTCAAAGCTTAGGACAAGCAACTGTGAAAGTGGTAGTACATGAGGCTACTGATCAGGAGGTTGCTGAGTTGACCCTGATTGAAAACTTGCAGCGCGCAGACCTTACCCCGCTGGAAGAAGCCGAGCAGTACCGTCTGCTACAGACTCGCTTCGGCATGAAACAGGAAACCATCGCTCAACACGTAGGCAAATCACGAGCCGTTGTTGCCAACATGGTTCGTTTGCTAGAACTGGCACCCGAAGTGCGCAGCATGCTGGAAAACAGTGAAATCACCGTAGGTCACGCCAAGGTGCTCCTCCAACTCAAGGATGAAGAACAGCAGACCTTGGCAGCCAAGCGTATCTCTAAACTGGGTATGACGGTGCGCCAAACTGAACAAATGGTGAAAGACTTACTGAATCCACCTGCGGAAAAGGCTCTTCCCACGCTCCTGCCGGAACTTCCGGAAACCTATGCCCGAATTTGCCGCCAGCTTTCAGATGACTTCGGCACTAAGGTGAATATCTCCTTGAAAGGTAAGAGCAACGGAGTCATCGAAATTCCCTATACCGGGCGCGATGAGCTTGTGCGTATTCTCCAGATTTTCGGTGTTCACGAGCAATTCTGAAGCCTGAACATGCAGAGAAAAAAACTGATATCACTCTTGCTTGTATTCACTCTGTTGTGCGGTTGCAGAGACGAAAAATCGATTCAGATACCAGCCTCGGCAACTAAGCATCAGCTCGAATTTGTTTTCTCCACAGACTTTAGTGGTGAAAACGCCTACTTGCATTGCCGCAATATTTGCGCGCTGGGGCCTCGGCTCTCCGGCTCTCCGGCATATCAGCAGCAGCTTGATTACCTAGAACAACACCTCCGCGCTGCCGGATGGAAGGTGGAAAGAGATTCATTCACCGTGAGAGGAATCACCATGACCAATCTCCGTGCGCAAAAAGGGGATTCTGCAGAGGTGCGCCCCGTGTTGCTCAGCTGCCACGTGGACACAAAACACAATATCGCCCCTGACTTTGAAAGTGCAGATGACGGGGCAAGCGGAGCAGCAGTACTGCTTGAACTTGCCCGAATTTTGCCCGAAGATTCTGCGCAGAAAACAGAACTAATCTTCCTAGACGGAGAAGAATCCTTTGCTCCGAGAATGAGTGAGGAAGATGGACTTTACGGATCCAAGTTTGATGTTGCCCGCCGCGGAAAGGACCTCCCCCATTACCAAATAAATTTGGACATGGTGGGAGGTCGCAATAAAATCATTGCCCCCCCTGCCTTGGAAACTTCGGATTTCATGTATTCCCATTACACCGCAGCCATACGTGAATTGGGATTTTCCTCAGACAGATGGACTATATGGCCGGGTTCGTATATGGATGATCACCTGCCCTATTTGGAAGCCGGAGTTGACAGCCTGAATCTCATTGCCGTATTCATCGGCTCCGATTGGTGGCACACCCCCCGCGACAACATGAGCCGAATCTGCCCAAAATCCCTGAGAGAAAGCGGGCAAATGGTTAATACCCTTCTCCTGCGGCTTAAAGACAATTCCTCAAATCAAATAAAAAGCAACAGCTCAACGAACCCAACGCCCAGCCCCTGAAGGGAGCTTACCATCTCCCACGGGTTGATAACGGGTCGCTTCCAGATTCCCCCACATGGGAACACCGAACGCGGCTTTCCATTTGGCACTCATGCTGCGCCCCGTATAGCAGCCGTAACTCCAGCACTCCGCATCAGGAGCAAAAATGTCACGGCGGATTTTGGAAGCCAAATCGTTCTCGTGAATCCACTGTGTGGATGCCCCGATGATGTCATTGCTGTAATCCAGCATGAAAGCCTGCGGATTAGAGTGTCCGAAATAGTAAAACGAATTTATTTTCTCACCTTTTCGCGGCGCTTTATTGATGGCGGCATAGGCAGCCTCCGCACTATCAACATACACCAGCTGAACCCCGAACTTAGCAGCGGTTTCCCGAATCTTGGGGACATAATCTATTTTGTTTTCCTTTCCTCGGGTGATGTATGAGGGCCGATACACTATCCAGACAATGCGTTCATTCGGCTTCTTTGCCTGAGTGATACTTATCTGCACCGTCGATGCTCGGATAAAATTGGCCCACCAGTTATCATGAGCGGAAGGTCCGCGATAATTCTCCCACGAACGGAGAGCCACCCCACCTGCCAGAATCACCTCCAGTCCGTAAGCAAACGAACTGAGCACACAAAGACTCACAGCCAAAAGCAGTCGCATCACTCTCATACTCGTGCGGCAGCATACTAAATACCGTCTCTTTTGTCAAGCTTCTGTTGTGCCTTTATTCATTTATCAGAATAATCCGCAAATCCGTAATAATTCTCATCTCCTCCGCTCACATTTCCAACAAACGGACAAGACGCTGAAAATCTGTCAGACAGATAGCTTAGCGCAAGACATCTTCACCCCAGCCCCTGTTCATGGCAAGATTGTTTCTTGCTAGAAGAGATTATCCTATGATACAATAGGCACATGAATTATATATACCGCCACCTCATCATGTTGATTGTGCTGATGACCGGTATCGTGGGCGTAGGCGCCGCGGCGGCAGAGTTTGCACAAAAAACGGCGGACGGCAAGTGGGCCTTTGTCCCGCTGGCAGATGGGTTTGATTTTCCTGTAGGCAAGCCGGACGGCAAGGGTTACTACAAATCCCGTGGTCTGCGTTTAGCTACGCCCCGCCATCTGGGAGAGGACTGGAATGGGCTCGGCGGGGGGAACTCCGATTTGGGAGATCCGGTGTATACCGTTGGACACGGTTTGGTCACCTACGCTTCTGACGCCCGAGGACGCTGGGGCAAGGTCGTGATTGTACGGCATGCATTCCGCGAACCCAAGACAAGAAAAGTGCTTTGCTGCCAAACATTGTACAGCCATCTGGACAGAATTGATGTGCAGTTGGGACAGCTGGTAAAACGCGGTGACCAAATCGGTACCATTGGCACAAACCGTGGCATGTTCCCGGCACACCTGCATGCAGAGCTTCACTTCAACGTGCTGGTGAATTGCGGACAACAGGGCATCCCAAAAAATGCTGCCAACTACGGGCATCTGTCCAATTTCATTAATCACTATCGACGCCTTACCCCGGAAAACAAAAAAGTCAAACTTCCCATCGGCGGTTTCCTGCCCTATAAAGGAACAGATGGACTGTAAGTCTCATATTTGCCTCTTCGGCGGCTCTTTCGACCCGGTACACTGCGGCCATCTGCATATTGCTGAGGCTGCGCAGCGGACGTGCGGTCTGAACAAGGTCATTTTTCTGCCGGCAGCCTGTTCCCCCTTTAAGGTTGATCAACAAACCATGTTCAACGACAGAGAACGCTTAAATATGCTGGAACTGGCCACGCAGGATTACGTCTGGGCGGAAGTGTCAGATTTGGATTTAGTCCTCCCGCCCCCAAGCTGGAGCTGGCGGATTGTGGAATATTTTCGCCGCTCTGCATCGGAATCCGAGCTATACTGGCTCATGGGTACTGACCAGTGGCAGGCTCTGCACCGTTGGGCTCGCTATGATTACCTAGTTGAGCAGCTTACCTTTATCGTCTACCACCGTGGGGAGGCTCCTGCACCCCGAGAGGGCGTGCGCAGCTGCTTTATCCGCGGTCATCACCCCGCCTCCTCCACCGGTATTCGGGAAGCCTTGAAAAGCGGCCTTTCCCTGCCCCCAAACTGGCTGCCGCATCAAGTAGAAGCATTTGCACGCTCATGTCAACAAATACTTTAGGGGTATTTGCGTACAATACAGACTTACTGCATATATAGCGTTCGGCAAGTATTTGGACTCTCATCGGAGAATGGAAGTTCAATGTCTTTCATTTTATACGTCCAGCGAAATACAACGGGCTCTTTATTGATTTCGTCAAAGTATTTGTATATACGGCTCGTCAACTCCTCTTTG
>JAZNLU010000087.1:0-9134 GCA_045579245.1 Akkermansia sp.
CACCACCAGCGGCACGCGGTCATCCTGGCGGAATGCGGAAGAGTTATCAATCACCACGCAGCCGCACTCCCCGGCTATAGGAGCATATTCGCGGGAAATATCACCGCCGGCGGCGAAGAGCGCAATGTCCACATCGCGGAAAGAATCCTTCGTGAGCTCCTCCACGGTCAGCATCCCGCCGCGGAAAGCTACCTGTTTACCGGCAGAACGATGCGAGGCCAGAAGTTTGAGCGAGGCCAGCGGGAAGTTGCGGGTCTCAAGGCAGGAAAGAATCCCGACGCCCACCGCACCGGTGGCGCCAACGATAGCTACTCTGGGATTTGTCATGTTCGGTAAGAGGACGCGGGTCTGTTATCGGGCGTCCTGCGCGTGCGCAGGATACACTAACGCACTGAATGTGCAAGCATAATCTCCGCGTTTTCCGCTAAAAATCAGCGCAGCCGAGCATTTTATTGTAAGCGAGATGCCCGCTGTGTCTTCATCGAAAAAAAGAATTTTTATAACTTCCTACCTAACAAGTAGTATTTTAGCTTGACTCATGGACAAAAAAAGGTATTTATATAGGCATGAACCGCTATTTCTCATCGATTGTTCGTCATGCCGGAGCATGGATTATCTGCGCAGGAGCGACCGCAACCGCTCTGGAGATTGACAGTACGGGGAACGATGTCTTCGACCTGTACTTCTTCGCCAATGACGAAGCCGGGCAATTCGGCTCAACAACAGGTATATCGTGGATTGATGATAACAAACGCACGAGCGGGCATGTAGCTGACAGCGCAACCTATTATTGGGATGCAGAACTGAAGCAAGCCATGCGTAATGCCGTCAACACCTGGACATCGGCCATTGCCACCCCCTACGACACAGAAAAGCATGCAAGAAAATTGCGTATCGGTTTCTTTCTGGATGATGCCTCAACAGCGGGTGGAGTCATGCATACCTCCATGGCGGGCTATGCCGGCACACAGACGGTAACAACCAAGTTTGAGCCGGAGTACGGCAGTAACGCTAACATCTACAGTGTTGCCGAATGGGCATGGCGGGATAATCGAGAAACAGATTACTACAGACCATCCTGGGTAATGTCCGGGGCATACTGGGAGAACAACATTCTTCCCATGGAACACAACACCATAGATATTGCCATCGTGCTCAACCCCATCATCACAAGCTACGGTTATGATGCCATGGGAAAATATTATTACAACCGGACAGAGCGCTCGGCGCAGCAGCTGCAAAACATCGCCACGCATGAAATCGGACACGGACTGGGTATGGATTCCCGACTGTACACCATGCGATATGATGCCGCTACCGGTAACAGTATCGCCGCTCTTTCGGATTACGTTTCCACGTGGGATAGCCTGCTGATGCTGGATGGTGAGCCTGTCGTTACGGTGCAGGACGGCGACATCAGCACAGATTACACCACCTTGCCGGAGTTACAGGCTGCCGCATGGGAATGCGAACCCGGGAAAGACCCCACCAAAGCGGAGAGTTACACCGGAGACGAAATCCAATATGACCCTGACCGGAGATTGAGTCTGGCGGGAGATATCGGCGTTCACATAAGCGCCGTCATGTTGGAGGGTGACACCATGGAGCATATTTCCCACGGCGACGGCTACAATGTCCTTGGCCCCGGCGGCACGGCTAACTCTGCATTCTCCGATAGCGATTTGCGAGCTCTGGAACTGCTGGGCTGGGATATCCGCAGAACTGACAGTTTCGCGATTCAAAGCATCCCGGAGCCGACAAGTGCAACGCTGACCCTGCTGGGACTGGCCGGGCTGGCCCTTCGCCGCCGTCGCAGCTGAATTGATACCATCATTACCATGCGGGGTATGTCCGTTGGACATGCCCCGCATATTCGTATCTCACAACACATATTCAAACAAATAGAACGTGCGCCAGCCAACAGCATCGTAAAACAGGCGCACGGAACCACAGGCGCGGAACCCGGCTTTGGTATACACCGGCGCAGCAGGCAGGTTGTGGTCAATGAGGTCGAGACGCACGGCCTTAAACCCGGCAGCAGCGGACAACTCCAGGGCATACTGAATCATCTGCCTCCCAATACCGCGTTTGCGGTAGGCTGTGCCCACCCCCAGCGTATGAATCACCCCGTATTCACCGGGGCGGGCATCCACATTCCAATTACCCTGCAAATATCCCGCGTTGGCATGAGCATTCACCACCATGGAAGCGGCTATCTGCCCCTGCACCTCTGCCAGCCAGAGTTCTCCTGATTCAATCGCTCCGCGCAGGTAAGCTTCATCCGGATAAACGCCCTTGTGCCAGCAGGGGTGGTAGGGTTCTTTTTCCAAATCATCGGCCAGACAGTCATAAAATGTCTGCACAGCACGATAATCAGAATCCAACGCCCGGCGTATGCTTGCTTCCATGAGCCCAATCTAACACAGCCCCCACGCTGCGTCAAATAAAAACCGCTTCCGGCAGCGGTCTGCAGCGGAAGCGGTTGAAAGAGATTTTCCAATGGTGGTTATGCCTTAGGAGCATCCGTCGGTGCAGGAGCGGGAGCCGACTGCGTAGAAGACTTGCCCAGATAGCTGGGGAGCTCCACCCCCACGCTGCTGGCCAGCTCATGCAGCGGCAGAGTGCCGGTCACCAGGTTCTGCACAAAGCCACCCACAGAACCGCTCTGCGAATCGCCGCCGCCCATGACCACTACCTTGTCGAAGCTGAGGTTGCGGATGGCGCTGGCCTGAGTCTCCACAATCTGCGGCAGCTGTTCAGTCACCAACAGACCGGATGCGGAACGGGCATCCCCCGCGGCCTCCACAATCTGGCGGAAACCGCTTGCCTTGGCCTCCAGAGCCGCCTGAATGGCAGCAGCCTGACCGCGGCCGACCAGCTCCAGGCCTTCACCCTCTGCCTTCTTCTTGAGCAGGAGAGCATCTGCCTCACCCTTGGCAAGCTTGATGGCGGCATTACCTTCAGCCTCTTTCTCAATGATAAGAGCGTCTGCACGGCCCTGTTGCTCACGCACCAACACGGCGGCAGCGGCTTCAGCGGCAATCTCCTGCTTACGCTTCTGGATTTCGGCCTTCACGATTTCGTTGGCGGTCAGCGTGGCGCGCTCCAGTTCGGCACGCTCCATTTCGGCCTCACGGCTGGCCACATAACCGGCCTGCTCCGCACGGGCGGCCTGCTCACGCTCTGCCACCTCTGCGATTCGCTGAGCCTCTGCCTGGCGCACCTTGAGGCGGGCGTTGGAGTCTGCCACCTTCATCTGGGCTTCGTTATTACCCTCCACAGCGGCGGCATTGGCCATGGCCACCTGCACCGTCTGCTCACGCAGAGCCTCTGCCTTACCAATCTCACCGCGGCGGGTTTCCTCTGCCACCTTAATCATGGCATCATTGATGGCGCGGGCGGCCGCCTCCTGCCCCAAAGCGGCAATATAGCCGGAGGCATCACGAATATCGGTAATGTTCGCGTTGATGAGATAAAGGCCCACCTTATGCAGTTCCACATCCACACCACCGGTGATTCCCTTGATGAGCTTCTCGCGGTCAGCGTTGATTTCCTCAATCGTGAGCGAGGCAATCACCACACGCATCTGACCCATGATAATTTCGGAGGCCAGATTACGGATATCCTCACGGGTACGGCCCAGCAGGCGGCTGGCGGCATTCTGCATGATTTCCGGGGTGGTGCTGATACCCACAATGAAGGAAGAGGGCACATCCACGCGGATATTCTGGCTGGAGAGAGCCCCCTTCAACGGCACATCAATGTTGATGGGGTTCAAATCCATGAACGCGCAGCTCTGAATCACCGGCATCACAAAGGTGGCACCACCGTGGATGCACTTGGCAGAGCGCCCGGCCCCCACCTTACCATACACGATAAGAATCTTGTCCGACGGGCACATCTTATAGCGGCTGAACAGCAGGGCAGCCGTTCCCAGCAGGAACACCACAATGGCTACAATGGCAATGATGCTCTGAGACGACGATTCGCCGGTTTTGGCGGCGAGGATGAGTAGTGTGTTTATCATAGTTGTGTTTGTTTATTGTTGGGGAGATTTCGGAGCTGTGAGCGAACGAACCGTCAGGCAGTATGTTGTGGCAGCCACCACCACGATGGGGGTCTGCGCCGGCAGCGGAGTATCACCCTCCTGCACAGCGGCCATAGTAATCATCTGGCTGGGGTGGGAAACCTGCACCTGTCCTCCCGGCTCGCCGTGCGGGGGTATGGTCAGATACACCGTCCCCGTGCAGCCCACCAGAGTATTGTAGTCCAGAGAGCCATCACACTTCAGGCTGTAGATGAACTTCAACAGCGCCACTACACAAAAGAAGATGACCAGCCCCACCAGCAAACCCACCAGAATGGCGAGCCCCACACCGGCTCCTGACTGCACGGCGGCGTAGCCACCCCAGCCAAAGCCCATCATGAAACCGATAACGGCACGCACGGAAAAGACCCCGGTATCCCCTCCGGCGGCATCAGAGGCCTCCACGGCGGGTACATCCACATCACTGTCACCGAAATCGAAGAAAAACGCCATTACCATCGAAACCACGGAGAGCAGCGTGGCCGTCCAGGCAATCGCACAGAAAATACCGCGGGCAGAGGTAAAATCAGGTAGGAGTTCCGCCGCATGCAGCAGCGCCTTCCCCCATTCAAAAAACTGAGTCACATATTGCATAGTTGGATTGGATTAACCGCGTGAATAGTAACTTATCCGCTTACTTCAGTCAACCGGAAATTTAGCCACAATCGTAATCAAATGCCGAATTTACGGTTTTTATTCATTTTGGGCTTGCATCTTCGGCGAAGCGTGCTATTATCCCCTCACCTTGTAGGTCGATTTGCCGCAGCCACGAAAAATCAACCAATTAAACAAGATACATAATACAATGAGCGAAATCAACGTCAACGACTTCAAGACGAATGAGAAGGATACCGGTTCCACCGGTTTCCAGGTGGCCGTGATGACCAAACGTATCGTCCACCTTACCGAGCACCTCAAGGCGAACAAGCATGACCATGCTTCCCGCCGCGGTCTGCTGATGCTGGTCGCCAAGCGCCGCAAGATGCTCGACTACGCCAAGCGCACCAACCCGGATCTCTACAAGGATCTCCTCGTGCGCCTCTCCCTCCGCCACTAATCGCGCCGGAGAGGAGCGCTTCGTCAGAAGCTTTACTCGCTACAGAAACGCCTCAGAGTGGTCGACTCTGCGGCGTTTCTCCTTTTATGGTATTCCACCAACTTTACCCTTCCAACCTGATGTGTTCGCAGTGCCATCAGTTATTTAATTTTTCCTAATAAAACCTCATCATTGATTAAATGTTGATCTGTCATAGCTTTTGGAATGCGATTACAAGTAAAATGTTTCGATTAAGTACATTACGTTAACTTGTTTATTTCATTGTAATTCTTCGGAAATGATATAAATAATTAAAAAACAAACACTAAAAAGCAAATCGCATTCCAAATGCGATATAAGTAATCGTCTCTGAACAAAAAACTTATGAAAACACATTTACCCACAAAATTATATGCAACACTAATAGCTGCCATAACAGCCGGAAGTGTTACACTCGCAGGAGAGGAACCCAAAACACAGGGAACTATTACCGTAGGATCAGGGGTATATACTTACAGCACGGACGCCGACGGCACCGTGACCTCTGTCTTTACCGGAGATGGAACTACCGGTAGCTTCAATGAGGGCTACACCAAAGCGAATGGACATATTGGCGGTATTGCCGGAGAATATGTTAATATTGACGGAAACAAACGCGTGGCAACCAATACTGATTTGACCATTGGAGGCAACGATATCAATGGAGTAGCCATAGAAACGCGCCTTAACCGTGTTACTGCATCAGGAGTTAAGGGTTACGCAGTAACAGGAGATAAAAAGGTCACGGTAAAAGAAGGAGCCACAGTCAATCTTCTTATTGGCGGATACGACCTCGATACAAAATACGGAATTCCCGCCTTGACCATCCCCACGGAAGCGTCTCAATACTCTACCGGAGTACCTTTTGCTCCTAAATCTTCAGAAAATGCTGTCATCAGCATCAATGTTGAGGGTGGAACAGTAGGGCAAATCTATGGTGCCTACATCAGCAGTAATGTTGCAGCAAATGAAATAAACGCAGCAAAGAAAAAGCTAGAAGGGGAAGAGTTGGATGCTTATCTTGCAAATCCGGCATGGGCACACAACGAAAAAATCGACATTAATATCAGCGGAGGCAACACGGGATTGGTGCTTGGAGGCGGATTCCATGGTGCAGCCAACGGGGGAGTAGAAATTACTGTTTCCGGAGATACAACAACTGTAGATGAAATATACGGAGGTTCTTACGGTACCAGCAACTTTAGCGGTTATGCGGATAACACCGCCGTTACCATCAAAGGAGGTACTGTTACGGGGTCAGTATACGGCGGTGGCTATAATCATCTTTCCCGTGTCAATGGAGACACAAGTGTCTCTCTCTCCGGAGGAACCGTTAAAGGAAATGTCTACGGTGCCGGCAATGGTGATAAAGTAGGGGGCAATTCATCCGTCACACTTACCGGCGATAACACTTTAGTGGAGGGTACTGTGTATGGCGGTGGTATAAACGGAGCGATTGTGGAGGGCAATAGAACTCTTAATCTCGGCACAGAGGAAGAGGCCTTCAACGGTTCTGTTAATGCTGCTGATTTTTCAGAAATCAATGCGAACAACGGCAATATTACCATTGCCTCTTATACGCCTTCAGCAGATGAAAATGCCGAACTGACATTGAATATCGGAGAACAAGCAAATCTGCAAATCAATGGAGATTTGATTGTCGACACTCTTAATCTCAACGGTGGCGTGGTAATTGTTCTCAATGGTGAACTGACGGCAAATAGCGTGACATTAGGTAATCCCAACTATAAAATATTCAATCCCGGTTTTGTCGGAGGAGATGAAAATAATGGCTTCAAGCAGGAGGATGGACGTGAGGCTGTCGGGGTGGATATCGGAGAAGTAGCAGGTACCGTGACCGATATGGACGGTATAACATACTACTACGATGATGCTTTGGGCAAATACATCGCCCCCGGTGATACGCTTTGGGATACTTACTACATCAACACCGAAGATCATGCTGCTTCTGTAATGGAGCTTCAGGAAGCCAGCAATAATCAGCTTGAATTGGTGGTCATGCAGACCGGTACACTGCAGGCTGATGAAAATATCCGGGTTGAAGCTACTCAGGGTGAAGGACTTTCCCGCGGTACTATCAACGTAAGCAACGGGGCTGAGCTGAGTGGCTCTGTTGAGAATACGGACGTGAATATCTCATCCGGCACAGTAGGCGCTACCCTCACAGGTACTACTGCCGTAAATGTGACCGGCATCGGCACCATCAGCGGTAATAACAGCCAAACGGGTGATACCACCATCACAGGTCCCGATGCAAAACTGACCGTGGGCTCAGAAACGGCTCTGGGTGACAGCTCGGTTTACCTGCGTGGCCACGGCGCTCTGGATCTGGGAGGCTTCGCGTTGGATAACCCCATCCATGTGGAGGGCTGCACGGTATCCGGCGCAAGCCTATATGATGGCAAAATGACGGTTTCCGGAGACTTGGAGCTGACGGATGAAACCACACGAGCAGCTTGGGTGACGCTGACGGAAAGCGGCAGCCTCAACAAGGGTAATACGCTGGTGACACGAGGCTTCGAACTGCAGGGCAGAGATCGCACTATTGCTACCAACCTGACTGTTCTGGATGACGGTGCCATTGTGCTGCACTCAGGGAATGCGTTGACCATCACCGGCAATCTGACGATTGGTAAGGGAGTCTGCATCACGCTGGCAGACGGAGGCTATGCAGAGGGTGATGAGCTGCTCACCTGGACAGGTACGCTGACCGGTAATGTAGCCGATATGCTGCTGGATGCAGAGGGCGAATTCCTGCTGGAGCAGGATGGTAAGACCATCAAACTGGCTCTTCCGCAGCCCCCGGAGGAAGACAAGCCTGTCATCGATCCGGGTGAGGATGAGGAAGACAAGCCTGTCGTCGGCCCGGGTGAGGATGAGGAAGACAAGCCCGTCGTTGGCCCGGGTGAGCCTTCCACTCCCCTGCCGCCCGCCGATTCCGAGCTTCCCGAGCCGGTGTTTGATCAGGCCACGGCAGATGTGCTGGCTCAGGGCAACTGGGGTATCTTCACCGCTTCACGTGCCTTTACGGAAGCCATACAGGGGCAGCGCAACAATATGGGCTGCATCGCCGGCGGACGCGGTACGGCGTGGGCTTCCCTGCTGGGCGGCATGACCGATATCTCCGGATCCGGCATGGCTTCCGGCTCTGATATCACGCTCTTCGGAGCAGCCGTGGGTGTGGATATGAAGCTGGGCAAGCGCAGCAGTCTGGGTGTGGCCTTCGGTTACACTGATGGTGAGGTGTCCGCAGACGGTTTGGGCGATATCGACCAGGAAACCGGACACATCGCCCTCTACGGTGAGCACGGGCTGAAGAGGTTCGCCGCCAACTCCTGCCTGAGCCTGGATTGGGTGGCTGCCACCGGCACCACAGAGTCCAAGTACATGGGCACCAAGTGGGAGCAGGACAGCGTGCAGCTCAATGCCCGACTCTCTTGGCACCAGAAAGTAACGGAGCGCTTCTCCTACAATGTATTCGGAGGGCTGGAGTATTTCGCCTCCGAATCCGACCGCGTGCAGAACTGCAAGAGCGGCTCTGTGCAGAATCTGCGCGGTGAGTTGGGTATCGGCGTGCGCTACGTGCCGCGGGGCGCTTCCCGCAGCATTGTGGATGAGAAGAGCAGCATGGTTAACACCGTTCCCGGCTGTGAGCGAGTGGTGCTCTACGGTGAGGTAAGCTACATCAACGACATGGTACGCAACAACCCGAGCATTGAGGTGAACGGACTGCGCGGGAGTGGTGCGAACCCCGGACGCCAAGGTGTAGGCGTGGAGGCCGGGGCAACTATCCGCATCGGTGAGCGCTGGAGCGCCAACGCGAACTACAGCTTCAACGCGATGGATGACTCCAATGAGCACATCCTGAACATCGGTGCCAGCCGGACGTTCTAAAGCCAAGTCAAGTGCTTAAAATTCAGCAGCCCATGCAGATATCTGCATGGGCTGCTG
>JAZNLU010000088.1:0-1871 GCA_045579245.1 Akkermansia sp.
ACGTGCACAACATCATTTCCCGCGCCGAGCTCTTGTACAAGAAATGCGCCACGCTGGATGACAGCATGGAAAAGGTCAAGCGTGCCATTGATACACTTTCCAAATCCTTTGAGCAGGCCCGGGGGCAGTTCAAGACCGGCAATGGTAACCTGGTGCGCCAGATTGATGAATTGCGCCATTTCGGCATTAATCCTGCCCGCCGTATTTCCATGGATGAGGTTTCTGATGCACCCGCGGACGACACCAAACAGATATCAGGTTGACAAGATGGATGAATCTGTGTCTTCTTTGCTTCGGAAAATTCTGGTTATGAGTGTATAATGACAAAAAATAAGCCTAACTGATACCCGGTGAACTTCGCGTTATGATACGATGGGGTATCGGTCATGCGTGCAAGATTTCTGATTACAGCGAAAGGGTGGGGATTTGCGGTGAGCTTTCCAGTGGGGCTTGCAAGTGGTCTGCTTCCGCAACCTCTGGTAATAAAAGAGCCGGAAGGTCCGCCCCCGGTTATTGAAAACGTATTGCCTCAAAATAAAATCAAACCCAAGGGGGTGGATGCCTCAAAATTAATCGAACCTTAGAGTACTCATTTTTTCGAACTAATCAAGCCCAAAGTTACCTTGGTGCCCAACACCCTAGCAGGGTGGGTTTGGGAGGGGCGGCAATGAGCCCCTCCCTTACTGCTGAGGATGGCTTAATAGCATTGCTATTTCTTTGGCGTATTGCGCTATCTTGTTCTTGATTGTCCATGGATTGAGGCTTTCGTGTAATCTGATGAATCTCTCCTTTCTGCCGCCTTCCTTCATCTTTTCCAACACGCGCATATATGGAGTTCGAGCCTTATCGTAGCGTTTGATTATTCTCCGTCCGCATTTCTCTTTCTTCTCCAATCTCATACTCGCTATAAAATGATTGTGCTGCAAGTTTACCCATTTGTAGAGTTGATTTAAAAGGTATACAAATCGCACATCATCAAGTCTTTCGTCCCCTACTACTTCTCTTACAAGACGTCGATTTCGCTCTTCGACCCGTGCGTTATCATTTTTGAAATTTGGTCTGGAGCGTGTTACTTTGCACGTCTTGTATTTCTTCTTTATAAAGTCCTGAAGGTGATAATTGATGAACTCTGTCCCATTGTCTGAATTGATAGAGCGTATCCGGAAGGGGAGCTCTCTGAGAATATACTGCAGTGCCGCACATGTCCCTTCTCTGCCTTTGTTCCATATGGCTCTGTTCTGAGTCCACAATGTCAGCTCATCCGTTACAGTTAATGTCCAGGCAAAGCTTCCTGCCAGATTACCTCCGCAGTGAGCAACTGTATCTATGCTGAGGTGACCCGGTTCGATTACGTCCTCTTTTCGGTTTACTATGGGAATGCTTTGTTTGAGCCGTTCCAGGTCTAACCGATCATCCGCTTTCTTCGGTCCGTTCAGCTTAAAAGCTGATAATGCTCTATCTATAGTAGCAGCAGAGAGTTCTGGTAATTTTACATCGCTGTATTCAGCAGGAAAATCTTGTGATTTCCTGCGTGACTCAACCCAGTCCCGGAGCATGGGTTGCATCAGTTTAGCACAAGGATAACCCATCCCTGCCCATATTTCACGCAGCAGCTCCACCTGTTTGGTGTCGAGAATTTTTCGGCGCCCCTTCTTTTTGCGCTTTTGCCTATTTTGACTTTGAGTAAGTACTGTTATGGCATATTTTCTTGACTTATAGCCAATATATTGCATTAAATCGTCTATGATGGCTGATTTCTGGCTGCGAGTAGTGCATTTGCCATAGAGAAGCCTAGACCTCAAAACGAACCTTTCTTTTTCTTTCCCGCTCATCATTAAGTGCATGTAGGTATTATAGTGCTCTTAATTTTG
>JAZNLU010000089.1:0-10517 GCA_045579245.1 Akkermansia sp.
TGCGGCACGTGCCCAGCGTTGTGCGTTTTGAGTCGTGCAGCTAGGTCAGAGGTATGGCCAACATAGAAGTGGGAGTGCGTGGAGGCATCCCACAGGATGTAAACGTAGTGGAAGTGTGATGTTGGCATGGAGGTGAGTATAGTGGATGTAGAGGGTGAGTGCAAGTAGGAAGTGCAAGAGGTGCGATTGAAAACCGTCTGTGGTATGCAACGCTCCGGCTTCGTCCTGCCTACGCCGAGACTGGGGGTGTGGCCCGGCTCCGTCCGCTGACGCTCGCTTTCTGGGGGCTCCGTCCGCTGCGCGTTCTACGCCCACCCAGGGACGCCGAGGCAGGCTTCGTTCTCGTTGCATCATGAGCGCAGCTCAGATGCAACTCGTCTACGCGCCGTCAGGCCTAATCGGCCTGCCTGGGCGTAGAAAAACAGCGTATCAGGTACCCTGATACGCTGTTTTACGAAGCCTGGAGCATAGCGGGTTCGAACCGCTGACCTCTTCAATGCCATTGAAGCGCTCTACCAACTGAGCTAATACCCCGTCTGTGTTCTCTGCCTGTTGCAGAAGAGCGGATGATGGGATTCGAACCCACGACATCAACCTTGGCAAGGTTGCGCTCTACCACTGAGCTACATCCGCTTTGTCTCACCTACACTCAAACCAAGAGCTGCGGTGTGAAGGCGGGCTCATTATACACATTTCTCCTATACTTGCAAGACTTTTTTTCAAAAATTTCTTTTTTTTACAAAAATTCAATTAGGATTGACGAAGCAGGCTGCTCATCGTATCATTATTCGCATGGCACAAAAACAGGCTCTGGAATATTTTCATCGGGGGTTCAACTGCGCTCAATCGGTCTTCACTGCTTTTGCCGGACAACTGGGACTGAAAGAAGAAGCCGCGCTGCGCTTTTCTTCAGCTTTCGGCGCAGGTCTGGGACGCATGCGCGGCATATGCGGAGCTTTTTCCGGACTCTGCATGGTGGCAGGGTATTGTCAAGGAAATCTAACGGGAGAACCATCAGACAAAGAAAAAATTTTTTCTCTCACACGAGAGCTGGCTGATGAATTCAAGCAGGAGTTTGGGAGCTTGTTGTGCCGCGAGCTTCTGCATCTTAATGAGGGTGAACAGGAATCAGCCCGACCGTCTGACAGAACTGAAAGTTACTATCAAACCCGCCCCTGCGAACGCTGCGTAGCTTTCTGCGCCGGACGCGCAGAACAATTAATCAAGCTGTATCTTACAAAGGAACACACATAAACTCCCCTGTAAGCGGGCAAACATCTTGACTAATCAGACAATCAACGGTAAAATCCACTCATGGAAAATTACAATATCCAGCCCAACAGTGACGCTCTTAACACTCAAGCAGCCAATGTACTGGCTCGCGCTTACCTGAACAAAGTATACGCATGGATGGCTGCCACCATGATGGTAACATCTGCCACGGCGATATATTGCATGCAGTCATCTGAATTACTTACACGTATCGAGAGCAACATATGGCTGCTCATCATTTGCAGTATTGCAGTCATCCTAATTATGTGCTTTGCAGCCCGCCGACTCACAGCCGGAGCACTCGGTGTGCTGCTCGTGGTCTTTGCCGTAACTCAAGGATTACTGTTCGGTCCCATTCTTTGTCACTTCACGCAGGAATCGCTCGGTCTGACCTTTGCCTGCACGGCCGGTATGTTCGGAGCCATGTCCATCTTCGGTGTTATGACCAAAGTGGACATGAGTGGGTGGGGACGCGGTCTGTTAATGGCTCTTATCGGACTTATCATTGTCGGTATTGCCAATGCGTTCTGGGGTAATGGGGTAGCTGAGCTATTTATCTCTGCTTCGGGCGTTGTCATCTTCAGCTTGCTTACTGCGTATGATACGCAGAAGCTGCTAAACGAGGGGTTATACGGCACGGAGGAAGAGCGCAGGAAAGGAGCTATTCTCGGAGCTCTTTCTCTGTATCTGGATTTCATTAACCTCTTCCTCTATCTCCTGCGTTTTCTTGGCAGGGAGGAATGAAAAGTACTATCTTCTTTTCTAAGCCATGACTGATTACGAACGACTGTCCGAGCTAACAAGGAATGCGGCAACCGCTATTCTTGCACCTTTAGGATTTCAATTCAGTCTCACTACTGAAGTATATGAGAATGGTGTGCAGCTTATGGTTTCCAGTTCGGATGCCCGATACATCATCGGTGATGAGGGAGACAGACTGGATGACTTCCAGTATCTCATCAACAGGCTGGTTCAGTCAGAGTGGGATACTGCGCCGAGGGTACGTGTAGACTGTAACGGTTATCGGGAGCGCGCAGAGGCGAAATTGCTGCGCCGAGCGCGTTCACGGGCTGAGCGGGTGCTGCAGACCGGAAAGCCGATTATGATGGAACGGCTCAATGCCTACCAACGGCGTCTTGTTCACAATGCAATGGCAAAAATACCCGGCATTGTAACATGCTCCGAAGAAAGCGAATCGAGGTTCAAGCGTATCACTATCAGCCGAGCAGAATGAGAAAGCTTTTTCAGGCAGCAGTATTTCTTTTGTATGGAGCAACTCTTTCACCTGCGGAAAGCTACACAGTTTATCTGCCGGTCGGTACGGAAGCTTCTGCTGTAGAAGAAGCACTCAAACCACTGCGCAAAGCCGCACCGAATGCCGTTTGCAGTTTTATCCACTTATCGGATAAATGTAAGACTATGCAGGAAGCGGTTCAAGCGGCAAAAGCCATACGCGCCGGGGTCAGTCACCTTCCCTGTCTTGTGTTGGCTGATGAAGAAGGAGAGTATGCAGCAATCCCCCTTGCCAACCTTACAGACGAAAGTCTTTTTGCCGCTCAGGGAATAGCAAAAGAGGAAACCCGAGAGAGCAAAGCAGCAATCCGGCGCTTTCAGGCCAAAGAGTACCTACTCTTTGCGAGACTTGGAATAGCTCAGCCGCTCAGTAACGAAGTGATTGAGCTTTGTATTGTAAGCTGCCGTACTCTCATGAGTCACAGCATTGCCACTGCTCGCGACCGGCAACTGTTGGGATTCCGCTGTCTCTACCCCCTGCTCATGCTCCAGTACACCAACAGCTATAATGGAGCCCACACTCCAGACTCAGAGGCAAAACTACTGGAAGCCATTGCTGCACTGGAAGCAGCTCGAGATCTTAACCCTGACTCGGATATAGGCAGAGCCGCTTATGCAGAGAGGGAGAAACTCCGCGCGGCACGCAGAAAAGCTCGACAATATGAATGAAAAGAAATGGTGCTGATTTATCATTAAAGGGGTACGCTCCGTTCTATGCTATTTGTTCTAAGTCAAGCAATTCACACATTTCGGAAGAATCGTACATTCGTATGAACAACTTTTTAAAACATCAATTTCATCACAGCTCCCCGGGCAATGATGTCAAGACTGAGATTTTCATGCATGATTAACAACGTTGCTGCCTCTGCAGAAATGAAACACGTCAACAGCACCGGGCTGCAATACCGTTTGTAGTTGCACCATGAACCGTAGAGACAATCCCCCCATTAAGGAAAAAACAACAAATATCTTGCCGTGATTATCCACCTTGATTCCCGGTAAATAAGAACAGTTTCACGCAAATAATGATTAAAACACTCATGGTGATATTGCACACGATGAGATATTTTAGTAAAACAACTTAAACCGTCTACACTTCTCCCCGGTATGAATACAGCCCTTGCCTATGCCCTGCCGGAGCCGAGCGTGTGGCTCTTTCGTCTCTCATTCTGGTGTGTTGTTGCCCTGCTGGCAGCAGGGAGCATCGGTATTTACCGCGCTTCACAGGAGAAGTTTGCCCTGCACCGCAACACGGCAGATGTTTTTCTGAGCATGCCGGTCACACTGCTGAACTGGCTCTCTCTCCTGTTACTGCTGTGGATTGGCAGGCAGGATGAAGATTTGCTCAGCAGCATGAAATCCGAAGCGGCTCAGGCTGCCGTTGTCTGGCTGGGCACGTTTGCCATTGCTCTGGTGCAGGTAAAAAAATTCAATCCCGGTATCTCAAAAGGGAATGTCATATTGGCAGCCTGCGGCAGGCTGCTGCTGGGGACGCTGGCACAGATAGGCGCCGTGCTGGTACTGGCGGGAAGTTTCTTTGCCTTGTTCGGCAGAATCAACGGAAGACGCTCCTATGGGGGCTTGGGGCATTACATTCCCGACCTCGCCGTGCGGTTTTTCATTATCTCTTTGCTGGTAAGCATTTTTCAGTTTATCTGGTCAATCGTATTTGAAACGGACAGGGAGGAGGTGAATGAAAAGATGGGCTGGATATACGGAGTGAGCAATGTACTTCTCTTCGGGCTTGCCTGCTGGGGAGGAAGTGTCCTGTGTGGGCACTATGAAGCAGCCACTTCTGCAGATTTGCTCCGCGCTGTCTCGCAGAAAAATCCGGCTGCCGTACGCCGCATCATCGCCTTCAACCCAACATTGGAGCGCAACCAAGCTCTATGCGCAGCGGTTGATTCAGAAAACAAAAAAACGCTCCGTGCTGCTATCCGCAACAGGCATGACCTCATGCTGGCAGGCAAACGCGCTGAAGAAAACGGTAATCAATACCTCATCAGCTACCTCAAATAGTATCAACGCGCCGGGGATTTCTCCCCGACGCGTCTTTTCTACATACACGTTACAGCACAAAATGTCGTCTTAGAAAGAGAATACGGTCTGCACGCCCCAGATAAAGGCATCATCCGCCGTGCTGTAGGCGGGGTTGGCAACATACTGCACATGGGGCACGATTTTCAGATAATCGTTCACCTGCAGGCTGTACATGGCTTCCAGCACATGCTCACGGTTATTCTCGGTAGGTGTCTGGGCCTTGAACACGCCGTAGGAGATACCGAAAAAGTCATCCTCTCGGGAGGGGATGAGCTTGAAGTTTGCCCCCACGGAGAACTCAGCAGAGTTGCTCAGGTACTGTTTGGCGGCAAATCCGGCGCGGGAATACAGCGTCACGCGGTCACAGGGGGTATACTCAACGCTGCCCACCAGACCGGCGTTCTGACGGCGCTTCTCGCCCTTGCCATCATCCAGATCCACATCCGCAGAGGTATAGAAAGGGTTGATGCGGAGCGTCACGGTACCATCAGCCATGATGCGACCGTACTCACCCACCACGGCGTAACCGTTGCAGATATCAGAGTTAAAGGGGTTGTAGCCTGCGGTGCAACCGGTGCGGGAAACACCTACCATGGCATAGCTGTTGCGGGAAAGCTCCACCTGCAGCACCGCGCCGAGATTGCTGTCCGGCAGCGGCAGGATGGTGGAGTTGATGAAGCCGCTGTTGGTAAATCCGGCGAAGGAATCATTCGCAATGCTCACGGCATCAAAGTAGTTGGTCATGTTCACCATACCGGCGATGATACAGGCACGCTTTCCGGCAAAGTAGTGCCGAATAGAGATTTCCGGGAACACACCATCATGCGGGCCCCAGTGCTCACCATGCACATAGGTGGCACTGCCCACCATATCAGCAAACACGGTATCGCTCTGTGCTGATTCTCTGTCCAGCCCCCAGGAGCCGGAGAACTCCACTCGCAGCCAGGTACCGCCGTTGGCGTTGTCCTCAATAAGGCGTTGATCCAACACTGCATGAATCAGTGCCAGATTGGTGTGGCGGGTAGCTCCGGGAACTTTCTCCGTGTTCCAGAGCCCATAAGCGGCATCCAGATACCACTCCGTGCCGAATTTCTCCGAAGCGTTCACCTTGTAGACGGGGTCACCCTCTTCCGGGGCAAGGCTGTTGATACCCTGCAGCAAATCCCCCACAGCGAGGGCTTCTTCCTGAGCCACGAGGGGGAGAGCAAGAAATCCCGACAGGGCTATGGTCATTACGTTTTTTGTTATCATATCAGTTTGTTGTTTTGTTGAAATTGCTTTCAATTCCGGTGTTCGTCCTTGTTTTTCCTGCCACAGCAGCCGTTTTCTCCGCAGCTGCCGCACTCTCCGGCGCAGCATCCACCCTTCCTCTTTTTCTGAATCAGTGAGTAGATAATCCACAGCGTGAGTGATGCAAGAATCAGGATTACGATAATGTCTCCCATAGTCAATAGTCGGGTTTAGTGTTTTTTGGTGTATTTATTGGGGCGGACAATCATGTAGAGCACGGCCGCAGCGATGATGCAGGCGATTGCCTGCCCCGGGCCGAACTCTCCCGTGCTTGCCCAGGTGCCGAGCTGATATATCAGCAGAGACACCGCATACGCCCACACGCACATGTAGCCGATGGCAAACCATGTCCAGCGCGCGCTGTTCATCTCGCGGCGGATGGCACCGCAGGCGGCAAAGCATGGGGCACAGAGAAGATTGAATATCATGAACGAAAGCGCACTCATGGTGCTGAACGCTCCGGCGGCTTTCAGATTGGCTGCCACGCCGGCAGTTTCCTCATCTGTCTCCGCGCCGAAGAAGTAGTTCACGATTCGGAAGAAGAGGTTGAGCCGCTCTGACTCGGAAGCCGCTTCCTGCTCGGACGGCACATCCTCTTCCGATTCTGCGGCGGCAGGAACCGTCCGGCGAATCTCACCGTCAGCTCTCCAAATTCCCATGGTCAGCACCGAAAGGGCGTTCGCCTTGCTCACATCACTCGTGCGGGGAAGCGCATCGCCTTCGTTTTCCTGCGCAGCGGCCTCTTCAGCCGCCGGGTAGAGCACCCCGAAGGTACCTACCACGTTTTCCTTGGCAATCAGCCCGGTGACCGTACCCACAGCGGGGCGCCAGTCACCCCAGCCCAGCGGTGCAAAGAGGGGCGCAAAGGTATTGCCCACGTTGGCGAGCATGCTCTGCTCAATAGCCGCTTCATGTTCTTTCGTGTTGAGATAACGGAAGCCCCAGGTGTAATTGCTGAGCGTCCAGATGAGGGCACTGGCAAGAAATATCACCGTACCGGCTTTCTTGGCAAAGGATTTGCAGCGCTCCATAGCCCGCACGTTGATGTTCACCCCGCTCGGCATGTGATAGGGCGGCAGCTCCATCACAAAGGGGGTGTAGGAACCGGCAAACATGTGGGTCTTGCGCAGCATCCACCCGCCCAGTATCACCGAACCGATACCGGCAAAGTACGCAATGGTGGCAATAGAGGCATCCTGCCCCATCACGGCACCGATAAGCGCAATAATCGGCAGTTTGGCTCCGCAGGGCACAAAGCAGGTCAGCATCACCGACATGCGGCGGTCTTTCTCATTTTCAATGGTGCGGGTAGCCATGACGCCCGGCACCCCGCAGCCCATGGATACCAGCAGGGGAATGAATGATTTGCCGGAAAGTCCTATGGTGCGGAAGATTCGGTCCATCATGAACGCCACACGCGCCATATAGCCGCAGTCCTCCAGCGTGGCCAGCAGCAGGAACAAAACCGCCATCTGCGGCAGGAAGCCCAACACCGCCCCCACACCGGCCACGATTCCATCCGTTATCAGCGCACTGAGCTGCGGGCTGCACTCCAGCGTGCTGCGCCCCAGCAGAGCAATACCGAAACTCAGCACGCTCAATACCGGGAACCACACCACAAACTCACGCCGACTCCCGCGCCCGGTCAACGACATGGGGAACTTGCGGATGCGGCGGGGTTTCTCTCCGAAATCATTGAGTCCCCTGCTCCCACGCAGGCAGAAGCACGCCACCAGAATGCAGACGTTCACCGCATACAAGGCGTACAGGACTACGGTATGCAGCATCCCGGGCAGATGCGGGCACATATACTCCAGCAGAAACGGCAGTATCACCAGGTACAGCCAGGAGCCGCTCCGATTCAAATCATGCAGGCGGCGCAGCATCGTCGGGAACAGCAGTACCATGGACAACACCGCACTGAACATGGTAAGCGATTCCGCAGAAGCGGGCACGCTGCCGATAAAGCCCTCCAGCCAGCCGCCCACCACCGGCCCGAACAACACCTCATTTGCCCAGGCTGTTCCCCAATCACCCACAGTGTTGATGGAGAGGTAGTACACCGCCCACATCACCCCCACAAATATCAGCAGTCCGAACACGCGGTGGGTCAGCACGGCATCCAGCTTCATACTGAAATTACTGCGCTGTCCGGCTTTCGTGACCACGCTCGGAATAATGGCAAGGATAGCATCATAACGCCCGGCTGCTATCACGGAGGCGATATCATCCCCCATCTCCTCTTCCACTGCCAGCCGCAGAGATTCCGCTTCATGCTTCTGCGCCGTGGTCAGTTTCTCTGCCTCAGTACTATCGTTTTCCAGCAGTTTCACCTGCTCCCAGCGGGTACAATGCAGCGTTTCTCCCAGTGCTGCAAGCGCTTTCTCCACACAGTCCGGGAAGCGGAGCGGTGCAGGCGCAGCGGGTATTTTCCCCAATATATGTTGCAGCAGCTCCTGAATGCCCTCCCGGCGCAGCACGCTCACCGGCACCACCGGGCAGCCAAGCTCTCGGCTCAGCGCGGTCGGATTTACTTTATCCCCACGCTGCTCCACCAAATCCATCATGTTGAGCACCACCACCATGGGCAGCCCTGTCTCCAGTAGCTGGCTCGTCAGGTACAGATTACGCTCCAAATTCGTGGCATCCACCACATTTACCACCATATCCGGCTTATCCTGGAGCAGATATTGCCGCGTGACCACCTCTTCAGGTGAATACGGAGACAGAGAGTATATGCCCGGCAAATCCAGTATCTCCACCTCCTCATGGTCGCGCAGATAGCCGCCTTTGCGGTCTACCGTCACGCCCGGCCAATTTCCCACGTATTGGTTTGCGCCTGTCAGCTCGTTGAACAGACTCGTCTTGCCGCTGTTCGGATTGCCCGCCAGTGCTATCGTTCGTTTCATGTTTGCTATAACTAACTTCTATATCTGAAAAATTACTCCACCAGAATGCAGGCAGCCTCAGCCTTACGCAAAGAGAGCTGATAACCGCGCACCGTCACTTCCAGCGGGTCACCCAGTGGCGCCATCTTCCGCACCGTCACCTCTGCCCCGCGCGTCAGGCCCATATCAAGTATGCGTTGGCGCAGCGCCCCCTCTCCCAGTACACGGGAAACTCTGACACTCTGCCCCACCTTCACTTGATTCAGTTTCAAGTTGCCTTTTTTCTGTTGGATTTCTTGCACGGCGCAAATGTTAGCACTCGCTAACTTATTTGTCAAGCTTTTTCTGTGAAAAAGTGAGTCTTATCGAACATTTTTTTAGTAAATCGCTTAAGCACGAGCTTTTATTTTTCCTAAACCATTGATATAAGCACATTTTTTATTTTTTCACGTTCTTCTTATTTAGAATCGCTACAAGATAAAACAAAATTCAACGGGAAGCATATTCATTAACCGCCCTCGCCGCCTACCTTTTCGTGATTGATAGGAGATACCAGGCTGTAGACAGCTCCTACGGGTATCACCACCGCAGCAGTTCCCAACGCCGCCCCGGCTCCAAGCAGATTCAGCGGCAAATCCACACAGGCAAAAGTGAGCGCCGCCAGAGGGTAAGCATAAACGGCATGCGGCGTCAGTTCCCGGCTGTATTGATCCACCGACATGGAGCTCAGCTTGAGGGATGATTGATGCAGCGGACGGGCAGACGCACCTTCCATCGCCATGGAACGCCAGGCAGAATCCTCCGCAAACGCAACACTTCCGTCCTTATCCACCCGCACCTCACGGTACACCACCTCCCCGAGAGAACCCGGCTTCACGGCAAACTGAGCAGGCTGCGGTTTTGTTATGGCACAGGGATGCTCAACATCGGTACGCCGAAACTCTGCCCGCAGCCCGCGGACAAAACTCTTACCGCCGCGCTGAAAACAAATCGTCGGCTCCGTCAGCAGCACCCCGCTGTAGACCGCCCCGAAATCCGCTACATTCTGACACAGATTCGTACAGGAGCTCAACCATACAAAGGCCGGAAGAGCAAAGATTTTTGGGATAACAGGCAGTCTCATGCCGCGCAGTATACCACCGCCGGATTCCGGTGTCAATAAAGCTCCCGTCAAATCATACGTGTTCCAAAGATTTGAGACACGTGGATTTACGAATGACGATTTACAAATGATGAATTAAAAGTAAGCGGCTTACGCCGTTTTAGGGAAGCGCTGAATAAAAGCGAAGCGAAACACTTTGTTGCGTCCCTATAGTATCCCTTATGAAATGAGCATCGAGAAAAAGTCTTATTTATAGCTATAACTCGCCTGCAAAGGGCATTTTTTCAGGTCTTTGGAGTCATGAGGGCATCGTTACCCTACAATCGGTGCAAGATTTCGGTTGGCTCGAACGCTCATCAACAAGTTTGCGCACGCAAACAACAGGTTGAATCTGTTCATGTTTTTCGCAATACCCTGGTACACGACTTTACAATATCCGAAATAGCGTTTGAAGATGAGGAAGGGATGTTCCACTTTGCTACGTACGGAAGATTGGTGAATTGCAAGTTCAAATGCAACACTTTTTGAAAAAAATGCGCTCTTAGTGCTTTGCATCCCCAAAATTCAGCCCGAGAGCCTTCACCATCTCATTTGCGGACTTACCATCGAAGAGCTTTCGCGGGATTTTATTC
>JAZNLU010000090.1:0-58644 GCA_045579245.1 Akkermansia sp.
CTTTTTGTATCATGACGGCAACCGGGGGAAGGACTCATTGCCGTCCTTCCCCCAAGCCCCCATCCTGCTAGGGCAGTTTGGGCACCTTCGGAGACTTTTTTGGGGGCTCTTTGGTGTTGCTTTTGTTTTTACACTTCGCATCTCCACAGAAAAAACACATATAATTGCATATTAGTCTTGCAATTTAGTCTCATTTGTGGCATATATCTGCAAGTTTACACCAATCATGCCTAAAGACACGTCTATCAAGAAGATTCTCGTCGTTGGCTCCGGTCCCATCGTGATCGGACAGGGTTGCGAATTTGACTACTCCGGCACCCAGGCCTGTAAGGCCCTTCGCGAGGAAGGATATGAGGTTGTACTTGTCAACTCCAACCCCGCCACCATCATGACGGACCCGGAGACGGCACCACGCACCTACATTGAGCCCATCACTCCCGAATATGTGGAGAAGATTATCGCCCGCGAGCGGCCGGACGCCATGCTGCCGACGCTCGGCGGTCAGACGGCACTCAACTGCGCCATGGAACTTCACCGCCGCGGCGTGCTGGAGAAATACGGTGTGCGCATGATTGGCGCCAATGCCGAAGCTATCGACAAGGGTGAGGACCGCCAGCGCTTCAAGGATGCCATGGTCAAAATCGGTCTGGATGTTCCCGCCAGCGGCGTTGCCCACAACATGACCGAGGCTTGGGACATCGCCAAAAATGTCATCGGCAGTTATCCCATGATTATCCGTCCTGCATTCACGCTGGGCGGCAGCGGCGGCGGTATTGCCTACAATAAGGCAGAGTTTGAGGAAATCGTGCTGCGCGGGTTGGATTTATCCCCCGTGAGCGAGGTACTGATTGAGGAATCCCTGCTGGGCTGGAAGGAGATTGAGATTGAGGTGATGCGTGACCGCAATGACAACTGCATCATCATCTGCTCCATTGAAAACCTGGATCCCATGGGTATCCACACCGGTGACTCTATCACCGTGGCACCCGCCCAGACCCTCACCGCCCGTGAGTATGCCATCCTCCGCCAGGCATCCTTTGATATTATCCGCGAAATCGGTGTAGAATCCGGCGGCAGTAACATCCAGTTCGCTGTAGACCCCAAGACCGGGCGTCAGGTCATCATTGAGATGAACCCGCGCGTGAGCCGATCCTCCGCACTGGCTTCCAAGGCTACCGGTTTCCCCATCGCCAAGTTTGCCGCCAAGCTTGCCGTGGGTTACACGCTGGATGAGCTGCGCAACGACATCACCAAGACCACTCCCGCCGCCTTTGAGCCTACCGTGGATTACGTGGTCTGCAAGGTACCGCGCTTCACCTTTGAGAAGTTCAAGAAGGCAGATGAGCGCCTGACCACCTCCATGAAGAGTGTGGGTGAGGTCATGAGCATCGGCCGCACCTTCAAGGAATCTCTCCAGAAAGCCCTCCGCTCACTGGAAACCGGGCGCTGGGGCTTTGGTTTTGATACCAAGGATCCGGTGAATCCCACGCGGGATGAAATCGTTAACAAGCTTGCCACCCCGAATGCTGACCGCATCTTCTGGCTGCAGACCGCTTTTGTGAACGGCTTCAGCATTGAGGAAGTGGAAGAGCTCACCTCCATTGACCCTTGGTTCTTGGATCAGCTCAAGCAGCTGGCAGAAGCCGGCATGCAGCTGGCCACGCTGGATCTGGCAGAGGCTAAGAAGCTCGGCTTCTCTGACCGCCAGATTGCTCTGGCACGCGGCTGCAGTGAGGATGATATCCGCGCTGAGCGCAAGGCAAAGGGAATCACCGCCATTTATGGTCTGGTGGACACCTGCGCCGGTGAGTACCAGGCTATCACCCCCTATTACTACTCCACCTACGGCGAGCGGAATGAAGCCCGCCCGAGTGACCGCCGCAAGATTATGATTCTGGGCGGCGGCCCGAACCGAATCGGTCAGGGTATTGAGTTCGACTACTGCTGCGTACATGCCTCCTTTGCCCTCAAGGAGCTGGGTTATGAGACCATCATGGTCAATTCCAACCCGGAAACCGTTTCCACGGACTTTGATACCTCAGACAAGCTGTACTTTGAACCGCTCACGCTGGAAGATGTGCTCAACATCGTCGATGAAGAGAAGCCGGAAGGCGTCATCGTCCAGTTCGGCGGTCAGACCCCGCTGAATCTGGCGGCAGCGCTGGAAGAACGCGGTGTGCCCATCATCGGCACGAGTCCCCGCAGCATTGAGCTGGCAGAGGACCGCAAGTACTTCTCCGCCCTGTTGGATGAAATCGGCCTCAAGCAGGCTGAGGCAGGCACTGCCACCAATGAGGAAGAAGCCGTGGCTGTGGCTCAGCGTATCGGTTTCCCGGTGCTGGTTCGCCCCTCTTTCGTGCTGGGTGGGCGCGCCATGATGATTGTGTACGATGAGAAGGAGCTGCGCACCTACATGCGTGAAGCCGTGGACGCCTCCCCCGAGCGTCCCGTGCTGGTAGACCGCTTCCTGGAGAACGCCATGGAGATTGACGTGGATGTCATCGCCGACGGCGAAATGAGCGTGGTAGGAGCTATCATGCAGCACGTTGAGCCCGCCGGTATTCACTCCGGTGACTCCGCCTGCATGATTCCGCCCAACCGCGTCTCCCCCGCCATGCACGCGGAGATGATGCGCGCCGCCAAGGAACTGGCCGCCAAGCTCAACGTGAAGGGTCTCATGAACTGCCAGTTCGCCATCAAGGACGAACAGCTCTACGTCATCGAGGTGAACCCCCGCGCTTCCCGTACCGTGCCTTTCGTTTCCAAGTCCATCGGCGTGCCGCTGGCCAAGCTGGCAGCCAAGGTCATGAGCGGCATGAAGCTCCGTGAGCTCGGCTTCACCAAGGAAGTGGTGCCGCCGTACTACACCGTGAAGGAAGCCGTGTTCCCCTGGAACCGATTCCCGGGTATCGATGTGGTGCTGGGACCGGAAATGCACTCCACCGGTGAGGTGATGGGTGTGGATACCGACCCGGAGGTCGCCTACCTGAAGAGCCAGATATCTGCGTTCAATCCGCTGCCGAAGGAAGGTACCGTGTTTATCTCCGTGAACGACCGCGACAAAGCAGGCGTGCTGGAGGTGGCAAAGAACATAGCCGATGCCGGCTTCACCATCTGCGGTACCAAGGGCACCATGATTCACCTGCTGCAGAACGGCATTGAGTGCGACCGCGCTTACAAGGTGCTGGAAGGCCGCCGCCCCAACATCGTGGACCGCATCAAGAACAACGAAATCTGCTACGTAATCAACACCCCGGGCTCTCATGATGCCCGTGCAGACGAGGTTGCCATCCGCGCTGCTGCCGTCTCCACCGGTATCTCCTATACCACGGATCTCTCCAGCGCCCGCGCCTCTGCTGCCGCTATCCTGCACAGCAAGAACAAGCAGACGGAAGTTCGTACGCTTCAGGAGCTCCACGCCACCAATCAGGCCTGATTGGCACGTTCCCGTGATACATTTCACCGCATCCCGACAAAAGATTTCGGGATGCGGTCTTTATATAAGGAAAAGATTAAAAAGGAAATATTCCCACTTATAGAACTCTGCCGAAAATTACTCTCTCAATTCAAAGAAATGGATTCAAGCCACTTCTCCCGTCGCAGCCAAGTTCGCTGGCGTTTGGCGTACTGCCGCGTAGCCAGGGTAATGGCAGCGGTTAATTCCGCGCGGGTAAGCCGCCCGGCCAGATAATCCTGCACCTGGGAAAGCCCCAGGGTCTTGGCGGCGGTGTGAGAAAGCGTAGTGGGGTTGAGGGCGGCTACTTCCTCTATGGCACCCTCCTGCAGCATCCGCTCCGCACGGGCGGCAATACGGGCATCCAGCTCGTCCACAGGGCGGTTGATGACATAGCCGCGCCCAATGGGCTGCTGCCAGTTGTTACGCCAGTAGGAGAGTGGTTTGCCGCCCAGCAGGACTATTTCCAGATTCCGCTCCACGTAGCGCAGGTTGCACAAATCCGTGGCAGCAGCTCCCTCCGGGTCTGCTTCCTGCAAACGGCGCACCAGTTCCTCCGGTGACAGGCGGCTCAGCTCTGCCCGCAGGGCGGGATCACTCGGCGGCGCGGGAGATATGCCGTGGGAGATGAATTTGACGTACAGCCCGGAGCCGCCGGTAATGATGGGGCGCTTGCCTGCCTCTCTCAGGCGGCGAATGCACTCCCCTGCCCGCCGGGCATGCGCGGCGGCATCATTATCTTCAGACGGGTCAAGAAAGCCTACAAGGTGGTGGGGGATTCTTTCCATCTCCTCCGCGCTCGGCGCTGCGGTAATGACGGCCATGTCGCGGTAGACCTGGTAGGCATCTGCGCTGATGATTTCTGCATTTCCCAGCCTCTCGGCCAGCTCCACGGCGGCAGCACTCTTACCGCTGCCGGTAGGTCCCAGCAGAAAAATGGGTTCTGTATCAGGCATCATCATCGGGGGTATTTAGCGGAAGCACCGTACCTGTTGCCGCCGCGCTGTGTGTCCTGAAAGTGAGAAATGACGATACGACACCAGATGCCCATGGGTACAAGGCTCAGCAAAGCGTAGTACAGGATAAACATTTTTTCACTTTCCAACGCCTCCGGTATCAGCAGAGAAAGCAGCGGTATGCCAAAACTCACCAATCCTGCCGGTATCCACCACCCGGACGCGCCTATGTCATGCAAGCGCCGCACGGAGACAGTGATGTAGGGTATCATCATCAATAATCCGGGGATCAGACTTATCAGAAAGATAACAAAAGCCAGGGTGAGTTGGTATTCGTATTCCTCTGACTCAATCCACACTCCACCGATATCTGCTAATAGGAAAAAAATCGGTATCACCGCAGCCGCCACAGCCTGAACAACCATCTGGATGATGCCGGAAAAGAGAAAGAAACTCCAGTACTCCATGCGGGTGGCACGCCCGCGCAGACAGAAGCTTTTTTTCAGGGAAAAAACAAAATTCCTCCACAGGTTATCACGCTCACCGAAAGGAAGAGCCATTTCAAAGCCGCAATGGGGACAGTTCGGCGGCATACAGAAACCGGTGATATCTCTGCCGCATTGCGGGCACGCACCCATGGAACTGTCCTCCACCGCTGCAAGAACATCATCCATGCCGGGCAGGCTGTTCAGGCAGACCCATTCTTTGCTGCCTTCCGTAGTTACCAAGGTATCCGGCACCAGAGCTTCCGTGCGGATGGCGGCTTTCAGTTCATCTTCCGTCAGCGGTCCCACCGGCTGCCGGTTTCGGTTCAGATAGTAATAGTTCATGATTCACTGCGGGGATATTTTAAGGAGGGTCCGTATTTATTGGAGCCGCGTTGACTGTCGATACAGGCTGCCAGTAAGACGAGAATGCTCAGCAGAAAATTCAGCAAAGAGAGCATCCGTGCTACCGTTTTCATGACGGGAGAAGTACCGAAAGGATAGTTCAGCCTGTTTGACATTTCCTCTATTTCACGGAGCGTGGCAGAGGCAGTGCGCCGCTCTCTGCGAATGCTGTAATGTATCTCCCCCTGCCCTTCCGAAAGGGTAATGTCAGGGTACTTCTTTCTGAAGTCATCCTGAGTCATGATGCCGCTCTCTTCCTCTACCAGGGTAGTAACGGCTGGACGCGGATTGGTTATCAACACATTCACAGTGGTAATATTGGAAAAAAGAGACAAAACAAAAGGTATGATAATCCACCACCCGCTCAGACCGATATCATGCAATCTCCGAGCCAACAGCGGGTAGAACAATAAACCCACCAGGCTGTTATAAACGGTAATCAGAATACCCATCTGCTTCCACTCTCCGAACATCAACACAACCATCAGCACATTTGACAGCAGGATAAAAAGGAATGAAAACAGCACGTATGCCCAGTATTCTTTGCGCTGAGAACGCCCTTTGAAACAGAACAGGCGTCTGAGAGCCAAACAGAAAAAGCTCCACAGGGAACTATCTTTCGGCGCCTGTGCCGCCCCGCAGGAAGGACAGGTGGGAGCTAGCTGAAAGCCCACCTGCTCCACTCCGCAGTGAGGACAATTTCCCATTGATCCGGGTTCAGGTGCCTGTACGGTATCACTGCCGCGCATCCATGCCTGTTCGGAAAGCGGTTGCCAATTCTGCTCACCGGCTGCGGCGCAGAGTGTCTCCGGGCTGATGGTGCCGCTCAGAAGAAGGGTACTCATCTGCGATATGCTGTACGGTCCGCAGATGTTACGGTTACTGTCCAGATAATAATACTTCATGATTCAGTTGGGTTATTTTGTTCGGACATTTGCCGGTTCGGGGGAAGAAACCCGATGATGGGCAATACAAGAACGCAACATCCGCACGCAAGGCTCAGAAAATTCAAAATCGTGAAAAAGGTCTTGTTATCTTCCTTTTCTCTGTTGAACTCCCGGTATACCAAAGCGCGCAGCTCCTGCTTTTCCGCTTCCTTGAGACGTTTTCTTTCGGCAATATCTTTTCTCTGATAACTTGCCGCCACAGCGGTATCATATCTCTCTGCCACCGGTTGCGCCTCGGCAAGAATACGCCGGCTGAGATGAAATCCGGCATATACCCACAAGCCGGTGCTTACTGCCAGGATACCCCAAATCAGGAGAGAGAGAAGCGGATTCAGCCCCGCATCCCGCAGGCGGCGGCAAAGCATCATAAAAAAGGGAAAAAAGCTGATGATAACCACGCTGCCGGCAATGATTCCTGCCGCTGCAGGAGCCGCCTCAGCCCCGCTGTTGCAATACCACAGCACCGGCAATATCAACCCCGCTGTCAGTAGAAATACTCCCACTATACAGAGGGGTATAAGCCCCACTGCCCAACACCAGAATTCCCACCTCCCTGCCCTGCCCTGCGGGCTGTACCAGCGGGCTTCACAGGCAGTGGATTGAGTAGGGGTGTCGGGCATGAATCTCTTATCCCCGCGGATACTTGATGGAAGGTCCGTACTTATTCGGCCCGCGTTGGCTGTCTATGCAGCCCAGCACCAGGATAATGATGCTGCAGAGCGTATTCACTAAGGAAAGCAGATGGCACATCAATGTGAAGAAAGTGGGGTTAAATGCCGCCTGCCTCTCTACAGAGACAAAAAGATGGTCTATTTTTTTCTCAAAAACATCACCTGCCATTTCAGCATCTTTCTCTGCCTTCTCTTCTATCTCAAGTGCCAGTTTTTCATCCCCTTTCTCACGTGCAGCTGCCGCCAGACGCTGTGCTGCCTGCTGTGCTGCCGCCTGGTTATCGATAAACTCTGAGGTCATCACCTGAATCGGTTTCTCTACAGACTCCCTGAAATTCTCCATGACAGGTATCATCATATACATGCCCGCCACGGACAGGAGCATCATCAGACCCGCCCACCATGCAGATTTGCCCAAATCATGCAGACGCCGCCCCAGCAGAAAGAAACAGGGTATGCAGAGTATCGCATAGGTCACAACCATCAGTATGCCGAACTTGGACCATACGCTGAAAAATAACTCAAGTTCATTCCCATTATCCAAACCCGATTCCATCAAAAAGAAACCGAAACCAACGCCCAGCAATAAAAGCCAAAGCAGGCAAATGGGTATCATCCCCACGGTAAAAGCCCAGTATTCCTTGCGGGTCGCTCGACCGCGAAGCGTGAACAGTTGCCGCCCGGCATACAGCATATTTGACCAGAATCCATCAGTTGTCGGTCTCAGCTGATACCCGCAATGCGGACATTTCACCGGCACAGTCCAACCGGTCAGCTCTTTGCCGCACTTGGGACACGCCCCGGGTTCCACCCCCACGCCGCCCCGCGCAAATCCCGCTGTTTCCCCTGCCCCATTTTTTACCTGTCCGTCTGCAAACCACGCTTGCTCGCTGACAGGTTTCCAATGGGGGTCTCCGGCGGCTGCCACCTTGGTCTCCTGTGTCACCGTGCCGGATAACATCAATGCCGCCAACTGTTCCACCGTAAACGGTCCCTGGGGCTTGTTGGAATCATCAAGATAATAATATTGTGCGTTTCCCATAAAATGCTGTGTTATTATCCTACCTCACCACCATGATGTCAAGCTATCAATCTGACACTAAACAAAAGAAACACCGCTGTGCCGTCGGTGGTATGAGAAGCCACGTTCCCATTTGTCAGGTGGGTGCGGAGTGGGGGTCGCTGAGGTATCCATTGGACGGAACATAAAACCCCTCGTACTTGATGCCCCTTATATATTTACATCGGTCCGGGCCTTATAGAACCACGCGTCACGAGCACAGCAGCTGATGTTGTATATACCACACTTCCTGCTCCCTGACAAGTCAATTCTGACCTATCTTTTACAACTGTTGGATTATATTTGTTCCATGTGGAACATCTGCCTTTTTTATCATAGAAAAATATTCATTTATCAATGTTTGAAAAGTCTTTATGCGCGCGCGCAAGCGCGATAATAATTGACAAAAGGTAAAGAAATGTGTATAACAGCCGCAGACACATGACTATACCTCAGATATTAACAAAACAACTGACGTCAGCACTCAGCAGTGTATTGGGTGAAACTCTTCCGGAGGGATTTACACCTGCTGTCACACCGTCACAGGATTTACGATTCGGTGACTACCAGAGCAATGCCGCCATGATGCTTGCCAAACAGGTACGCACCAATCCGCGCGCACTTGCCGCTCAGGTAGTAGAAGCTTTCGGTGAATCAGAAGCCGCCTCACTTGAAATTGCCGGTCCCGGCTTTATTAACTTCCGCATCAAACCGGAATTCTTTGCCCGCATGACAGAAGCCATGATGCATGATGAGCGCCTGGGTGTTGCCAAAACGGAGCAGCCCAAGACGCTGGTCATAGACTTCTCTGCCCCAAATGTTGCCAAACCCATGCACGTGGGTCACATCCGCTCCACCATCATCGGTGACACCCTCGGTCGCCTGGCTCGCTTCCTGGGTCACACCGTTATTACAGATAACCACATCGGTGACTGGGGAACGCAGTTCGGCATGATTCTCTGGGGTTGGAAAAATATCCTGAATCAGGAAGATTTGGTCAAAGACCCCATTGAAGCCCTGCTTTCCGTCTACAAAGAGGTCAATGCCCGCTGCAAAGAAGACGCTTCCCTGCTCCCTGTCTGCAAGGCGGAACTAGTGAAACTCCAGAGCGGTGATGAGGAAAATCTCAGCATCTGGAAACGCTGCATTGAAGTCACCAAGATTGGTCTGGAAAAGATTTACAGTCAGTTAGATATATCATTCGATTACTGGTTGGGTGAAAGCGCTTACAACGATGCTCTGGCTCCGCTGGTAGAGGACCTCCTTGCCAAAGGCATTGCCCGTGAGAGTGACGGTGCCGTCTGTGTGTTCTCAGATGGTTTCCACAAGCCCCAGAATGACCCCTTCCTGGTGCAGAAAGACGGTGAATGGGTGCCCGTCCCCGCCATCATCAGAAAGGCTGACGGCGGCTTTCTCTACGCCACCACAGACCTTGCCACACTCGACTACCGCACCACTCACTTCAACGCCGATTCCATCTGGTACGTGGTCGGTGCTCCGCAGGAAAAACATTTCAAACAGATTTTCGATATTGAGCGCATGCGCGGCGTGAGCGGCGACTTCCGTCACGTTGCTTTCGGCTCCATCCTCGGTAAGGACAGACGCCCCTTCAAGACCCGTTCCGGTGATACCGTGAGCCTTCAGGATGTCATCGATGAAGCCGTTTCCCGCGCTGCCAAGGTCATTGAAGAAAAGAGCCCGGATATGCCGGAGGACGAAAAAGCAGCCGTTTCGCAGGCGGTCGGTATCGGTGCCATCAAGTTTGCCGAGCTGTCTCAGAACCGCATGAGCGACTATATTTTTGACTGGGACAAGATGCTCGCCCTCACCGGTGATACCGCTCCTTATCTCCAGAATTCCTACGTCCGTGTGCGTTCCATCTTCCGCAAGATAGATACGCAATTTGTTAAGCCTCAATCTCTTACATTAACGCAGGATGCAGAGATTCATCTGGCTCGCATGCTGGTCAGATACGGTGAGGTTGTCCCCTCCACACTGGATGATTGCCGCCCCAATCTACTGGCATCCTACCTGTATGATTTGGCTCGTGCCTTCCACAGTTTCTATGAAGCCTGCCCCGTTCTCAAGAGCGAAGGAGATACACGTGAAACACGTCTCGCCCTTTGTGACTTGACCGCTACCGTCCTCAAACACGGTATGGGGCTCTTTGGTATTACCATGCCTGAACGAATGTAAATACAATATGAAAACGAACCGGCTGTTCCACATGGAACAAAAGCTTGTTGCACTCTGCGTCGCCTCGGTCTTGTTGACCGGCGGCGCAGAGCTGCTTTATGCCCGAAACAATCAGATAACTGAATCCCCTGCCCTGCTCCCCTCTGTGAATACGGAAGAAGCCTTAGAGCAAATTATTCTTGCCACGGAGAACACAGAAGTTGCCAGACTAATCAACCTGGGCTTGCAGGATGCACTGCTGGGGTATGATTCGCGCGCGCGTGCGTATTATATCAGAGCGCTGGAAATTGAAGCGGATTCTCCCTTGGCACTTTGTGGGCTGATGATGCTGGAACAACACAACAGAAGAGAATACTCTCAGCAACTGAAACGCTTAACCGATATCATCAGCAATCCGGATTTCGTGGCAACACCACAGGAAATGTTTTATGTGGAAACTTTGCTGAAACTTATCTCCGGTGATGTAAAAGGGGCTGCTGAAGATTTCCTTCAGAGGAGTAAAAGATACCGAGCAGATATTTTATCAGCATGTTGGTCCGTTGCTCTTCTGCATGCAGCAAATGATGATACAGCAAAGACTCATGCTAAGGAACTCTGTGAGCTTCATCCCGGTCATCCTCTCTGCACTTTTCTTTATTGTCAATTATTTGAATCAAGTTCTACAATTCCTCATGAAATTGAGGAATTGACATTGAGCTGTTCAGAAAAATTAAACCGCCATCCCATGGCTCTGCATTTGGCAGGACATATTCTTTTCAAGAATTATAAATCCGAAAAAGCTGCAAGACTATTCCACGAAGAACGGATAAAGTTGAAGGCAGATGTAGATGCGAAAATAATACCTGCTGATGATGCCTACGAATTATTGCGCGCAGAGTTGTACCTGATGTCTGTGCAGGAGTCTTGCGCTGACTCCATGAAATTGTTTAATGAAATTGTTTCGTTTCATTCCACGGGGAAAGAATTAGTTGCACGCAAAGATATTCTGTTGCGCTGGGAGCTAATGACACTACCCATGCGCATGCTTGCATTGAGAACCGCTGTACCCAATGCTGACGAAGTGAGAAAAGCTATTGCTTACAATGTTCCACATGAAACATTCATTGATGATGATAGCGCTTACCATTTCGGAGAATGCCTTAAGTGTATTCTCCAATTACGCGTATTACACCGGAACAAAAGAATCAAAAAAGCGCATACGCTTCTGCAACAGGCTGAATATCACTTTGAACAGTTGAGAGATAACAGAACTTATCTTGCACAGAAAAGTATTTCTTATCTGGTCAGTTATCAGCGTGCTCTGGATTGTGCAGAAACTTCACTTGATTTCGCTCGCTCTTTATTATATACAGATTCCTCTTCCATGTGGAATGATAGAGTTGAATCATCCCTGAATCAACAATTGCAGCCAAGAATGCTTCCGCCCATGCTTTTGAAGAAATAGACCTATTATCAAACAGGGCAGGGGACTTTTCAGGTCTTTCGATATCTCAATATCGAAAGACTTTATTGTTCCACATGGAACAATAAATTTTTGTATAATTACACCAATTTTTTTTATTATTTAATCATGAATAATCATTGACGAAAGCCTCTAATTATGGTATTTTTGCTAATATGAAAAATTCCATTTTCCGCTCTCTCTTTTTACTCATGTCATTGGCTTTTATTCCGGTTAGCGTGAGTTCTTGTGCCTACACTCAACTCAACAAACAAATTGTGGAAAAAGCAACTGTTTATAACGGTTTTGCTGTTGAACTACCAATCAGCTTATATTCTTCTCAAGGTCGTTGGTATGTCAAGGTGCGCAAGATAGATGTGCAACGCATTCGTCCTTTTGTGCATGATTCCGTCATGTTGAAAACAGCCGGAAATGTTACTTACGGAACAGTGAAACCATTATCTTATTATACTGAATATCAATATATTAGTATATCTGAAGGTACGTCTGCGGTGTTACAGAGGACGGATGGGTATGCTACATTGGAGACTTTGTGTGATGAGCTAAAATCCAACTATGCAGGAGCTGTCCGGGAGCTTCCGGACAGCATACAGCACCGGGTACATGCTGAAATCAAATCGGAGCAGGGGAATATTGTCTACGCTGCAGCGGATGGTCAGCCCATACGTCAAGCCGGAGTAGGAGTCAAAGCTTTGAGCAAATTAGCTTTTGTATGTGTCGATATTCCCGGTACTGTAGCTTATAACGTGTCTATGCCTATAATAGCTCCTTTCCTTTTTTTCCATAGTTTTATTACTGATGATACATCGTTAAATAATATAATACATTGATAATCAATACATTATATAACTTATTAACATTTTTAGTGAATAAGTCGGTGAATAAATAGTGAACAGAGTGGTGAATAACTTTTATTCACAATAGGAGCTATTCTTATGCACCGAGTTATGAACAGAAAATGACGTATCTAAGATACTCAACATCAGATTAATTGATTACTTATTAGACTTATTCACAGAACTGATGATGATGAATTTAAATTTAAATAGTCATTAGTCATCACGAATAGACAAATGAGAGAAGCTCGGTGGGCGTACCTTGACATAGTGCAGCAAGATGGTAGAATGAAGTCATGGATGATTTATCTCCCAATCAGGATTATCTTTGGATGATGCGAGCTGTGGAGCTGGCGCGGCGTGGTGTCGGCACAACCAGTCCGAATCCGCCCGTAGGGGCTGTTATAGTGCGAGACGGCTTTATACTGGGAGAAGGGCATCATGAGATAGCCGGGGAACAGCATGCCGAGCGACGGGCCATAGAAAATGCCAAGTGGAAAGGGAACGGTCAGTGGCTGAAGGGTTCCACTCTCTATGTGACACTGGAGCCCTGTTCCAGCTATGGGCGCACGCCGCCTTGTACGGAAGCGATTATAGAGGCAGGTATTTCTAAAGTTATTTACGGGGCAGTAGACCCGGATGAACGCCACCGCGGGCGTGCTGATGAGATACTGCGTGCTCATGGTATAGAAGTAGAGCAGGGGGTATGCGGAGAAGTATGTGAAATATTGGTTCGCCCCTGGGCTTGGTCTGTAAAAAACAGGCGTCCATGGGTGTTGGCAAAGGTAGCCACAACCATGGATGGGCGTATGACCAGGCGTGATGACCGTTGGCTGTCCAGCCCCAAGGCACTCCGCAACGCTCATCAGCTGCGCGCTGAGAGTGATGCCATATTGGTGGGTGGCGGCACAGTCAGGATAGATGACCCGGCTTTGACGATACGCACGCCGCTGCAGGCACCCTCTCCCCGCAAGAAACAGCCTTACCGCATCGTGATGACCCGTGATCGCAGCAGCATCCCCGCAGATTGCCAGCTGCTCACGGATGAGTACGCAGATCGAACGATTATCCTGGAAGATGTGTCAGACATGAAGGTGATGCTGGAAGAGCTCTACAGCAAGTACGGTATCGTGAATCTGCTGCTGGAATGCGGCGGCAGGCTGTTACGGCATTTTCTGGAAGAAGGACTCGTGAATGAATGGGTGCAGGATATTGCACCTATTTTGGGCGGCGGACCGGCACCGATGGTGCCGGGAGACTACCTGAAGCGTGAGTGCAAGTTCCGGGAAGAGGAGATACTCGCCTGCGAACCTGATATCATATTAAGAGGAATACTGGAATGAAATACTGGAGGTGGTATGTTGCAATCTTCATCCTGCTGAGCATGGGTGTTGCATTACTATATGCCTGTTTCGTGGAGAGGGAATGGATCGAGATTACACACCATCGACTGGAGCTGCCGGAGTGGCAGGGAAAGGGGGCACGTATCGCTGTGCTGAGTGATTTGCATGTTCGGCCAGAGGATGAGGATTATTTGAAACGAATTGTAAAGCTAACATTGGAGCAGAAGCCTGACGCCGTATTGCTGCTGGGGGATTATGTCAATGATGAGCATAATACGATAAAGCTGGAAAAATTAAAGGAGCTGCTGCGCCCTCTTACGACAGTACCCTGTTTTGCTGTGTTGGGGAATCATGATTATTGGTACGGTTCACGAAAACTGAGAAATTTGTTTCTGAGCTTAAATATTCCGTTAATGGAAGGAAAAAAGCATGAAATAACGGTTGAAGGAACCCCTATTACCATCGCCGGTATGCGCTGCGCCTTTACCTATAAGCACCCCGGCAACGTTCCTCAACCCGAAACGGGCAAACCCTTCATCCTGCTGACTCATTCTCCGGCGGGGATAAAATATGCCCCGCGCGGAACGGACATCATGTTGGCAGGACATACGCACGGAGGGCAGGTTTGCCTACCGTTCTTCGGGGCTATCGTGATGCCGGACAGAGATATCAACCGCGAAAAGTCTAAGGGTTATCATGAAGACTATGGGAAGGCTTACTATGTTTGTCGAGGATTAGGTACCAGTAAAATTCCCCTGCGTTTCTGTTGTCGTCCGGAAATATTGATATTAGAGATTATAGGGTTTCCCTCTGCTTTTCATCTTCATCAAGAGGAATAAAAGGTATATAATCTCATGCTGCCTTACTTTCGACTCGCCAAGAGGTTGTTTCGTGTGTAAAATGAGGGGCGTGAGCAGAGTACATATTTTTACCAACCGTTCCATGGGATGCAATGCTTATCTGATAGAAGGAACGGGGGGTTATGTGTTGGTAGATGCACCCAAAGGAGCGGCTGACTGGGTGGAGCATCAGCTTCCAGAGGGTGCACAACTAGCCCATCTTCTCATTACCCACCAGCATTTTGACCATGTGGAAGATGCTGCTCTCATTAGAGAGAGATTTGGTTGCATGGTACATGCGCACAGTGCCTATAGTGCTGCGCTCACGTTGGAAGAGATGACTGCCGGTTGGGGAGTGCCGCCGGTATCTTCCTTTCAGGTAGATGATGCTTTTGGAAGCGGTGCAGACAAAGCAGATTGGGTGGGTTTGAACTGGGAAATATACCACATTCCCGGTCATGCTCCGGATGGAGTAGCATATCTGCTGAGAGAAGAAGGGTGCGTATTTGTGGGGGATATACTCTTTGCCGGTTCTGTGGGAAGAACGGATTTTCCGGGTGGCAGTATGTCACAACTGGTGCATGGTATTCGCACGTATCTGACACAGCTCCACCCGCATACGGTGGTATTCAGCGGACATGGCCCTTCCACCACCATAGGAGAGGAGTTGCTTAACAACCCCTATATCGTCTGAAGATTTATCCATTTCAACAAGAACAAGAAGCTATATGACATTTGAAGAATTGGGGCTTGCCGCACCTATCTTGGCGGCTGTAAAAGATTGCGGCTATGAATTTCCCACTCCCATTCAGGAGAAGGCAATTCCGCAAATCTTGCAGGGTAAGGATGTTATTGGTGCCTCTCAGACCGGTACAGGTAAATCTGCTGCCTTTGCTTTACCGCTGCTCAGCCGCATTGAGCACACCGGGTATCCACAGATTCTGGTGCTGGAGCCCACACGCGAATTAGCTGACCAGCTCGCGGAAGCTTTTCGTGCTTATGCTGCTCATACGGAAATAACCGTGGGATTGCTGTATGGAGGCGTAGGGTACGGCAGACAGACTGAAGAGCTGAAAAAGGGAGTGGACGTAGTAGTGGCTACTCCCGGGCGGCTTATTGACCACTTCTACCGTGGCAACATGAAGTTCAAGGAGGTAAAGACACTGGTGTTAGATGAGGTGGATCGAATGACGGATATGGGATTCCTGCCTATTGTCCGCAAAATTGTCAATCTTTGTCCATGGGAGGGACGTCAGACCTTGTTCTTCTCTGCCACGATGCCGCAGATTCTTCAGGGTTTTGCTAAGTGGTGCCTGACTGATCCGGTGGAAATTGCCATTGCCCGCCGTGAGGTGGCTTCTACCATCTCCCATGCCTTTTATCCGGTGGGATTGGATCAAAGAGATGAACTGCTGCTGGCTCTGGTGAAATCCACGGATTTTCGCAATCTTATGGTGTTTACCCGAACACGTAAGGAGGCAGATGCTGTTTCTTCTATGCTTTCTCGTTCCGGCTGGGATAAACAGGTCACCAGCATGCACTCAGATATTCCCCAGAAAGAGCGTATGGCTGCCCTCAAGGGGTTCAAGGAGGATAAATTCCGCATCCTTGTTGCCACTGATGTGGCCGCCAGAGGTATTGATATCAACGGTGTGACTCACGTTATCAACTACCGTGTGCCGGAAAACCCGGAGGACTACGTGCACCGCATCGGCCGTACCGGGCGTGCGGAGGCCACGGGTGATGCCTTTACCCTGCTGACGGCAGATGAAGTGGATTTTGCCAAAAGCGTGGAGTGCTTTATTAATCAAAAAATTGAACGTCGCAAATTGGAAGGCTTTGATTACGCTTACACCGCCTTGTTGGAAACCTCTCCGGTGCGTCCGTTGCGTAAGCCGCGTCCGGCTGCGCCCAAACGTCGCCGACGCTGATAACTTTTTTCCATGCGTGTTGTCAGCATAGACCCGGCTATTCGCAACACTGGCTATGCCGTGTTGGAGGGGGATTACCGCTCTCCTCAGGCACTCACCTACGGTACGCTTTCTCTACCTGCCAAGTGGTCTCAGAGCGCTTGTCTGAGGGCTATCCATGAGCATGTGTGCGGACTCATTCGCGATTGGAAGCCGGATGAACTGGCCATAGAAGGTATCATCTACGTTCAATCACACCGAACCGCCATTTCCATGGGTTCGGCCCGCGGTGCTACGGTGCTGGCTGCCGCTTTGAATAATTTACCTATTATGGAATACCCTCCGACCAGTGTGAAGCTGGCCACAGTAGGGAGCGGCGGAGCCGGTAAATCACAGGTGGCATTTATGATGCGTGCTCTTCTGAATCTCAGAGAGACACCCGCTCCTGATGCGGCAGATGCGTTGGCAATAGGCTATTCGCATCTGATAGCAGCAGACCCTTTGCGTGCCTGCCTCTTCAGTGAACGCAAATACGTTTGATTCCATGAGAATACTGATTTTCTGCTTTCTGTTATGTTGTGTATTGCCTCGGACTCATGCCGTTCACATTGCTGCACCGGAAAACGGTATCTCACATACGTCCCGTAAGCAACAAGGGATTATTTCTGATAAACACAGTCAGAATAGTGGTTGGATACCCAATAATACCCGGCGTCCCCGCACCGGACAGAGCGGTTGGCAGTATATCCCCGGCAACAGGTGGAAAGCTCCAAGAGATGCCAAAGCGGAACGACGCCGTGACAATGAACGCATCCGCAGACAGGGTGGAACACCCCGTCTGCGGTTTGAATAAGTTTTTCGATTTTGTTTTACTTTTCAGCGTACTCGTTTGTCACTATCTTTGTTTCTCTGTTGAATTCTCTCCATGTGATATTTTTCGATTTGCGCGCATTCCGCCAGGCTTTTAGTCTCATAACCTCAGATTTCAGGAATAGTGATTGATGCCGATAACCACGTGTTGACATCACCCTTCTCTTTATTTCTTTTATCTTTCCACTCAGAACATATCGATACAGTGTGCTGCGGACGATATTTAATATACTCAGTACATCTTTTGCTTGAATCAGTTCTTTGGGAACTTTTAATTCCCTTTTCGGTAATTTCTGTTCCAACTGTCTTATTTCATCATAGTCCCAATAGGTAGATGAACGGTTTTCTCCGGTAAAGACGATGTAGTATTTAACATTGTTCTTTTTTAAATAATTGTATGTAGATGAAAGACTTCTTTTCATAAGTACGGCCGCCTGGCGAGTTGTAATAGTTCCCTGCGGTGGTTTTATATATGGTTTTCCGGTTCGTTTATCCATACCGGGTTCAGATTTTAATACTGATTTCGGGTATTTTATACCGGGTAAATTGATAAGTCTTACACCTCCTACTCCTATCAATGTTCGAGGTATTCTTATATTCATCATTTAAGCGTCACCTCCCGAAACGCTCTTTTTTTTCTGTTATTTTTCATGGGGTAGAATTTTTTGTTAGAAAAAACTTGTTTACCAAGATATTTTTAATATATCAAGTCATTTTTTTTATTTTTTTAACTTTCTTACAACTGAGTATGCATAAATTTCTGTAGTTTAACTCGCTTTATTATTAAATCTAACAAATTTTAGCAGAATAATTTATTCACACTGTCTGAAAGACAGAGGGATAGTAGGCAATCGCGCACTGCCAAACTGCTTCTGAATTAATTTTCAGAAGCAGCAGTAGAAAGACAGAAAAACGACATCAATATTTTCGGGAACGATATCTGGAAAGATGTTTACGCTCTCCGGATGAACGCATCATACCGATGAGAGTCAGCAGAACAACAACAACAACAGCTCCGGCGATGAGCATCGTTGGGCTGACACCCTGCAGACCGATAGAAGCTTGGATGGCGGAAAGAGAGAAACGGGACTCTACTTTGACTTCTTCGAAATCGTCTATGATTTTTTCTTCATCTACTTCCTTGTCTGATGCAGTTACTGTTGAAGAAGAGACGAAAACATTCTTCTGAGTTTGACTTTTTTTATGATGTTTATTGTCGTTTAAATTAGATATGGCATCGGGGGTGGAATTACGTTGAGAAGAGTTTACGAGGGAAGTATCCGCAAGAGGAGTATTTTTACGGTTAGCTTCCTGTTGATCAATCACTTTGCCGATTGATGCTCCGGCGCGCACACCAAGCGCAGTTTCATGATTAGAGGAAGTATCCGCCACACCCAGATTGGCGCGGTTGGAGTTTGGAAGGGAAGTATACAGCATGACGCGGGTACACTTATTAGACTTGGACATCTGCATAAAAGCATAACAGCTGCCGGATTTGGCATTGAGAGAATTGACAGGCACATCGTATTTCTCGGCCTTTTTTTTGTCCATACGTTTCCACTTAGTTTTGCCTGCACCTGTAATACGGCGTACATCATTAGCAGCTTTCTGTTGATCTGTGCCGGAGCCATACTCCAGCATAACCATCAACAATTGATCATTTGTAGGATTAAAATCCAGTGATAGCTTCTGGTTAGAAGAGAGCACCCAAGTACGGCGCACGGTGAAATCGTCCAGCACTTGGTATGAATAGTTTTTGGGAAGAGTTCTGTCAGCCTGACTTCTGGTTATTTCCGGGCTGATATCACTTACCTGTATAGCGAATACAGGAGTTAAAAAGAGTATAAGAAGCTGGGCAATCAGGTAAATATATTTTTTCATAAGCACGGATTCATCATACTGCATTTACAGGCTGTTCTCAAGACTTTTTTGTCATGAGATTCAGGATTTCTTCACTTTTGAAAATAACTTCAGAATCAGCAATAGAAGTTATAGAGTTTTCAGACAGAGGTGTCCCAGTGTATCCTCTTTTCTTCCCGGAATATAGCACTGTCTGAGTTGTTCAGCTGTTCGGCGAGGGCGGAAAGTATAGGTGCGGAATACCTCATCCGTGGAGTCATGTACCAGCGCATAGCGTGCGGGACGTGGTGGGACGGTAGGAGCAAAATTCTCGCAACGTGTGGAGGCACGTTCATCAGGTATACCCAGAGCAGCGCAGTAGTACTGCCATATTTTCCCATGTCCCTGAGTACGGCGGCGTTCCCAAGCAAGTGCGTGAGCTAACTCATGTAACAGCGTGCGGCGTACCAATTCCGGGTTTCGCGGCAGATAATATTCCAGAAAATACCGAGAGAGAGTGATTTGTTTTTTGTTCAGCCGGCAGCAACCCAGCCGCCGGGTTGCACGATCTGTACCATAACTCCAACCACTTAGCCCCAAAGCAGCAAAACACCCCTCTGCCCACTTAGCCGGAAAATCCGGGCTATTCAGAGGCGGGCAGGGGGGAAGAGCATATTTGCTGATCATTGACGAGTAACAATTCGTCCTACGAAAAAAGAGCTCTTATTTACCTGTCGTTGAGGCGTTCCAGAACAGAGGCTTCAATCTCGGCATAGAGTTCTGAGTTGTTGCGTAACATCTCCTTAGTGCCATCGCGTCCCTGCGCCAGTTGACTGCCATTGTAGCTGAACCAGGAACCACGCTTTTGTATAATATCAAACTCCATGGCCAAATCAAGCAGGCTGCCTACGGAGGAAATACCCTCATTGTACATAATATCGAACTCGCATTCCTTGAAAGGCGGAGCCACCTTGTTTTTCACCACCTTGAGCTTGGTGCGGTTGCCGGCCACGGAACCGTCTGTACCCTTAATTTGACCTATGCGGCGAATATCGCAGCGCACGGAGGCATAGAACTTGAGGGCGCGTCCGCCGGGTGTCGTTTCCGGGTTGCCGAACATGACCCCAATCTTCTCACGAATCTGGTTGGTAAAGATGCAGATGGTGCGAGCCTTGGCAATAAGGGAAGTGAGTTTACGAAGTGCGGCACTCATCAGGCGTGCCTGAGCGCCCACGGTGCTGTCGCCGATATCGCCTTCCAGCTCCTGACGGGTGACAAGTGCAGCCACGGAGTCCACCACAATCACATCGATGGCGTTGGAGCGCACCAGAGCCTCGCAGATTTGCAAAGCTTCCTCACCACTATTGGGTTGAGAGACAAGCAAATCATCCAGATTCACCCCCAGCTTGGCGGCATAGGCAGGATCAAGAGCATGTTCCACATCAATGAAAGCTGCAAGGCCGCCTGATTTTTGTGCCTGAGCTATAACCGTGAGGGTCAGTGTAGTTTTACCGGAGGATTCCGGACCGAAAACCTCTACGATTCGTCCGCGCGGGAAACCTCCTACACCCAATGCACGGTCAATCAGCAGGTTGCCCGTGCGCACTACTTCCACCTCCATGGTTTTACGGTCACCTAAACGCATGATGGCTGTTTCACCAAAATCTTTCTGGATCTGGAGCATAGCGGCATCCAGCGCTCGCTGGCGCTGAGCCATGAGCTTGTCCTGATCAGGGGTCGGTTCTTTACTCATATCACGGCGAGTTTACCTGTTCGTCCAACTGCTTGCAAGTCAAAATTGCGGCACGAAATAAATTAGATGTGAGTTGAATACTTGAGTATTTACATTCCCCAAAACTTTAGTATACATACAATCCAAAGGCAGTAAGGCGTTCATTTGGCTTGACCGCCGGGACTAAGGGGCGTATAGTCTTGCGCGAACATCATGAAAGAACGGATAGCAAGCGTACAAGCAGAGGCTCTGGAGCGTATTGCCGGCATTGCCGACATGAAAGCTCTGGAGGATGCCCGTGTGGGTATTCTCGGCAAGAAGGGAAGTCTGACCCAGGTGCAGCAGGGAATGCGCGATGTGCCCAAGGAGGAGAAGCCCGCCGTGGGCGCTCTGCTCAACGAGGCACGCGCCGCCATTACCGCTGCGCTGGACAACCGCCGCAATGAGCTGCAGCAACAGCTGGATGCCGCCGCTGTGGCAGGTGTGGACTTTACCATGCCCGGTGCTACCCTGCCGACCGGCGGGCTGCACCCCATCTCCATCGTGCGCGATGAAGCGGTGCGCATCCTGCGCCGCATGGGCTTCACGCTTTCCGACGGCCCGGAGATTGAGGATGAGTGGCATTGCTTCGACGCGCTCAACACGCCGGATGACCATCCCGCCCGCAATGAGAAGGATACTTTCTATTTTGACAGCGGCAAACTGCTGCGCACGCAGACCAGCACCGTGCAGGCTCGCACCATGGAAAAACAGGCACCGCCCGTACGCATCATCTGCCCGGGTTCCGCTTTCCGCCGGGATGCGATAGATGCCACCCACCTCTCCGCCTTCAACCAGATTGAGGGTCTGTATGTAGACAAGAATGTGAGCGTGGGCGACCTGAAAGGTACGCTGGAATACATGCTCAAGGCACTCTTCGGCAGCGATACCGCCGTGCGTTTCCGCCCGCATTTCTTCCCCTTCACGGAACCGAGCTTTGAGATTGACGTGCTGCTGCAGGCGGCGGGTCAGGCTCCGCGCTGGATTGAGATTGCCGGCTGCGGTATGGTGAATCCCGCCGTGTTCGAGGCCATTGACCGTGAGACCGGCAAGCAGCTCTACTCCGGCTGCACCGGCTTTGCTTTCGGTATCGGTCTGGAGCGTCTGGCTATGATTCGCTGGGGTATCCGTGATATTCGCCTGCTCATTGAGAACGATGTCCGCTTCCTCTCTCAGTTCCAATAAACCTCTCACTCTCCTTACACAGCAATGAACATTTCTCTTAATTGGCTTTCAAGCTACATCGACCTGGAGGGTCTCGGCACTCAGGAGATGGCCGATATGCTCACCTTTGCCGGTATTGAGGTGGAGGGTATCCAGGAGCGCGGCGTGACCACCGACCTTGTTGTGGTGGCTCAGGTCATGGAAAAGACGCCCGTGGAGGGCAGTGACCACCTGAACGTCTGCATGGTAGATGCCGGGGAGGGCTCGCTGCGCCAGATTGTCTGCGGTGCGCAGAACTACAAGGTGGGGGATAAAGTACCCTGCGCGCTGCCCGGGGCGGTGCTGCCCGGCGGCTGGGAAATCAAGGATGGCAAGCTGCGCGGCGTAGAGAGCCGCGGCATGCTCTGCTCCGCTTCCGAGCTGGGGCTGCCGGACAAGGAACACGGCCTCTGGATTCTGCCGCAGGACTATGCCGTGGGCACGCCCGTGCGCACCTTTGTTCCCACTGATACCATTTTCGAGCTGGAAATCACGCCGAACCGTCCCGACCTGCTGAGTCACTGGGGTATGGCGCGTGAGCTGGCCGGTATCACCGGTCGCACCCTCAAGCAGGACCCGGCAGAGCAGCCCACCGCAGCCATTCAGACCTGCCCTGCGGGTGATTACATCACCCTTTCCGCACCGGAAATCTGCCCGTTCTACACCGCCACCCGCATCAGCGGCGTGAAGATTGGTCCTTCCCCGGCCTGGCTGGCAGACCGTCTGGTATCCATCGGTCTGCGCCCCATCAACAACGTGGTGGACATCACCAACTACTGCCTTTTCGAGCTGGGCCACCCGCTGCACGCTTTCGATGCCGCCAAACTTACCGGCGGACTCAATATCCGCCGAGCTGCCGAGGGTGAGTCCTTCACCAGCCTCATGAATGAGCAGTACAGCCTCACGCCGGAAGATATCGTCATTTCCGATGCCTCCGGTGCCGCGCTGGCACTGGGAGGTGTGATGGGCGGTCTGGATTCCGGCGTGACGGAGAGCACCACGGATATTGTGCTGGAATCCGCCTGGTTCCTGCGCAGCAACATCCGCTTCACAAGCCGCCGTCTGGCACTGGGTTCCGATTCTTCCTACCGTTTTGAGCGTGGTACCTCCCCGTGGAATGTGCTGCGTGCCGCTGCCCGCGCCGTTGAGCTGATTCTGGAGTGCGCCGGCGGTACGGCTGAACCTGTGCTGGTGGGCGGTCAGGCTCCCTGTCTGGTGCCGGAAGAAAACGCCACCACCGCCACGGTGCTGGAGCAGGGCACGGAGGGCAAGATTTACTACGCCCTTGATCAGGTGCAGCTGGATTGGAAGGAATTGGATGTCATGACCAACGCGTCCATCCCCCATCTGGAGGCTGCCCGCATTCTGCGCCAGCTCGGTCTGCGGGAGATTGACGGTAAGGGAACCTGGGATTGCCCGCCCTGGCGTCTGGACCTGAAGCGCAGCTGCGACCTGTTGGAGGAAGTGGTGCGCGTGTACGGTATCGATAACATCCCTGCCACCAACACCTCTATCTACGTGGAGGAAAGCGCACACGACCGCGCCGGCGATTACCGCATGGCTCTCTCCCGCAAGCTGGCAGGTGCCGGTTTCTGGGAGGCTCAGACCTTCAAGCTCATCGCCGCAGAGAGCATAGACCCCACCATTGCCAGCGTAGAGCATGCACTGCCCATCAAGCCGCTCATGGAGGGCGATATTATCCGCGTGTCCCTCCCCATTTCTGAGGACCATTCCACCCTGCGTCCTTCGCTGGCACCCGGTCTTATTTCCGTGGCAGCCCGCAACATGAATCAGGGGCTGGAGGTGCTGCGCTTCTTTGAGTGCGGTCGCGTATTCCGCAACACCGGCGGCGGCAAAGGCAAGGATATTGAGAACGAGGTGCTGGGCATCTTCATGGCCGGTAAGCTCAACCCCGCCAGCTGGGCAGATACCAAGCCCGCAGACGCTCACTTCGAGCACCTGCGCGCCGTGCTGGATATTCTGGTGCCCAAGGCGGAAATCACGCTGGTACCTGCCAAGCAGGCCCGCAAATCTGCAGCCGTGGGTGCTGATATCCAGATAAACAACCAGGCTTGCGGCTATGTGGCCCGCATTGCGCTGGCTACCTGTCGTGCGCTGGGTCTGCCCATGGAATCCTACTACGCCGAGCTGGATTTGCGCAAGCTCCAGCAGGTGGCTACCGCTCCCTTCAAGGCGGCGGACCTGCCCCAGTTCCCCGGCTCCGGACGCGATGCCTCGCTGGATATTCCTGCCGTCACCCGCAATGCTGATATTGTGAAGGCCATTCAGGCTGCCAAGCAGAAGCTGCTGGTCTCCTACCAGCTCAAGGATGTGTTCTGCGACCCCTCCGGTGAGAAGCTCGCCGCTGACCGCAAGGCCATGACCTACACCTTCCTCTACCGCGATGCGAAGAAGACCCTCACCGCGCCTGAGGTAGATGCCGCCCACAAGCAGGTGCTTGATACCCTCGCCGCCAAGGTGAAGGGCCTCAAGTTCCGTTAATACGGCGCTTCATTCCCATTTTTTCCCGCCCGCCCGCGCTTTTTCGCCGGTCGGGCGGTTTTCTTTTACTCCTTCCCTTTATGTTCCAAAAAATGGGAAATTAGCCATTTATCTTGCTAAAATGTATTTGTTTTTTCTACAATGGCATTATGCCACCTACAACAACGAAAAGCATCCACTTTTTGTCTCATGGCACAACAGGAGAAAGGACTGATTATCGTCCTTCCCCCATTCCCCATCCTGCTAGACTGATGCCGTCATCACGGCGGTGGATATCAACGGTACCGAACTTGACCTGCACAGCGGAGACACAACGGCCTCCCGCGGGCGGATTGAACATGCAGCCGTGGTTCTGGGCGAAGAATCGGCAGCTGTTGCCCTGTTGGATGCGGATATTGCTCTGGCAGACGTGCAGATGGAAACCTACACCGTCCGCAATATTGACTTTGCCAATACGACTATCACGGCTCTCGCGGGTACGATTGCCCATGTCTCCGGGATTTCGCTGGATGCCGACTCCGGGCTGGCAGGTGACGGCAGCGGCAATCACCTCCTGCAGGGCAGCGACAACCTATTACAACTGGTCACAGGTGACTTTGTGCAGGAGGCAGATACCGAAATATACACCTACGCCACAACTCAATTGAGCGGTTTTACACTGGCAGCCGGAGCCACACTGACTCTGGATGCCGGACTGCTGAGTCTCCCTGAAACCGCCCCGGGAAGCTACACATTCAACATTCTTCTGCAGGATTTCAGTGCTGTGGATGCATCTCCCCTCGTCGGTATCATCAATACCGGCTGGGAGACAGAGTCGGCTTACACCCAAAGCGTGAGCGATAGGGGTGTTATTGTCTCCTTCTCTCTTTCTTCCGTTCCGGAACCTGCTACAGCAACACTTTCCCTGCTGGCGCTGGCGGGGCTTGCCATGCGCCGCAGAAGACACTGATTCCTCATACGAAAGTGAATCCATTCAATCGTGCAGCGAATTTTCGTTCGCTGCACGATTGTGCTGAACAGTTCACATGTGTCCCAAAGTTTCGGCAAAGATACCCATTATGCACTAAAAATTAGCATGTTTTACCAATATCCCTTGGCAGGAGTATCATGAGGTCCAATCATTGCAGGAAGTTCCCGTTTATTCCTAAAACGGCGTAATCCGCTTACTTTTAATTCGTCATTCGTAAATCCACGTGTCACAAATCTTTGGCACACGTATATGAACAGTCATTCTGCCTGTTTTCCCCCTTGCAGAGTCGGGGTTTTCGTGTTATGCTGGCGGTGTTGAAGATTTCTTAACTAATTCCGCATGTGTGCGCGTTACAAAGCCGATGAGGAACCCCCGGCAGCCGGACGGGGCGGGCGGAGCTTTGTGCGCGGCCAGGCAGCCCCGCGGCCGCGGGTGCGGGCAGAGCGCAGCACGCGCCCGGAGCCGCCGGAATACGAGGAGAAAGAGGTGTACTACCGCCACCATACTGAGATGCCGCCGCAGGAGGCATACCGGGAGGAGCATGACCCGGATGATGCGTTCGGTACCCCCATCCACCCTTCACCCGGGAGATTGGAACCGCGTGAAGGGGATGAGGTGAACCCGCTCAATGAGTTCCGCCGCCCTCCGAAAAAAGGTATGGGTTTCTGGCGAGCCGTCTGGCGGTTGCTGACCCTTCCTTTCCGCATCATCTGGTTTCTGACACGCCACGCGCCGAAGCTGGTCGTTCTGCCGCTGCGTGTGTGCATCAGTCTGGCATTTGTGGGGGGGCTGGCAGCCATCATCATGGCGATTGTGTACGGTATCCGCGCCGGGCGGTATGATTTGACCCAGGTGACGCGCATGCCGGAGCGCACGATTGTGCTGGACCGCAAGGGAAATGAGATTGGCACCCTGCACGGGGAGAACCGCCGCTCCATCTCCAACCTGCATGAGGAAGTGCCGCGTTATTTCATTGATGCGCTCATCATGCAGGAAGACCGCTCCTTCTGGAAGCACGGCGGTATTGACCCGCGCGGCATGCTGCGTGCCGTGGGGCAGGTGTTCAAGCACGGGCGCACCACGCAGGGCGGCTCCACCCTCACCATGCAGCTGGCCAAGAACACCTACAACCACCGTGAGCGCAACTTCACCGCCAAGTTCACGGAAATGGCACTGGCGCGCCGCATAGAGGCTACCTACGACAAGGAAACCATCCTGCGCTGCTACATCAACCGTGTGTTCTGGGGACATTCTTTCCTGGGGCTGAAAGCTGCCGCCTACGGCTATTTCTCCAAGCAGCCGCGTGACCTCACGCTGGGTGAGTGTGCTATGCTGGCCGGTATTGTCTGTAATCCCAACGAATTTTCTCCCTACCGCAGCCCCTCTTCCGCTCTGATTCAGCGTGACAAGGTGCTCAAGCTGATGCATGACCACGGCTTCATCACCCGCAATGAGTATAACGCCGCCCTTGCGGAGAAAATAGTGACCCGCAAACCGGAACGTCTGGGTAATGATAACTACGCGCTCGACCTCGTGAGGGCAGAGGTAGACCACATCCTCGGCCTGCTGGATACCCAGGACCGCCGCATCAAGGACGAAATCATCTTCTCCGGCGGTCTGCGGGTGAAAACCACGCTGGATGTGGACTTGCAGGCAGACGTGATGCGGGAAATCGACACACGGCTGGTCAACATGTTCGAGAAGAACCCGAAGTATCGCCACCAGACCCGCGCGCAGTTCAAAGCACTCATCGCCAACAAGACCCCGGAGGAAGCGGATAAGATGCAGCCGAACTACATCCAGGCTGCCTGCACCATCATCGACAACGCCACAGGTGCTCTGCTGGCCGTGGTAGGCGGGCGCGACAGCACGGAATCCCCCCTCAACCGCGCGCTCCAGTGCCGTCGACAGGTCGGCTCCGTGTTCAAACCGCTGGTATACGGCACCTACTTTGAGCGCGGCGGCAGCCCGAACACCCTCATCTCCGACGGTCGTATCGCGCCCGGCGAGATTCGCGGGGGCAAGCGCTGGAGTCCGCGCAACTCCGACGGTCGCTTCAGCGGCATGCATCCCGCCTCCTGGGGGCTGCTCAAGAGCCGCAACACCATGGCCGTGCGCGTGGGTAACCGCGCCGGGCTGGAATATGTGGTCAACACCGCCCAGCAGAGCGGATTCCCCGCTTTCACCCGCCCGAGCGGCCCCACCATCTATCTGGGCACCTGGGAGGCCTCCCCGCTGGAAGTAGCCTCGGCCTACACCGCCTTTGCCAACGGCGGCGTGCGTCCCACACCCTTTATCATTGAGAGCATCACCGATTCCGCCGGTCGCGTGGTCTGGCAGAACACCCCCTCTGCCACACGCATCTACTCCCGCAACACCGCCGTAGCAGTCTCCTCCATCCTCCAGCAGATTACCAAGCCGGGCGGTACTGCCGGCAGTATGCAGCGGCTCGGATTCAAGTTCCCCTGCGGCGGTAAAACCGGTACGACCAACAATTACACCAATGCCTGGTTCTGCGGCTTTACCTCTGACCTGACCGCCGCTGTCTGGGTGGGTTTTGACCGCCCGCGCACCATTGCGGATAAAGCCTACGGCGGCACGGTGGCACTGCCGCTCTGGGTGGGTGCCATGCAGTGCGCCGCCGCCCGCGGTTATGCCATGAAGGAGATTCGCACCACGCAGTCTGCCGGGCGCAACACCGGGCTGAGACTCTGCCGCAGTTCCGGCATGCTGGCTCACTCCGGCTGTGAGTACGAAAGCACCGCCTACATTGAAACCATGACAGATTTGACCCGTGCCCGTTCCTACTGCACCGTGCATGCGGAACTGGCGGAGGACCCCTCTGAAGATTTGGCGGAAGATGTGGCAGAACTGCCGGAGGATGACACGGCAGAAGACCCCGCTGCACCCGCCGCTCCCGCCACAACACCTGTAACCCCCTCTCTGCGTGATGACGACTACGCCGAAGAAGTCTGATACCCCCGCTTCCGATGAGGAGGAAAAGAAAGCACTGGCTCGCCGCATTCGGCGGCGTCTGTTGTTGCTGCGTTGCCTGCGAGAAGGCGTGATGGTGCTGCTGGCGGTACTCAGCCTAGCACTGCTGCTCAGTATGCTGGCCGGTCCGGCATGGGATCCGAGGCTCGCTTTCCTGTACGATTGGCTTCCCCTGCGTCCTGCCCACGCTCTCTACGCTTGGTACAAGCCTGATATCGTGATTGACGGTGAGTTAGGATATGATGTTGCCTGGGCAGATGTTATGCTCTTCTACGGTAGCCTCCTACTCATCCCTTGGGTACTTATTTGCCGCTGTTATCTTTGGATACCCATTATCTTCCTGACTGTTTTTGTGTTGGCAGGATTGATGATGTGATTTTCCTACCGGGATTTACCTTCAGGATGATGATATGTTCTGGCTATTTTCTGTGAAAGGTGTATAATGCACGGTGAAGCATGGGAGCATACACACCACCTTTGAGCGTAAGTGCCAAGGCTGTTCGACTGGTAGCAGAAATAGCTGCGCTGATTGAACGTTATTCTATCCGCATGGAGCAGGGTGACGCTTTGTTTCTGAGAAAGGCTAATCTCATTAAAACGATACACAGCTCTCTGGCGATAGAGGGTAATGAACTCAGCGTGGATGAGGTGCGTACCCTGCTCGAAGGGAAAAGAGTGATTGCCCCGATTCAGCAATTGCAGGAGGTTCGCAATGCCATTCTTTGCTATGATGAGAGTGAAAAATGGGATGCTTATTGTGTGGATGATATGCTCCGGGCACATGGCTGCATGATGGATGGATTGTGTGCTCGGGCCGGGGCTTTCCGTACCGGAGGCGTGGGGGTATTTGCCGGCGACAGGCTCATCCACATGGCTCCGTCGGCTCACATGGTGCCGACATTGATGCAGCAACTATTCGATTGGTTGGCAACCGCTGAGGATCACCTCCTGATAAAAAGCTGCGTGTTTCATTATGAGTTTGAGTTCATTCACCCATTCAGTGATGGAAACGGCAGAATTGGTCGTCTGTGGCAATCGCTGATTCTGGGAAAACTTCATCCGGCTTTTCCTCATCTTCCGGTGGAAAATATGGTGTATGCCGCTCAAAGCGGTTATTATAAGGCCATAGAAGAAAGCAGTAAATTGGCAGACTGCGCACCGTTTATTGATTTTATGCTTGAAGAAATACTGCATGCCCTGCAGCAGGCTACCTCTGATAATACCCATCTGTCCGAGCTTGAGCTGACCATTCTTCAATGCATTGAAGAAGATTCTTCCGTTTCTGCAAAACAAATTGCAGAAAAGTGCAGTATGTCAGCTCGACAAATTGAAAAATATCTTGCCAAATTGAAGAAAAAGGGTGTCCTGCATCGTGAAGGTGCCAGAAAAAACGGGAAATGGCACGTGCGGCACTCCCGGATGAAAACTGAGCGGCTCAGTTCGGAATAAGTTCGGAATAAATAGCCTTAACCGCGCGCGGCATTTTGTGCGGGGCACACTTTCCGAACAAAGTCGGCAAAGGGCTGGATATAGAGGCGGCCAGAGTAGGCAGAGGTGCCTGCATAACAAGGCACAATATGAATTAACCCCTTTTTATGTCTTGTAGTATCGTTTGTAGTTGCAAAACATTACCATCGTGGTAGAATGGCCGAAAGTTCAGGGTTGGCTCGTTAAGCAAGACATGGCAAGTAAAAAACAATTCTCATCTGTTGAAATATGCGCAGGTGCCGGAGGACAGGCGCTTGGTATAGAAATGGCCGGATTTTCTCATCTGGCTCTTATTGAAATAGACAAAGCTGCGTGTGCAACATTAAGACTTAATCGACCTGATTGGAATGTTTTAGAACTGGATGTTCGTCGTGTAAAAGGCGAATGGTTCAAAGGAGTAGACCTTTTAGCCGGAGGTGTGCCATGCCCGCCTTTCTCAGTTGCCGGAAAACAATTGGGCGAAAAGGACGAAAGAAATTTATTCCCTGAAGCTATACGACTTGTAAAAGAGATTGAACCACGGGCTGTAATGTTCGAAAACGTGAGAGGTATATTTGACCCTCAGTTTGACAATTACCGGGAATGGATAAGTGACGAATTGGACAAACTGGGATACACAGCATGCTGGAAACTTCTTCAAGCTTCAGAGTATGGGGTTTCTCAATTGCGTCCCAGAGCATTGTGCATAGGTTTTCGCAAAGATTTAGCAATTGAATATAAATGGCCTACAGCATCGCTTTTTCCTCCCAAGACTGTAGGTGACCTTTTGTATGATTTGATGAAATCTGATGGATGGAGAGGGGCTGACCAATGGCGCGGGAAAGCAAATGATATTGCACCCACGCTTGTAGGAGGCTCTAAGAAGCATGGAGGGGCTGATTTAGGTCCTACCAGAGCGCGAAAAAAATGGGCAACACTTGGCGTTGATGGAACTGGTTTAGCAGATGCTGTTCCAACAGCAGATTTTGAAGGAATGCCCAAACTTACCATTCGCATGGCAGCGCGCATACAAGGATTTCCTGATGAATGGAAGTTTTATGGAAAAAAGACTGCCTCTTATAGACAAATAGGAAATGCATTCCCTCCTCCTGTAGCACGAGAAGTTGCGTTAAGCATAAGAAAGTTTTTGGAACTCTCAGATAAACGAAAATGAACAATTCAAAACAAGCTCTTATTGCAGAAGAGAGGTGTAATTTTCACAAGGCTTTATTAAAATCGCTTTTATGCTGCAATGAAAGGGGAATACCCAGCAATGCAGACAAGTCGCAGGCATCAAGCGTAGCGTATGCGAAAAGCATTTTCAGGCAAATAGGTGGAATGTATAATCATTCAAGTGAATACTGTGCCCAAACAAAAGGTGATGAGTTTGAAAAAGAAGTATGCCAATTTATTCAATCTACTTTCACAAAACTCGGACATCTTCGTCCAGGAAAATGGGAGATAATACAGATTAAAGGGCGCAATAAAAACATCATAGGCAACTTCGCACAGTATGGTCACCTGTACGATCTTGCAAACCTCATTAACCAAAACCCTCAGATGGCGGCTTATCTGGGAAATGATTATACTGTTGCACCGGACGTGGTAGTAGTCCGAAATCTTGAAAGCGATGAGTCTTTAAACAATCCATTAACTATAGTCGATAAGGAATCTTCTCTGTTCGCTGATATTCGAGATGGAGAAGGTAAACTTCCCTTGCTCCATGCGAGTATAAGTTGCAAATGGACTTTAAGAAGTGACCGCGCTCAAAATGCACGCGCAGAAGCATTAAACTTAATCAGAAACAGAAAAGGACGTCAACCGCACATCATTGTGGTAACAGGTGAACCCACCCCAAGTCGGCTTGCTTCACTAGCTCTCGGTACCGGTGATATCGATTGTGTGTACCATATTGCACTATATGAATTACAAAAAGCAGTTCAGGAAAGTGGAAACGATGAGGCTTTATCTATGTTAAACACAATGATTGACGGAAAAAGATTAAAAGACATTTCAGATCTTCCTCTAGACTTGGCAATCTGAGAGGTATAGTAGGCAACCGATAAATATCGCCGCAGCATCAGAGGTGATTTTGCTTTGAGTACAGGACTGCGCGAACAAAGTCGGCAAAGGGCTGGATATAGAGGCGGCTTGAGTGGGTGGAGCTGCCGATGCAGCGGAAGCCGTAGCGGCGGGAGAAGCGCTCGCCGGCGGGGGTGATGTTATCGGTGATGATGCGGTTGCAGCAGTCCAGATAGGGAAGATAGGGGCGTACTGCTTCCAGCAGCAGCGCCCGCACCAGCCCGCTGCCGCGAAAGGGCTGCGCCACGACGATACAGCTCAGAAACATCTCCAGCGTTTCCCCCTTGTGGCGGGATAAGTCCACCACGACCTCTGTTGTCATGTCGTGGTCATTGTATCGCCCGGCCAGCAGAGCATCAAATACGGCCTGTTTCACCGGGAAGAGGTTCACGAATCCGGCAATCCCGTCTCCGGCAGCAGCCACGACCGTGGTGTAGGGGAAGGTGTCGTACCAGCGCTGAGATTCCGCAGCGGGTGTGATGAATTCCGGGGAATAATAGCTCTCCTCCAGCAGCGCCATCTGCTCGAAATGACGGGAATGGAGTTCGCGCAACCATCTGCAGCCCGGTGGTAATTCCATGGTGGGGTGATGCTACCACGGCGGCGGCTGCATGACAAGGTAAATTATCGGCGCGCGGTGGTAAAAGCTTTGACTCACAGGACAAAATCTGGTGTAATGGTCGCGTGCCGGGCGATGTGTTCAGCTATGTGTTTTTCGGGAGCGATGAGGGAGCCGCCGCCTCATCCGCGCAGAAGTGCTTTGACGAGCTGGCTGAGGGAACGGATGGCTGGGGCAATGAGGTGATAGACGGCACGGCGGCCACGGTGGATGAGGCGCTGGATATCATTCGCCGCACGGTTTCCGGGCTCATGATGGTCAACATGTTCGGCGGTCGCAAGGTCATCTGGCTGAAAGCCGCGAATTTCATGGGCGACACGCCGCAGGGGCCACGCAGCGAGGCGGTGCAGCAGGCGCTGGATGAGCTGCTGGAAGCCCTGCAGAATTTGCCCTTTGACACCTTCTTCCTGCTCAGCGCCACAGAGATGGACAAGCGCCGCTCCTTCTTCAAGAAGCTCGGCAGCGTGGCGGAGATGAAGGAGTTTTCCAAAATCGACATCACGAAGCCGGGTTGGGAGTCAGAGCTGAGCGCACACACGCTGCGCATGGCAAAGCCCTATGGCATCACCTTCGACAATGCAGCGCTGGATTTGTTTGTTCACCGGGTGAATGAGAGCACCCGCCAGATTGCCAATGAGCTGGCAAAGCTGGATGTGTATCTGGGGCCGGAGCGGCGCAAGGTGCTGGTGGAGGATGTGGAGCTGATGGTGGCGGTATCGCGCAACGGGGTGATTTTTGAGATTTCGCGGGCGATAGAGAACGGGAGCTGCCGCCAGGCAGTCCGGCTCATCAACGAGCAGCTGGAGAACGGTGAGCAGGCAGTCACCATCATGCGTGCGGCCATTGTGCCGACCGTCCGCAACCGTTTCTGTGCCCGCCTGCTGATGGATACTTATCACCCGGACACAAGCAACTACCGCGCGTTCGAGGCCGCGCTGAACAAATTGCCGCCGGAGGGGCTCAAGCTACTGCCGCTCAAGAAGGACGGCACGCCCAGCTGCTACGGCATCTTCAATGCCGCCCGCTCCTGCGGAAAGCTCACGCTGAAAAAGGCGCGGCGGGATTTGCAGGCCTGTGCGCTGGCTGACCGCCAGCTGGTTTCCACCCAGACGGACACGCGGGACGTGCTCCACAAACTCATCGTGATGCTGACTGCCTGAGATGTTCCGAATTCCCACAGATTTTGACGTGCTGGTCATCGGCGGCGGACATGCCGGTATCGAGGCCGCGCTGGCAGCCGCGCGGCTGGGCGGCAGCGTAGCCTTTATCACGCACAATCTGGACACCATCGGCCAGATGAGCTGCAACCCCTCCATCGGCGGGCTTGCCAAGGGGCATATCGTCCGCGAAATTGATGCTCTGGGCGGTGCCATGGGCCTCAACACGGATGCCACGGCCATCCAGTACCGCATGCTCAATGCCTCCAAGGGCCCCAGCGTGCGCTCCCCCCGCGCGCAGGCAGACAAGCTGGCCTACCGCGCCCGCATGAAGTGGGTCATGGAGACGGCACCGGGCGTGCAGCTCTTCCAGGGAGATGTGGATGAGATTGTGGTGGAGGACGGCCGCGTAGTCGGCGTGACCACCACCTGGGGGCAGCGTTTCAGCGGTCGCAGCGTGGTGCTGTGCAGCGGCACCTTCATGCGCGGGCTGCTGCATGTGGGCATGGACCACCTGCCGGGCGGGCGGCTGGGCTGCGCTCCCAGCGGTATTTCCGCATCGCTGGCGAAACTGGGCTTCCCGTTGGCGCGTTTCAAGACCGGAACCTCCCCCCGTGTGAAGGGCAGCACCATTGATTTTGCGGCGCTGGAGATGCAGCCGGGGGATGAGCCGCCGCCGCTGTTCAGCAACCGCAGCCGCCGGATGTTGCACCGTGACACAGAGCCGCACTGCACCCTCAACCACTGGGCAGAGCCGGATTTTGAGCTGCGGCAGATGCCCTGCGGTATCACCTACACCCACCTCGGTACGCATGATACCATCCGCGCCAACCTGCAGCACAGCCCGCTTTTCGGCGGCGTGATTGAGGGGGCGGGCCCGCGCTACTGCCCCAGCATTGAGGACAAGGTGGTGCGCTTTGCCGACAAGGAACGCCATCAGGTATTTATCGAGCCGGAGGGACGCAGCACAGATGAATACTATCTGAACGGCCTTTCCTCCAGTCTCCCTTTCTTTGTGCAGCAGGCCATCGTCAACAGCATCCCCGGGCTGGAAAAAGCGGAGCTCATACGCCCCGGCTATGCCGTGGAGTATGACTATGTGCCCCCCACGGAGCTGCACCCCACCCTGGAAACCAAGCGCGTGCGCGGGCTTTACTTTGCCGGGCAGATTAACGGCACCAGCGGTTACGAGGAAGCCGCCGGGCAGGGTTTGCTGGCAGGTGCCAACGCCATGCTGGCGTTGCGTGGGGATGACCCGCTTATCCTGCGCCGTGACCAGTCCTATCTGGGCGTGATGGTGGATGACCTCGTGACCCGCGGCACGGATGAGCCCTACCGCATGTTCACCAGCCGGGCAGAGATGCGTCTGCTGCTGCGGCATGATAATGCCGATTTGCGTCTCACCCCGCTCGCCGCCGCCATCGGGCTGGTGGATGAGCAGCAGGGCGCAGAGGCCGCCGCACGGCAGAAAGCCATTGATGAGGGTATCGAGCGTGCCCGGGCAGAGCTGAAGGTAGACGGCATCAGCCTGGACCTCTGGCTGCGGCGTCAGGGAAACGAGTGGCAAACCCTCCCGCCGGAGCTGAAATCGCTCTACCCGGATGAACTCTGGGAGCCCATCGCCACGGAAATTGCCTATGCCGGCCACATTGAGCGCATGCGCAACACCGCCGTCCGCATGCAGCGCCAGGAGGATAAGAAAATCCCGCCGCATATCGATTACGATGCTATCCCCGCCATGAAGACCGAGGCCCGCATCCGGCTCAGCAAGGTGCGCCCCGCCACCATCGGCCAGGCCTCCCGCATCCCCGGTATCACCCCGGCAGATATAGCCCTGCTGCTTGTCTGGCTCAAAAAAGGCTGTTGAGGTGTTCTGATAGAGATGACATACCCACAAGGGAGGTTATGGCTCTCTCATGCAGCACACCTATGGCAAATTAATGAATGTTTGTGTAACGTTATTTGGAAAGGCGCAGGTAACCGCGATAAAGCGTAATCATATAGGCATTCAGGGCGCTCATCTTCTTCTTTTCATGACCGGCTCCCCAGGTATCGGAGTAATAGATAATCCCCTTGGCTTCATTATAGCCGATGATGAGACGCATATGCCCGGGTATCCCCCAAAGAACGGGGACACCGGCATCTATACTCTTGTACACCGGTCGAAACCACTTTTTCATGGCTGCTTTCTTCACCGGAAATGATTCCTCAAGAATTTCCTGATCAAAGATGGAAAGAGCATTGTCTATATCTCTGTCAGCCACACCAATAAAGCCGCGGGATATGGGCTTACCCTTGCGCTTGGCAAGCTTGTTGTAGGATTCGATAATCTCTTCCGGACCGGGTTTTTTACCTTTGTCTTTCATGGTCATGATGCGGACATGGAAACGACTGCCGATTTTTTCCAATGCTTCCAGCATGCCGCCGATGGTGGTACCGCCGCCGGCTACGGTATCACACATGGATGCCATGGCGTGCATGTCCACGCCGTCCATTCCATAGTAGGAAAAGATGCGTGCCACGGTAGCGGGGAGACAGTAGCCTTTTTCTCCCTGATCAACCATGGGGATGTTGTCAATCCAAACATCTCCCTCATCAGTGCGTTTGACATTGGCAGCCAGCTCGCGGCGCGAACCGGCATCTGATGAGCTGCCGCGCTCCAAATCAGTTATGTCCGCTGCCATGCGCAGGCGGATAAACTCTGCCTCAAAATTCTTTTTGCCGCGTCCGGTACTGTGGGCTTCCAGTATGGCAGCACCGTTTTCCCACTCCCATGCCCAGGCTTTAAGTTTGACCCCGCTCTCTTTAGCGGCAACATTTTTTTTCTTTCCCTTGACTCCGCAGACTGTATCCAGAGCTGCCTGTGCATCCTTAACCCGTGTTTCGAAATCTTTTTTGTCAATATTGCCGTCATCTCCTTTGTTGTACAGGACGATGTGCAACGAGACGGGGTGCTCCTGTTTTTCATCCCATATCCAATCAATCTCATTGGGAGAAAGCTCACCGACGGTGAGTGCACCGGCTGCTTTCAGTCGCATGGTATTACTGCCGGCGTTTCGGTACATAACTCCGTTGAGATAGTTGCTCATCATTTCGTTTTTCGGCATGGTCCAGAATGTACCGTTTCTCAGAACATCCGCCAAATCTACAGCCCGGGCAGAACAGAGGGCACAGAGCATCACGCACAGGGTACACAAAAACTTGTTCATGGCAACATGTTACCTATTTTTTTACGGGTATTCAAGATAAATTCATACTTGCATGTCACTTTGAAAGAGTGTAAGTTAGATTTATCGTCTGATAATTGTACCCGCATACAGACTAATACCTTGACTTTCGTAAGGGGCTGAACTAAGATTCGCAGCATGAAGCTTTCCACCAAGCATTGGAGCGCTGTGCTGATGACGTTTGCCATGACTATGGCGGGTGCAGTGTCGGCACAGGAGTCCACGGGCGACCCGTTTTTGGATGCCATGATAAACGACCAGCGGAATTCGAATCAGGAAACAACTGAGGTATCTGCTCCGACAGAACAGGTTGAGCAATCAACTCAGGTGAAACCTGCACCTCAGCCGATACCTCAGACTACATTGGTTTCCGCTGCCGACGAAACAGAGCTGTTAGAAGAATCTGTGGTACGCCGTGAGTTGGGACCTGCTACCGGTCTGTTCTCATCTGATTCAGGGTTTGACGGCAAGAATATTACCTCTGTCAGCTTTGACTACCGCGGTAAGCGTACCTTGCCTGACAGTCGTCTTTTTGACATCATTCGGACGCGTCAGGGTGCCAAATACGATTCAGCTGTTGTGAATGAAGATCTCGAGCGCTTGATTTCCCAAGGACTGGTAGACCCGGATGCCCGCATCTCCGTATACCCAAGTGGCAGAGGCGTGAGAGTGGTGTTCAGTGTAAAATCCGCCAATGTGTTGGCGGGTGTCAGCTTCACCGGTAATACGGAGTTTGATGCAGATGAGCTGCGTGAGTTCTCCAAGCTTAAATCCGGTACCGTGGTGAATGATCGGGCTCTGGCTCAGGCCCGCGCTGAAATTATCAAAGCCTATCAGGAAGCAGGTTATCCTGATACCAAGGTGAATTGGCGCGCCCAGCGTACCGCCAATGGAACCTATGATGATATTATCTTTGATATCACGGAAGGACGTGAGCAAAGCATGAATGGTATTGAGTTTTTCGGTAACACCGCATTCTCTGATGACCAGTTACGCCGTCTCATGGAAACCAAGGAACGAGGCATCTTTACTTGGATTACCAAGTCCGGTCGTATCAATCGCGAACAGGTGGATGATGACCTGCAGAAAGTGGTGAAGCACTACCGAAATTTCGGGTATCTGCGAGCAGCTGTAACAGATGTGAAGTACCGCACCAGCCCCAACCCCGTTGGACGCCGCCGCGTTTATATGGATGTGACTGTGTATGAAGGTCCGCGCTACAAGGTACGCAATGTCACGTTCGGCAAGCTTTCCGTCTACACCCCCAAACAGCTGGAACCCGGTTTGAGCATGCTCAACGGTGATATTTACTCTCTGCGCAAGGTTTCTGATGACGTGGAAATGATTCGTCGTTATTATGGTGCCAAAGGCTATGCGGATGCTGACGTGCGTCCGGATATCTCCGAAGTTGGAGTAGATGCCGCCGGTAACCGTCTCATTGATATCCGCTATGATGTAAGTGAGGGTGACCGCTATCTGGTGGGGCGAATTAATGTGCGCGGAAACACGAAGACCAAGCAGCATGTCATTTTGCGTGAGCTTCCTCTCAAACCCGGGCAAAATCTCAATGCAGTGGATTTGGAAACGGCACGGAAACGACTCCAGAACCTCAATTACTTTGACGGTGTGGATGTTTCTCAAGGTATGTCCAACACCGCAGGTTATCGAGATATCAACATCAATGTGCATGAGAGGATGACCGGTAATCTCACGTTTGGTGTGGCGTTTTCAACGGTGGAAAACGTGTATCTTTATACTACTGTTACTCAATCCAACTTTGATATCGGAGGGCTCTTTGGCGGTTCATTCGTGGGTGGCGGTCAGCGCCTGACGCTTTCCGGTAAATTGGGTACAGAATATCAGAATGCCTCTGTCTTCCTGTTGGAACCTTGGTTCTTGGATCGCAAGCTGGCGCTCTCCAATGAAGTGTTCTACTCCCGCTCCACTTACATGAGTGATTATTACCAGCAGACCAACTATGGCTGGGAAATCGGGCTGCGTAAGGCTGTTTCCGACCTCGCTGCCGTCAAATTTAACTACCGTCTTGAGCACTTTGAAATTGAGCCGGAAGGATATGCTCCCATCTTTTTCCAAGAAGCTGCTGGGGACTACACCCGCAGCCACTTCCGTGTGAGTTATGACTATGACTCCCGTGATGCTTCTATCACCCCGCGCAGTGGCGGGCATTTGGAGGGGTTTGCCGGATACAGTGGTCCCGGCAGCACGGTGGAAACTTATACTGTGGGGCTTAGCGGTTCCTACTACTACAATTCTTTCTGGGATACCATTTGGAGTGTTAATTTTGGTCTTCAAACCATTGATACGGTAGACAGCGATAAGGAAGTACCCATCTTTGAGCGCTGCTACCTTGGCGGTCCCAGTAATCTGCGCGGTTTCCGTTTCCGCGATGTTGGTATGGTGAATGAAAAACTTGCGGGAGATGAAACCATGGGTGGTAACAGCTCCGCATATGCACAGTTTGAGGTCACTGTTCCTTTGGTGGAATCCATGCGCTTTGCTATGTTTGTGGATGCCGGTTTTGTGCACGCGGACAGCTTTGATTTCAAGCCGAATGAGTGGGCTGCTAACTACGGTATCGGTTTGCGCATCAATCTTCCCATGGGGCCTCTGGCTGTGGATTATGCCATTCCGTTCAAGTCTGAAAATGCTGTAGACGATGACGGTCAATTCCAATTCTACGTAGATTACAAATATTAATTCAATAAATTCAATTAAAAAACCGCTCGGCAGCTCACATGCGCCGAGCGGTTTTTTATTTCTGAAAAGTGGGGTTATTGTTGTTTTAAAGCATCTACGCAAATGGCAGACCATGTCTCGAGTTTTTCGTAAAATGCTCCCGCCAGCTCTTCTAAATCACGGAAACCCAGATTGGCAAGCGCTTTTTCATTGGAACGGACTTCCTCACTATCCAAATCAAAGCGGTGCACAATCCCTAAGTGTACTGAGCCTACTTCGTTTGTATCATCGTTGATAATGGCATAGAGACGCTGCTGTGCGGTACCGGAAAATGTGATTTCCTCACGTATTTCGCGTTCTACTCCTGCCAGATAGGTGCTCAAATTCTCTGCCAGACCATCTACAGGGTTGATGTGGCCGCCGATCCCCAGTGACCACTTATCATGCAGTCGGGTTTCGTTCCCTTTGCTTGTTCTTGAATATGCGAGCACTCTGTCTTGGTGGCAAAAAATGGCGTAGGCAATAATCTGCTTAAATTGCGGAGACTGTTCAGCCAATTCTCTGTCCATGAAATGTGCTACTCCGGGTTTCAGAAAAGCATTCAAATAATCCTGGGGGTTAAGTCGTACCCCATTGAAGGCACCGACTGCTTCAAAAGCATTGCGCGGTACCACCAGAACCTGTTCTCCGTTATAACGTGACATGTCAATACTCTAACTCAGCTATTCTGCTGCGTCAAGACTAATTGGTTTTTTGACGTTTCCGGAAAATTATAATTCAGTGAAACTTTACTTATAAATCATATTACATATAAATACGTGTATTGATAGGCATATCACTTTCTGTTACGATACTGACATGAACTCAAATGTTAAGATTTTTACCGACGTTATCGACGATAAGTCCAAGGCACAGATTTCCCGCTTGGTGGCACAACCGGCATTCTCTCAGGCAAAGGTACGCATCATGCCGGATGTTCATGCCGGGATGGGATGTGTGATTGGTTTCACCGCAGATTTGGGTGATAAGGTGATTCCTAACATCGTGGGAGTGGATATCGGCTGCGGTATGTACACGCTCTGTCTGGGAAAGAAAAAGCCGGATTTACCGGCGTTGGATGATATTATGCACCGCAATATTCCGGGCGGTATGCACGCTCACCGAGATATTGTGGAGGACTTTCCGGAAATGGAGGCGCTGCGCTGTTTCAGCAGGCTGAAAAACGTACCGCACCTGCGCCGGAGCCTCGGTTCACTGGGCGGTGGGAATCATTTTGCAGAGGTAGATGTGGATTCAGAGGGTAACTACTACCTCATCCTCCATTCCGGCTCCCGAAACCTCGGTCATCAGGTCTGTGAGATTTATCAGAACCGGGCGATAGAGGCTCATACCTCATCCCGGGAACTGCGCGAGCAGTGCCATGCTCTTGCCATGCAGCTGCGGGCAGAGGGGCGGGAAAAAGAAATCTCTGAGGCTATTCAGGCGCTCCGTGCAGCGGTACCCGGTGGCGGCAACCTGATTCCGCCTGCTCTCTGTTATCTGGAGGGTGAAGCTCGGCTGGATTATCTGCATGACATGGCTATCTGCCAGCGCTTTGCCCAGCGCAACCGCGAGCTCATGGCAGAAATCATCATCGGCCGACTCGGACTGGTGGCTCATGATGCCTTCCACACCACGCACAACTATATCGATCACGAAAGCAACATTGTCCGCAAGGGTGCCATCTCTGCACGCTTGGGTGAGCGTCTGCTTATCCCCATCAACATGCGTGACGGCTGTATCCTAGGTACGGGTATGGGAAATGATGATTGGAACCAGAGCGCCCCGCACGGGGCGGGGCGTATCATGAGCCGAACCGCCGCTCTGGAAAAACTCTCTCTGGAGGAATTTCAGCGCCAGATGGAAGGAATCTACACCACCTCCGTGAGCGGCAAGACTCTGGATGAAGCGCCTATGGCCTACAAGGGAATGGACGCTATTCTCGGAAAAATTGATCCGACCGTAAAAGTAAAAGATATTCTTAAGCCTATCTATAACTTCAAAGCAGAAGAAACCCCCTATCGGCGCCGTTAATACCCGGAAAATTGAGGTAAAAAAAGAGGAGGCAGCCGACCTCGGTCATGCTGCCTCCCCCACGTATCACCTTGGGAAAAATCTTAGATTTCTTATACGTGTATGGGCATCAGAACGTACAGGAATTCATCTGCAACACGCATGACCCCCGGGCTGGAGGCATCGATGAGGTCGATAGCTACCTCGCTGTCACCGACGGCTTTCAGGGGAGACTGCACAAAGTCAGCATTGAAGGCGATTGAAAGCTCGCGCCCGTTGTAGTCGATAGGCATCTCTTCACTGGCTTCACCCATGTTTTTGGCACTTGATTGTACCCGCATGGCGCCCGGTACAAACTGGAAGCTGACGATGTTGGATTTTTCAGAGGAAAGGAGAGAAACGCGGCGCACGGTCTCATTGAGCTCCGGTGCCGGCAGGATGATACGCTCGTTGTAACGGCTGGGAATCACCTGACGATAATTCGGATAGTTGCCGTCAATAAGCTTGGTGATAAGCAGCGTGTCACCGAAATCAAAAGCAGCCTGATTGGTGGTCACTCTCACCATCACATCACCGGCATCTCCTAGCAGGCGGTGCAGCTCTGCCACAGCACGGCTGGGAATATCAATGCACACATTCTGCGATTCCGGGAACTCCAGTTCATTCTCAAAAAGAGCCAGTCTGCGTCCGTCCGTTGCTACGAGCGTAAGCTTGCCATCTTGGAAGCAGGTGTAGATACCATTGAGTACATAGCGCATACCATCATTTGCAATGGCAAACTCTGTGTAACGGAAGCCTTTGTTGAGCATGGCCTGCGGTACTTTGAACTCTCGCACTTCTCGGAATGAGGGCAGACCGGGGAACTCATCCGCTCCCAGACCGTTGAGCTTGAATTTGGCACGGTTACAGCAAATGGTGGCCACGGTGTCCTTGACCTCCACCTCCACCTCTCCGTCACGCAGCTCACGAATGATACTTTGGAGCTTCTTGGCGGGCAGAGTTACTGCGCCCTCTTTTTCCACCATACAGGGCACCTTGGTCATGATGGTCAGCTCCATGTTGGTGGTCATGAGCTGGAGCTCTCCATCCGCTACGGAGAGCAGTACGTTGGAGAGAATGGGCATGCTAGGACGTGTGGAAACAGCCCCCGTCACCTTGTTCAGCCCATCAAGCAGTACCTGTTTGGCAAGAGAAAATTTCATACGCTATCCTTTGTTGCGCTTATTGTACCCATCGCTGCGGTAACTGGCAAGTTAAATTCTTGCTTATTACCAGATTTTCTACCATTTTTTATATTGTTATACTATATATTGTGTGTTTTTTAAGGAGTGCTCCCGCGAAAAGTATGTTAATCTTTCCTCGGGGGAAGGGAAGATGTTTAAGATTTCTTAAACGAGAATAAAATCAGATATCAAAACGGGAAGAACGGTGCTGAATCCAGTCGGCAAAGAGTCGGAGGGCTTTGGCTCGGTGAGAGATGGCATTCTTGGCGGCAGCCGGGAGTTCAGCCATGGTGCAGGTGTAACCGGCCGGAACGAAGAGGGGGTCATAGCCAAAACCATTCAGTCCGCGCGGGTGGAGGGTGATACGGCCCTCAACGGAGCCGTGAAAGTGAGTAATTTCGCGGCCGTTTTCAGCGAGAGAGATGGCACAGACGAAACGAGCAGGGAAGGGTGCCCAACCTCTCAGTACGCTCAGTTCACGAAGAAGCTTGGCATTGTTGTCCGCATCCTGACCGTGTTCACCGGCATAGCGAGCGGAGAGTACACCCGGTGCACCGTTGAGAGTATCGACACAAAGCCCGGAATCATCAGCCAACACTAACCCGTGAACAACAGAGGAAATACCCTCTGCTTTGAGTTTTGCATTGGCGGCAAAGGTATGACCGGTTTCCTCTACTTCCGGGGAGTTTGGAAAATCCAGTAGCGTGGATAACTTATATTCCGGTGGAAGGATGGCAGCAATCTCTTGAGCTTTGTGGACGTTACGGGTGGCGATGAGCAGGGGTATCTGAGTCATGGATGGGAGTTTTGTAGGTCTTTTTAACAAGAATACGGGTCAGGAAGAGATAGATGACGGTAAAGCCTAGAGCTGCAGAGAGGATATCCGCTGCCACCTGAGAGAACCACACGCCGTTGGTACCGAAATACCCCGGCAGAATCAACAGGCAGGGAATGAGGAAGAGAAACTGGCGCGTGAGGTTCAGGAAAATACTCATCACCGGGCGGCCGATAGCCTGGAAAAAGTTACCGATGACAATTTGAGAACCGATGATGGGGAAGGCAAGAGCCATGATACGGGTGCCGTTTGTAGCAACCTCAATAAGCTGAAGCGCTGCGGCATCCGCATATTTATCATTCACAAACAGCAGCACCATTTGGCGCGGGAAGAACTCCATGAGAAACCAACCCAGAGTGGTGATGACCGTGGCGGCAAGCATGGCATAGAACAGTACCCGTTTCACGCGACCGTAATTACCCATGCCGAGATTGTATCCGGCTATGGGCTGCATACCTTGGGTAATCCCCATGGTAATCATCACGAAAAAGATAATGACGCGGTTGATAATACCGAATGCGCCGGGACCCATGTCACCTTCACAGCTTCGGAGGGCGTAATTATAGGCCACCACCACCAGACAGCCACAGGCGTTCAACAGGCAGGGCGGCAGCCCAATCATGCAGATGCGGCGCAGAATGGGACCGCTGATTTTGTAGATACCGCTGCAGAAGTGGAGTACACTGCTGCGGCGCAGGAAATGAATGATGACCCAGACCAGACCCACCGCCTGAGCGGCAAGGATGGCAAGACCCGCTCCAATCATGCCCCAGTTCAGCACATAGATGAAGAGGTGAGCGCAACCAATATTGACCACCAGAGAAATAAGCAGACTGATCATGGCCTGCCGCGGGTAGCCGCTGGCGCGCATGAGGTGGTTCAGGTTCATGAATGTGCCGGTGAGCGGAAAGCCCAGCATCAGTACCAGCATGAAATCATACGCCGGCTTCATCGTCTGCCCGGAAACGCCGAAGAGGCTCAGCATTGGTTCCAGAGCCGGTACCGGCAGCCAACCGATGAGGATGCCTGAAACAATACTCACCACCAGACAGTGCCCCAGGATACGGAAAGCGCGGTTAAAATCCTGCTGTCCCAGAGAGATGGATGCCAAAGAGGAGCAGCCCAGACCCACCATGGCTCCCACGGCTACCATGAGGTTGGTGATGGGAAAGGTGAGCGCCATGGCCGCGATGGCGTATGGTCCGCAGCACTTGCCGATGTATATGGCATCTATCAGATTGTACACAGACATAGCCGCCATGCCCACAATAGCCGGTAGGGAATACTGTGTGAGCAGCCGTGCAATCGACTTTTGCTCCAGTTCTAACAGCTTGGCATCTTTCTGCATACTCGCTCAGCATACCCCTAACGACAAACTTTGTCAAGAATGGAGTCCCGGCTTATTTCTTCATACACTTTGTCTCAAAAATCAGATGCCTAAACTGACACTGTGCACGAGTTAGGTGGGTGAGCAGAAAGCCGGATGTTTCATCAATCCGGCTTTGATACATTTATATCTTGCTCAAATGAGTGAACAAGCGAAATGGCGCTCTGATGATACAGAACTTATCGGGGAAATCGGGTTGTAATCTACCCCTGTTTGTTCAATAGTGATAGAGCTTGCCGCCGCGCTGTTGCAGTCCTTGGCGGCAGCGCTCCTGCATGAGCCTGCCCTGACGCGTGGCCTGACCTTCCGGGGTGTAGCTGTTCACATAGCTGCGGAAGCCCTTACCGTCTTTCACACGAGCCCAGTGTTCAAAGGGCCAATGGTGGCGCTCCGGATAGATGTTTTGCAGGAATGGCAGGATATCCGGCTCATCTTCCCACCGCTTTAGCGGGAAGTGACCGTTTACCAGTACCTCCAGTCGGCCGTTCCACAGCCATGGATCCAGAATGATACCCTGTGGCCAGGCTCCGGCAGCTGCGGCCACGTAGACACAATGGTGCTCTGATCCGTCTCCCCTGTCTCGCACACAGCAGCCGATGCGGAAATAGCTCAGCGCCCTACGCCGCAGTTCACGGTACATGTCGTGCTGGTAATGCCAGCACAGTCCTCTCTCGCTGAAATTCCACATGGAGTTGACCATGCGATTATTCATCCATGCCATGAACACGGGATCATTATAGCGGGCGATGGCTGCTCCCGCCTTGTAAGCCGTATCAGCCAGCCAGCGGGCTTCTTCGCGGGCGGCAGGGTTATTCTGCTGCTCAGCGGGCAGGAGGAGCAGCATCTGTTCTTTCAGTTCCGCTCTTTTTTCAAGGATGGGGGAGGTGTAGGCGTATTCCGGGGGCGGGGCGGACTGACAGGACACCAAAACTGAGATGATGACTGACAGTAACAGTAAAGTAGGAACGCGGGAGCACATGTTTTATCAGTAGTTGGTCAGGGAGCCGGGGTGTTCTTCTCTGCCCTTCAGGATGTTGTCATACATGCGGCGGTATTGCGAAGAACGGCGGGTTTCCTCCATCCAGAATCCCCGGTAATCTCCATCGGCAGAACGCAGCACGCTCCAGTGTTCCATGGGCCAGGTGTGACCCTCCGGGTAGCAGAAGGACTGCGTGCGGCAAACCTCCGGAGAATCCTGCCAGCGGCGCGGGTTCAGCAGGAGCGCATCGTTCACTTTTAACCGACCGTTCCACATCCAGGCATCCAGCACCCAGGCATTAGGCCATGCGGCATCACGTGCAGCAATATACAGGCAATTATGCTCAGATGCCCGCTTGACATCCCGAACGCAGCACCCTATGCGGAAATATTTCAGCGGGCGGCGGCGCAGCTCTCGGTACATGTCATGCTGGTAGTGCCAGCAGAGCCCTCTGTCCTGCAGGCGGGCGTTGACAAGCGCATTCCCCGCCCAACCGGGGAACCAGGAACCGTTGATGCGGGATATCCCGGCTGCAGCCTTATATGCCGTATCGGCCAGCCAGCGGGCTTCCTCCTGCGCTGTCGGATTTTTTCGTTGCACCGGTGGCAGAAGTTCGATTAGATTATCTTTGAGTGTTATGCGTTTTTTAGTGACTGCTACGGTATAAGGATACTGCACCTGCGCAGGATAACATCCTACCAGCAGCAAAACAATCATCATCACTATCACCTGTTGTACGGAAGATTTCACAGTCGCGCATTCTACCACAAGCTCTTATATCTGACAAGCATCATGACAGTACTGAGTAGTTTGCGAATTCGCAGATAACGGAAAGAAGTTGATTAAAATTCATATGAAAGATGTAGTTTATTCTGTATTAGAGAGCATGATGATAACAATAGGCCAACATGATGAACCACTGCTGTTTAATTGAGAATTGCTAACTTAGGCTTGATATTGAAGAGAATTTGAAGTACGCTAACGGACATGATGAAAGTAATGCTTGTAAATGGTTCTCCTCATGAAAAAGGTTGCACATATACCGCACTGCGTGAAATAGCGGATACTCTTCACCATGAGGGAGTGGACTCATATATTTACCACATCGGTACAGAGGGGGTAAAACCTTGTACGGATTGCCGTGCATGTTACACTCTTCGCAAGTGTGCTACAAATGATAAGGTGAATTCATTTGTGGATATGATGTCAGATTACGATGCCTTGGTGTTGGGTTCCCCCGTACACTATGGTTCGGCAAGTGGGTCGATAGTACCTTTTATGGATAGGGTGTTTTATTCTGCTTTTATCGGCCGTCGGGATGTGTTTCGCCACAAGCCGGGTGTGGCGGTTGTGAGTGCCCGCCGCGCCGGTACAACCGCTGCACTTGACCAACTCAATAAATATTTTCAAATTAGTGAGATGCCTATCATTTCCGGGCGATATTGGAATATGGTACACGGCGCCAATCCTGATGAGGTTCGTCAGGATGAAGAGGGAATGCAGAATATGCGTATTATTGCACGCAATTTGGCCTGGCATCTCCGATGTCGGCAGGCGGCGGAATCCTGCGGTCTTACTCCTCCGTTACGTGAAAAAGCTGTTTTTACAAACTTTGTACGCTAAATAGAATTTCCTCTTTTGATCAATTGATTCAATATTCGGAATTTTCTTTCTGAGCTTTACCCTGTCCTGAGCTATCAGTTAATTTTGATTCCAACCCTACAGGCAGCTGCGGCTATATCCGGCTCAAGTGTATAACCGGGTGCGGTACGCAGCACCATGGGAGCCGGTGGTGGGGTTTTTCGTCCCATAAGCAGATTACACAACCAGTTGAATAAGCGCATGAAGCGAAGCCGTTTCATGTAGGCTGCTGCTCGGTGAATGCACTTCAGCGGTCCGTCCGCATCATCCACGGCGATGATGACCCCATCACACACTACGGCAATATGTCCAATACCCAGCCGCTGTACTTCTGCCGCCATGGCAGCGGCATGTGCGGCATCATCCGCCATGTGTTCCGGCTCAGGAGCTTCCTGCTCCGGCACGGGAGCAGCCATGGCGTGCAGCGTAATGCCGTGGCGGTTGCAGAGTGCTGTCACTTCTTCCCGCTGGAAAATGATGGTGCGGTCAGCCTCAAATACGATGTGGTTCACGCCGGCTTTCAATGCGTTTTTGATGGTCCCCGTCCCCAGGCAGGGAACGTCAAACCTCATATCATGCCCGGGTTTGGTAACTTTGCAGAGCGTCACTCCATACCCTCGGTAACCGCCGGAGCGGATACATTCATTCGTACCCTTAAAAGCTTCCACGCAGATGACGCTGCGCCCGTGAACAATGATGCTCTGCCCGATATCGAGGCGGGCAATCTCCCGAGCCTGAGCCATGCCGAAACGTGCTTCCTCCAGTTGCTCCGGGGTGGGAGGCGGGCCTGCCAGATGCCCTGCAGAGGGCATACACTCCTCCATGAAGGTGGTGGAGGGGAGTACCGTGATACCATTATCCGCAGCATATTGACAGACAGCGCCGAAGATGCTGTGGGCATTGCGCCTGTCCATCTGCCCCAGGAGTCGGCGGGCAGTGGCATCCGGCCACATGGTGTAAAGGGTGGCGGGCTTTATCTGCCCTGCCAGCAGCAGGTATTTCACCCCCTCTGATTTGAAATATTCCAGCGGACCTTCCAGCGCTCCCGCGCGAAACCGCCGGAAGCTGCGGCAAAGCGGGCGCAGCTCATCGCTCGCTGCTCCGCGTATTCCCATGCACACTACCTCCACCCCGGCACGGCGGGCACCCTCTGCCGCGAGGCGTGGGAATTCTCCCGCCCCGGCAATGATGCCCAGCACTTTGATATCAGGGTGATTCATGGCAAATTACAGCACTTCGGGGTGTTCCAGATAGTATGCTATGCGGAGCATGAGGCGGCCGATATCTCCGCCGTCTACCACGCGGTGGTCAAAGGAAGCCACGATATTGGCCTGCTCCACCGGGATGAAGCACTCCACCTCATCGCTCCAGACCGGCACTTTCTGCACCGCTCCCACACCCAGTATCAGGCTTTCACTGGGCAGCGGCATGGGGGAGGCAAAGGTGAGTCCGAAACCGCCGAAATTGGAGACGGTGGCGATGCCCCCGCCCTGATAACCCGGGTCTAATCTGCGGTTGCGGGCCTGGTCAACCACCTTGTTGTACTCATCAATAAGTTCATCCATGGTGTACTCATTGACTCCGCGCAGTACCGGCACCATCACGCCGTCCGCCACCTGTACCGCCACACCTAAATCTATGCGCCGCGGAGTCAGGATTTTCCCGCCCACCATGTAGCCGGCACACTCAGGTGCCTCTGCCAGCGCCAAAGCCAATGCGCGCAGGAAGTAGAGCGTGATACCGGGTTTGCGCGGGTGATTTTTGCGGTGTAGGATGATGGGAGCCATGAAGATAGGACGCCCAGCGCTGGCAATGGGGCGGCGCCAGGTGCGCTGCATGCTGCTGGCCACGCTGCGGCGCATGGGTGATGCCTGCCTGCTGGGCCAACCGTCCACATAGTCCAGGAAATTTTCAAAATCCTCAATCGTGATGCGTCCGCCGGCACCGCTGCCGATAACGTATGCCAAATCGGCTTCGGTGATTCCCAGCTCATCCATGCGGGCGCGGATGCGGGGGGAGAGATAGTGAGCTCCGCGCACCCCCATCGGGACGGGGAGACCGCGTCCTCCCACAGACGGTTTTGATGCGCCGGATTCACGGTATTCTCCCTCCGTACGGAAGTGGGCTCCATCATTTCCGCTGCCGGAACTTTCCTTGTTTTCCGCCGGGGCGGAGGGGAGCTCACCCTCTGCCAGCGGGGTGGCACCGGAGCGCTCTATTTCTTCTTCCGTGGCTTCGATGATACCCAGAGCCGTACCCACGGCAAGAGTCTCACCCTCCGCCGCCAGAATGCTCACGACAGTGCCGCCGCACTCCGTGGTCACCCCCATGACGGCTTTGTTGGTTTCTACCTCCACCACTTCCTGGTCGGCAACCACGGTATCACCGGGCTTCACCAGTAGGCGCATGATGGTTGCCTCTGTGATGGATTCGCCCAGCTGGGGCATGAGTATGGGAACTTGTGGCATGATGCTGATAGAATGCTTTGTTTGTTAAAGGGAAATAAGGTAGCGCGCAGCTGACATGATGTTTTCGTAGCCCGGGCGGTGCGCTTTCCAGAGGTCCGGGTGCGCGGGGATAGGAGTATCAGGCGCGGTGACGCGCAGCGGCGGGGCATCCAGCAGGTGTAGTCCCTGAGTCGCCACACGCGCAATCACTTCTGCTGCCACACCACCCCAAGGGAAATCCTCACTCACTACCATGAGCCTTGCCGTGCGTGCTACGGAGGCCAGAATCGTATCCGTATCCAGCGGTTTGACGGTACGCAGATCCACCACCTCCAGCTCATAGCCGGAGCTTGCCGCCAGTTCTTCCGCCGCGCGCAGTGCTTCCGGCACCATGGCGGAAAAAGCTACCACGGTAGCATGCTTGCCGGGGCGGGCTATGCGCGCGCGCCCAATGGGCAGCGGGTCAGTGTCTACCCAGGTATCAGCCTTGAGCCAGCGGTAAAGGAACTTGTGCTCCAGGAAGACAACGGGATCAGGTATCTGAACGGCTTGTTTGAGCATGTAGTACGCATCCGCTACTGTGGCGGGGGTGAATACATGCACCCCGGGATAGTGTGCAAAGACTGCCTCCAGGCACTGGCTGTGGTAGGGACCGCCGCCGGGGGTGCCGCCGCAGGGCATACGCATGGTCAGATTGACCGGGATTCCGGTGCGGTAGAAATGAGCACCGGCGTTGTTGCACATCTGGTTCTGCCCCAGTGTGCCGAAATCCGCAAACTGCATCTCGACGATGGGTTTGAGCCCGCCGAGAGCCGCCCCCATGCCCATCCCCACAATGGCATCTTCCGCAATGGGGGCATTGAGAACGCGTCCCGGGAATTTAGCTGCCAGCCCCTTGGTGGCTTTGAAGGCACCGCCGAAACTGCCGGCAATGTCCTCGCCATAGAGGATGACGGAGGAATCCTCCTGCAGCAGCTCTTCCAGCGCAGCGTGGATAGCATCGATGTAGGTTACACTCATATCGTCTCTGAAAATCGGTTAACGTTCCGGGCGCCACGCTGTGGCAACCCACTGTTCATCCTGCGGGCAGGGAGTCGCTTCTTTCTGCGCCTGCGCTACGCAGCGTTGCACTTCCTCCCGGCTTTCCTCATCCCAGGCAGCCGCCTCTTCTTCTGTGAGCCAGCCACGCTCCAGCAGCTGGCGTCGTGCTACATCCAGCGGGTCTTTGTCTGCATACTCAGCCTTCAGCTCTGCGGGGATGTAGGAGGCATCATCATGCTCACCGTGTCCGCACATGCGCAGTGTCTCTGCCACCACCCACTGCGGTCCCTCCCCTGCACGCGCCGCGCTGATGGCGCGCTGCATCGTCTCCAGTGTTTGCAGCAAGTCCGTGCCGTCACACTCATGGGTGGCCATGCCGTAGCCTCGCCCGCGGTCCGCCAGACTTGCGCAGGCAAATTCACTCGAATTCGGGGTGGAATAGGCGTACTGATTGTTGGTCACCACAATGACGATGGGCAGTTTCTCCACGGCGATGAGATTGGCTGCCTCATGCAGCGCGCCCACGGATGTGGTGCCGTCTCCGATGCAGACTACACCCACAGCATCGGTGATGCCCTGCATGCGCTTGGCCAGCATCATCCCCGCCACCACGGAAGCCATGGCTCCCAGATGAGAGATAGGCATGAGTGTTCCCTCATGTGGGTGCCCCCAGTGCACATTGCCGTCTCGCCCGCGGGAAATGCTGTGTATGCTGCCAAAGTAGGAGCGGGCTGTTTCCAGCACGCTGTCACCCCAAGCACAGCGCCCCGCCTGCTCTCGGATAAAGGGGGTGTACACATCATGCCCTTTGCGCAGAAACACGCCCTCTGCGGCTGCCACGGCCTCATGCCCGCGCCCCAGGAATACACCGCCGAATATCTTGCCGGCTTTGTAGAGGGCGGATATCTTATTGTCGAATGCGCGTGCCATGACCATGGCATAGTAGGCTCGTCGCGCAGGCTCCTGCAGGGATTGCTCGTTCACGTCCTCTATTCTACCCGCTTCAGGCTTTCAAATCAAGAGGAAATGATTCCGGAAACGCTGATTTAATCAAAAGTATTTCCTTGGTTGACGGATAAGGGCGTTGTTGTAAAGATGATATTTTCCGAGATGTGTAATATCAATCACGTTGGGATTGAGGTACTGATACCGGGGTATCTTCCTTTTCCGGGCGGCGGATGATGGTTTCACCCTCCATGGCCATGTTGGCACGGTCGCGGGCGATTTGTTCAAAATATTCAGGATCGGAGGTCCAGCGGAAGCGGTCGTGTGCTTCTTTTTCTTCCTTTCGTTTGAGAATCAGCAGTTCCTCCACGCGCTTTTTCTGCTGCCGCAGTGCCTGAAGCTCCAGCATGGGCGTAAGCGCTAACATGGACACCAGAAATGATACCAACACCAGGAAGATGATGCCCAGCACCGTGATGACCGCGCGAATACCCGCCGCACGCCCGGAGCGTACTTCCTCCAGTTCTTCCAGGGTACGGCGGCGTTTGCGGAACAGGTCAAACATGGTCGGTTACGGGGCGAAATCCACTCAGGATGCGTTGCGCTCGGCAAAGGGAACAAAGCGTCCGCGGCGCGCCAGCAGGAGGATATGCATGCGCTGCTGCTTACCCTTGGAAGAGGCGGGAACAGGGGTGATGCTCGTCTCAAAACCGGCTTTACGCAGCGTGCTTTCCAGCCGCTTGTCACTCTTGGCAAGTGAAATAGCCAACAGGCTGCCGCCCTTCAATGCGTTAAAATATGCCTGAGCCTCAGACAGCTTCACCTCACAGCGCGCGTGCGTGTGGCGCATGATGATGGCATGCAGCGAGCCGGTACGCTTGGCGCAGAGCTGTGCGGCAGGTACCGTCTCCACACTCACGCGCTTATCTTCCCACAGGGCGGTGTGTTCGCCATAGCGGCGGTTCCACTCCACAATCTCGGCAATCGGCTCAGCCACGATGAAGCGAGCCTTTTCCTTGGGCAGGCACTCCATCACCTTGGCCAGTCCATAGCCCAGCCCCAACCCGGCAATCAGGATGCAGGGCTGCCCTGCGCGGGTGATGGGGGAGACGGCAATTTCCGCCAGAGCCTGCTCGCTGCCGTAGGTAAAGGAATTGGCACAGGGCATTCCGTCGCGCTGAATGGTCAGCACGCCGTCACGCTCCCACAGCTCCCACAGGGAACCATCCTCCATCTGTTTCTCGCCTAATTTTGTCAGGGGCTTCATATTACGTGCACAGTATATCATTCCTCTCCCCATCCCGCAAGCCTTTACTCCTTCATGCTCCATTTCTGCGCGCGCGGCGTGAGTTTGTAACAGCCTTCCTGTGAGCCGCGGGGACTATCCTGCGCTCATGGTAAGGGGTGACAAATCCACCCCATCCGGAACTTGGATGAGTTTGATACGCCCGGTGGAGCCGTGCAGCAGCTCTACTGCGGATTTAGGGATGCCGAGGGTCTTTGCCATGAAGGTAACAATTTCCTTGTTGGCTTTCCCCTCCACCGGCGGGGCGGCTATTTTGACGCGTAGCACGCGGCCGATTTGCGGGTAATCCTCCTCCCAGCCCAGAATTTCGTTTTTACGGGCACCGGGGGTCACTTTGAGGGCTATTTTCACGGCTGAGGTGTTTGGGAGTGAGAGGTGAGGAGGGCAGCCGCCACGGGGAGGCGCTGCAGGGTTTTGCCGGAGGCGGCGGCATCCTGTTCCGTGGGGAGATCGCGGGCGGTGTGGAGTCCTTCCGTGAGCAGGAAGGGCAGCAGCAGGATGTGGCGGGAACTCATGCAGCGCAGCACGTCTGCGGCCTCAGGCTCCTGGTGAAAATAGCTGCACGAAACTTCCGTGCCGGGCAGCAGCTCGCGTAGGCGGCGGCAGAAGAGACGCGGTTCCGGCGGGGGCTCCGGCAGGTTGGAACCGTGCGCCACCACGAGCACGCCGCTTTCCTCCTGCAGCATGGGGCGGATGACTGCGGCGGCGGCTTCCGCCAGCCAGGGGGAGGCTCCCAACACGGGTTGGTAGTACAGCTGCGGCTGCTCCGCGCGGGCGGCGTAGGCGGCGTGGAGGGCGGTGGTGAGTCTGGTACCGCTGCTGCTGCCGCTCTGCATGAACATGGGGTACACCAGCACAGGTGCATCCGCAGGCGGCAGCTCTGCTGTGCTCAGGTTGCCCAGGTGGCAGCGGTACACGCGGGCGCGTGGCATGCGGATGCCGGGCGGGTCGAGCGAGAGACCTTTCTCATTGTAACTCACCAGCAGGTAGTAGCGTTTCCAGCGGTAATGCCGCAGCCACACCAGTATCACTACCCCCAGAATGGCCAGCTGGGAAACCGCAAAGTGGAAATAAATGAGCCCGCGCAGGTGTTGCTCCTGCGCGGGGGTAAGATTGGCTTCCTCCAGTCTCGCGCCGCAGCTCAGTGAGCCCCAGAGTGCTGCCGCAAACGCAACGGCGCATACTGTGAACAGCAGAAAAAATCGGCGGCGCGTCATAGGCAATGCGGCAGCAGCGTGAATCAGACTTCTGTGCCGGCGGCTTCATCTGCCTGCTGCAGCTCGGCGCGCAGGTCATTGCGGCGGTCAAACCACAGCACCACGGGGGAGGCGATGTAGATGGAGGAGTACGTGCCCACGATGATACCCAGCAGCATGGTGACAGAGAAGTCGAACATGGCCGGACCGCCCAGCGCGATGAGCGCTATCAGCACCGCGATGGTGGAGCCGGAGGTGAGCAGGGTACGTGACATGGTGGAGTTGATGGCCTCGTTCATGATGTCTTCCAACTTCTCCTTCGGGTCTGCCAGGCGGAGCTGTTCGCGGATGCGGTCGTAAATCACGATGGTGTCGTTGATGGAGTAGCCGGCCACGGTCAGGAAAGCACCGATGTGGATGATGCTCAGCTCCGTGCCGCAGACAATCACCAGGAAGATGATGGCCGCCACGTCATGCGCCGTGGATATCATGGCACCCATGGCAAAGCTCCATTCGAAACGGATGGCCAGGTAGATGGTGATGCCGGCCAGACCAGCCAGCAGGGCAATGCAGGCGGTCTTGAAGAAGCTGGAACCCAGCGCGGCGCTCACTTCCTCCACGGAAGGAGCCTGGATGCTCTTCATATCCGGGAATTTGGAGCGCAGCTCGGAATCTATCAGCTGAGCTTCTTCCTTGGAGGCACAGCGAATCTTAATGTTGTGGTCGGTGGCGTTGGAGAACTCCTGCACTGTCGGTTCCTTGGAGAGCTTCATGCTGCTCACATAATCTTCCACAGCCTTGTAGTCCAGCTTGGAATCCCCCGGGATGACGTAGGTGGCGGTGGCACCGCCGGTGAAGTCGATACCCAGTGCATCCTCACCGCGCACAAAGAAGCTGTAGAGAGCAAAGAGGATGATGCAGCCGGCAGAGATGAGACCGGCGGTCTTGCGGTGTTTCATGAAGTCGAATTGCTTACCCTGGAAGGGTGCCTTGCCGAACTTCAGGTTCTCAAAGAGCTTGAAACGCTCTGTCCAGAAGAAGAGTACGCGGGTGACAACCACGGCACCGATGAGGGAGGTGATGATACCCACGGTGGTGGTGACGGCGAAGCCCTTGATGGAGCCGCTGGCAATCCAGAACAGAATGACGGCGGTAATCAGTGAGGTGATGTTGGAGTCCCAAATGGCGGAGAAAGCTTTTTCGTATGCATTGCGCAGACAGATGATGAAGGGACGCCCCAGCTGCTGCTCCTCGCGCATGCGTTCGTAGATAAGCACGTTCGCGTCTACCGCCACACCCATGGTCAGCAGAATACCGGCAATACCCGGCAGCGTCAGCACAAAGCCGAACAGGCTCATGAGTCCCAGAAGTGCCAGCGCGTTGAATGCCAGACCCACCATGGCTACCACACCGGCGCTGCGGTAGTACCAGTAGCAGAACAGGAACACACCGAGCATGCCGAGCAGACCGGCAATGGCGCTCTGCTCCAGGGCGCTCTTGCCCAGCTGGGCGGAAACGTCCTTGCGTCCCTCCACCTTCAAATCACTGGAGAGCGGGTTGGCAAGTGCCTTGGAGATGTCCTCCGGCTCGCCCTTGCCGTTGAGACCGGAGATGTTGAATTCCTTGTGCAGCACGGCCTGCACCACGGGGGCGCACTTAATTTCACTGTTGAGCACCACGGCCAGGCGGTCGGCACCAATCTGCATGGCACCGGTGAGTTTGCCCATGCTGGCGGCACCGGCGCGGTTGAGCACCACATCCACGTAACCCTTGCGCACATAGTTGGGCGCGGCGTTGGCTACTTCCTTGCCGGTAATATAGATGCCTTTCTGGTGGGCAACATGGGGCTTCTGCAGCACCATGTAGTAGACAATCTGTTCACCTGTCTTTTTGTCCAGCAGAGGCTCACCCGTTTCCTCATTGGTCTGCGGGCTCGGCAGAATCATGTAGTCATTCAGCCCGAATTTGGAGGGAATGCGGGGCAGGGCGGGTTTGCGCACACCGCGTTCCTCGCGGGCAAGTGCCTCTCGGTAGGCTTTCATCTTCACCTCATAGGCGGCAATTCCTTCCTGCGTTTCCGGGTCGGCAATCACGTCGTCACTGTTGCGGTAGACTGCCAACAGCTCCAGCTTGGCCATCTTGGTGAGCATCTTCACCATGGCATCCAGCTTTTCCTTATTGCGCTCCGGGTCGGAATCCTGCTGGGGAATCTGGATAAGAATCTTATTGTTAGAGTGCAGAATCTGCACCTCGCTCGTGCCGGTAGAGTTGAGGCGCTGCTCCAGAATATCACATGCCTGCTGCATATCCTGCTCCGTGGGCGGAGTCAGCGTGCCGTCATCGCCCATTTTCGGCTGCACCTCCAGCGTAAGCTCCACACCGCCGCGTATGTCAATGCCGTAGTGCATGCCGTTGACCAGCAGGGAGAGCAGAGAGAATGAGGAGAGCCCCAGAATGAAGAAGAGACCGGCCATGCGCTTGGCTTTGTCGTTCTCCGTGGCAAGATACCAGAAGAAGAGCACCAGCAGCAGAATACCCGTGCAGAAGTAGAAAGCCGGCGAGTTGATGAGTGTTTGGATGAATTCGAACATGTTTCGGAATTATACAGGTGAACCGCAACAGTTTGCCACGTTTCTGAGCAAAATCAAGCCCCCAGTGTGGCATTTCAGCGTAGAAGTTATTTGTTTCGGTTATTTTGCGGATTTGGCGGCGGTGATGCAACGGGATTTGCTCCTTTTAGCGGCATTCCAGCTCAAAAGATATCTTATTATCCGGCAAAAATACGAACTTCTTCAGTATGTTCGGTTGTATCTGTGCGTTGAACGTTTGCAGGAGCTGCCCATTTGTTTGGCCTGATTGATTCGGGAAGCGTCCGAGCAGATTTGAGTATGTCTGCCCGCTCACGGTCATGGTGCCGGTGAGCACATAGCGGACATCCAGCGTGGGAGGTGTCAGGCGGGATTCATCCTTGGGAATACGTTCGCTTACCCATTCCACCGCGATGATGTCGCTCACCATCGGCAGGCGTTTTGCTATGGGTGCAATATCGGTTCTCAACTTGTTTTCTTTACTGCAGGAAGAAAGACAGAACAACAGGGGCAGAAGAATGACGACCAGCACCCACTGATAGGGGCTCGTGTACGGGCGGTAAACCGCAGCTGACCATTGATTTTTCGTTTTAGAGACGAGCATTGCGCATGTTGCCTGTTTCGGAATTATACAGGTAAACCGTATTAGGTTGCCACGTTTCTGTACAAAATCAAGCTCCCGGTGTGACATTTTCAGGGCTTCTTAGCGTACGCATTGCCTCAAAAAAAATCGAACCCAACCAGGAATAGCCGTTTCGCCTGCGGTGATGAAGTTTCATGGTTACCTCAAAATTAAAAGCACTATAATACCTACATACACTTAATGATGAGCGGAAAAGAAAAAGAAAAGTTCGTTTTGAGGTCTAGGCTTCTCTATGGTAAATGCACCACTCGTTGCCAAAAATCAGCAATCATAGATGATTTGATGCAATATGTTGGCTATAAGTCAAGGAAACACGCCATAACAGTGCTGACTCAAGACCTGAGTAAACAAAAGCGCAAAAAGAGGGGACGCCGGAAAATCCTTGCTGGTAAACAGGTG
>JAZNLU010000091.1:0-9847 GCA_045579245.1 Akkermansia sp.
GTGGGGCTGAATAGCTGTGCAAACCTGCAAGTCTCCCCTGATAATATCGATTGGGGAAAAATATATGACATATGGCTGGAAATCGGAGATGAGAATTATGGGGTGCAGATGAAAAAAGAGGGTTGCCCGGTTACGCATATCATGCGAGACCCAGAGTCCGGCATACCGCTCTATAATGACCCGAACGGAAATGTGGATCATCAGGAAATTGAGCAATTGGATACATTGCTGAGCAATTTTTTACGTGTGGCACCACCAATGTGGGTAGATGAGGAGAATCCATTTGGTCGGGTTTCGTCTCAATATGTTTCTATCGGAGTTATGCGAGGTGATGACCGTATTATCAAAACTCAATACGATGCGACAGATGCAGTAACACATGAAGCTTTCTATAAGCTCTGGGAGTTTTTGAAAAATCAAAAATAAGAATAGAGAAAAATATCGACAAAATTTCTCCTTGCTGCCTAGGATTTTTTTAGCGCTTTCGCTTATCAGGCTTGGGCTTCTGCTCCCGACCATCGCTTGCAAATGTCTTTTTATCCCCTTGCAAGCGATGTTACATTTTAGGTTGGCACTCGGTAAAAAAATGGCACTTAAACTACTGATTCTGTGTAGCTTCTCAGTTCGAAGAATCTTTGCTTGGCGATATGGCTCCATCTGCTCAAAGTTGCCTAAGCTCACAGAATCAGCGGATTAGAGATTCGAAGCATCTTTAGTGCTCCTAAAAAGCTTTCGTGCTTAGAAAAAGGGGCTTCCGGCTTCTCTACGATACGCCGTGACAGGTAGGCATGCTTCCGTCTCCGCTAAAGCTTCGCCGAGACAAGTAGGCTTTTTGGCCTTTTGGGGGCGTTTTGCGCCCGGCAGGGCGGTGGCGGGGCTTGCGAGCGCTAGGGAGGGCGTAGCTTTAGCGAAGCCCCCTGTAATGCCTAAGCGCGCGTGGGTATTGAAAATCAAAAATGCTTTATAGCATATGCTCTGCCCGCACCTGTTTTGAGATATCGCTCATATGCAAAGGCTTTTTCTTTGTCTCGGAAAGCAATGGCGGTTTCAATATACCATGGTGCAAATTTGGAAGTGTGCGGTACATGCCCTGCATTGTGCATAGCCAAGCGTTCTTGCAAATCATGAGTCAAGCCTGTGTAATGGCGTTTGCCTGTAGCGACATCACGCAGAATGTAAACGTAGTAGAAATGAGAGGTTGGCATTAGCATTGCTTTGTTTTGCATTTACCGCATGTATTGCGCCACTGTGGTTTGCCCGCTTCCGCACTTCCGCCGTCGCTCCTTCGGAGCTATGGCGTGACAAGCGCTTCAGCGTGGCAGCCTCCCTTTTTATTTCGCGTTGCTGCATAAAAAAGTTGGCTTGGCAAACCCAAAGGCTTGCCAAGCCTCCGTTTTTTCTCCGAAAAAACGGAGGCTGGAGTTAACGAGCCATCAGCTTGGGAAAATTGTGCCCGGAATTCGCTTTTTTCGCTTTTCCTACGTTCACGCCAAGAAAAGATGGAATCACATTATAATATATTGGATAAAAGAGTTTTATGAAATCCGCTTCGCAATTCAGGGGCCTGTCGCATCGCTTGTAAGAGGTCATGGAAAATGAAATACAGCATTTGAGAGTAAGGATTTATCTTCTGTTCAGAGTACATCTGCCCGGAGCATTTATACATGAACACTTGGAGGAAATTCTTCCAATGTAGCAACATGACAGCAAGCTCTCATCTGCCGGGCTTGAACAGGATGTGGCTATATGGTAGAATACCCATGCTTTTCCGCCGACATGCCGCATGGCGGGTGTCTACGTGCACCGTCAGCGGGAAGTAAGCCAGTCCTTACCGCTGATGGTAACGTAGCCGCAAGGATACGGAACAGCAGCTAACCATGGCTGGTGGAAAGTAAATAAATCATGAGCATCCGACACATGATAGAGCTACTCGTGCTCTTGCTTCAAATAGTTCTCTTCGTGATGAACTTCGTAAGATAATACGAGAAGCTCCGTCCGGTCAAGTGGCAGCTTGACCGGGCGCATGGTTTCCTTTCATTAAAACAGGCGTAGTTGAACGAAAAGTGTTGACTTTTTGGCTACAGCTAGTAGAATAAAGCCATCAAGAGTGGATGCTCTGATATTACTTTCCGCTCCTTCGGCTGCCACCGAAGGAGCATTTTTCTTTTCAGGGGCGTCCTATTAATCGGACGTAATGCTATAACAAAGCCATCCAAGATTCCTCAGATTCATTTTTGACTCTTTTCCGCGAGCTGACTAGTTGCTGATGGGCAGCTCGCTTTCTTTGCATGACCAACGCGATATGCGCACTGCGGGAAAAGCCCGCTCGGAGACACTGGCCAAGCTGCACTTGGGCAGAGCGTGGCAGGAACAAGCCGGGCCGGGGTATCGCTATTTCCTCGTATTCCAGGACAAGGATATCAGCATGAACGGGGCATACCCCATGAGCGAGTTCCTCAAGATTCTGGCCGAACTGTAACCAACGCACAAAACACCACTCAGGCTCCTCGTTGATACGCCCAGACAGGCCGCAAGACCATGATCCGCACCCGGCAGACCAAGGGCTCCACTTCGAGCAAATCCTCCCCTTGCAGTCTGTTTTTGCGCTTTTCCGAACTAACAGCTTGCAGAGCCTCCCGGATTCTGGTAACATGGCACCGTAACAAATTACCATCTTCCAAATACTATGAATCTGAGACCTTTTGTATGTTCTATGCTGGCAGCCGCGGTATTTACCCCGCCACTTGTTTCTGCAGCAGAGCAGCAGCGGATTGACGCATCTTCTGCGGTATCCATGGCGGCATTAGAGACGGCATTTCATGAAGCCGTGCTCATGTGTTTTCGTTCCTACCGCTATGATGATTCTGCCATGCGCGAACTGCTGCGCCAGGGGGCGAATGTGAATGCAGTGGATGCCGAGGGGAATAATGCGCTGATGCTGCTCATCAAGGCCGCAGACGGTCATAGCGAATACCGAATCCGGAAAGAACTTTTTGAGTTCCTTCGCGATGCCGGAATTGACCTGCATGCCCGCAATAAGGATGGCTTGAATGCCGCGGAGTTAAACTGCGGCCTGTACTGGCCCTACAAGTTTCTGGAAATGGAATTTGAACAAGCCGGCGTCCCGGTAAGCCCGGGGGCGCAGCTCTCTGCCGCTGCGGCCAGAAGTGATGTATCAGAGGTAGAGCGCCTGTTGCAAGCCGGGGCTGACCCGAATTTCAACCGAGCCTGCGCCCTGACCAAATGCATGGGGATTCTCACCGATGGCTCGAAAAAGAACGAGGTCATCATCGCCGCCCTGTTGCTGCAGGCCGGAGCCGACCCGAATCTGGATGGTTCGACGCTGATGTCTCGCGCGGTTTATAGTGAGTTTTCAGAGCAGCTGGTGCCGCTGCTCCTGCAGCACGGGTTCCGTGTGAGGGATGTCGATGCGGAGGTAACCAGCAGTTGGCTCCGGCATCTGCTGCTGCATCGGACTCCGTCCAAGGTTGAAACCGTCAATCTGCTCATCTGCCACGGGGCGGTGCTGAATGATGAAACGTGGCACACTCCCTACTTCTGCCATCTGGTGACAGAGAATACCAATTTCTGGCAGAATATGGAGCTCGCCCGCCATTTTATCGAGCTGAAGCTGGATGCCACCCGCAAGGATAAGGACGGTAAAACCGCCTTCATGCTGGCTCGCGAAAAGAAGCTCGGTCTGGGTATCCAGCAGATTCTGGGGAATCCGCAGGCCGTGCTGGCAGAGCTGCAGCAAAAGGCACAGGTAGTAGATGAAGCCGGGCGCACACAGCTGATGCTGGCCGTGGCAGACCCTCACCAGTCTGCCATTGAAGTATACAAATGGCTCCGCGCCGGGGTGGATGTGAATGCCCGCGATGCCCAGGGGCGCACAGCCCTTTTCTACATCAACTCCTTCTGCCCACAGAAAGACCTGAAGGCGAAGCTGCTCATCGAAGCCGGTGCTGATGTGAACGCCCGCGATGCGCAGGGGCTTACCCCGCTGCTGGCGCTGCCGTATGTGCATGACCTCCGGATACCGCAGCAGCATTCCTGCGCACCCATCATCCGTCTGCTGTCAGAGGCCGGAGCAGATTTGAATGCCTGTGATAGTGATGGCTACACTCGGATAGAGCTCATGCTGCACCGCGGAAATCTGAGTCTGCCGGACTCGGAATGCGTGAAGCTGCTCCAACAGCTCGGCTGCACCCCGCGCCCCGAAAGATTGAATAAATAAGCCAGCCCCCTCCTGCGAGACCATGACCCGCACCCGGCAGACCAAGGGCTCCACTTCGAACAAATCCTCCCCTTGCAGCCTGTTCCCGAGCCATCGGCAACAAAAATGCAGGAAACGCGCAACAAAATGCCATCCGCGAGCGTCTATCTATTAGAAAATCTGCACTTTTCGCAATTTTGTTGCGGATTCGGTGCCGGGAAGTATTATTCTAAGTAGAAGGAGATAGAGATTGAAACAAACTGACCAAACAGAAAAAGGTCCTTACATCTTGGAAAAGCACACAAGGTTCACGGGGTATTTTTGGTTTCCGTTGCTATGTTTAGTAGTCGGAGCGGTGGGGCTTGTTTTGTTCTCTCTTTTCCTCTCTCCTCGGGCCAAATTGGAAGCAGAAAAAGAAGCCGCTATTACTCAAGCCCTGGCAGATAGTACAAGCAGTGTCTCGGCTCGCTTCGCCCTCATGATGTTGCAAACTGCTTCATTACAGCAAGGTGATTGTTTTGTGTGCAGTGCAGATGGTTTCCCTCCTGATGAGAGCATGATGGGAGGTAAAGTGGAGGCCTCATTTTCTCATTACAAAATGATGGCTTATGTGATTTCTGCCAACAAGATGGAGAGTACAACACTGCCACTGTGCATCACTCTGCCGACTAAGGAGGGCGAGGAAGCAGAACGCATACAGCTGCAGGCAGCCATCTCGCCCCTGACGGAACATTTGTACACGGCGGAGTTCTCATTTCCCCGCGAAAAAATGCCGGAAGCTGACATCGTTTATAGCATGATGTGGATACAATGTGGAACCGGTAAAGAGTATAAATATACAGTGTATGCTTCTCCGGGGATAGTAGCCCCTGCTATTTTGATGAATGATACGCTTTCTCGGGGAGAAGAATAGTAAGATTGAGAAATCGCAACTCCTGATTTATCACTCATGTCCACCACCATTCCCAGAATCCTTGCCACCACCGCCCTGTGCCTTGCGGCGGTGGGGGTGAGCTCGTGTATTTCGCGTCTGCACCGGGAAGCATACGAGTTTCCCCGCAGCTATGAAGGTGTACGCTTAGAGAACAACAGCGTTGCCATAGATAACAATGCCGCCAACATGAAGTTGACAAAACGCCTTTATGTGTACGAATGCAACGGGCAATGGTATCTGCCGGTATCCCGCATTCAATACAAAAAAAGCGTCCAATGGTATCAATGGAAGCCTTATGAAATGGGTGATATTTCTTATGAGGATAAACAGCAGTATTATCTTCCCATTACCGAAGAGTTCGCCCGGGAATTGCGTGACCCGAGTCGACTTCGCTGGGACGCTCCCGCGTTTGGCAGCCACAAATCAGAACATCTTATTCAGTCAACAGAGCTCATAAAGGCATTGCCGCCACAAGCAAAACCATATCCCATTCTCTGCCCGGTATCCGGATTTGATGAGCCCGGGGTCTGGCTGGCAGAAACGGACACTCATGTCGGACCCTCTGCTATTTGGGCGTACCCGGCAGCTGCTCTTCTCTTTTTGGTGGATGTTCCGGTGACCATTGTGTCCACATCCGTAGGCTACACAGTAGTCGGCATTTATGCCCTTTTATATCCCGCTCAGATATTCCGCTGAATATGAGTTCCAAAAGGTACAACTTTATGACCATGCCCACCATCCACAAAATCCTTGCCACCACAGCCCTGTGCCTTGCGGCGGTGGGGGTGAATAGCTGTCAACAAGGTGTCTTCTTACTAGAGGAGGCTCTGTATGTGAATAATACATCCGAGTGGTATGCCGCAGAAAACGATATGACGAATTTTTACCATGTGACAGCAAGACCGGAGGTGAGGGAAAGTTATCTGAATGACTTTCGACAAAGTGCGGACGCTACCACTCGTGCATTTGGTAGAGCGCGTGAGCAAATAATACGAGAGATAGATGCAGCAGCGACTTTGATAAGCAGCATGAGCCAAACAGAAAAAGAAGCTTTTGCCATAACCTACCTGAAAGAGTATAACGAGTCATTGGATAAGCATCACATTAGTAACTCCGGTCAGCTCCATGATAATAATGGATATACGAACATCAGTAACTGGGATGGCATGTACACGCGCACAGTAGAGCGGTTACCACAAGAGCAACAAATTATTCTGAATACCAAAGGCGGAGCACAGCTTATGGAAGGATATGGAGGCTACATGATTGCTCGATATGTTGCATTTAATCCCAAAATGGATGCCAGCACGAGGCACAAAGCCTTGTTTGTCATTGATTTGTGGGACGAATGCTCTGATGGAGAAAATGGCTATCGCTCACGATGGATAAGAAGAAAACACTAGTTTGGTGTTCGGAAAATAACTAGCCCATAAATGGGAATTTGTAGGTGAGATAATGATTATTTTAGTTACAGGAGCATCGCATACGGGCAAAACTGCACTTGCTCAAAAACTGCTTGAAAAATATAAATATCCATATCTTTCAATAGACCATCTGAAAATGGGTTTAATTCGTAGCGGCAATACAGAACTTACCCCTATGGATGACAATGAATTAACTGAATATTTATGGCCCATTGTTTGTGAGATGATTAAAACTGCTATTGAAAACAAGCAGAACTTAATTGTCGAAGGTGGCTACATTCCATTCGATTGGCAGAAGGACTTTGAGCGGCAATATCTTGAACAGATTAAATACTATTGTTTGGTACTGAGTGAGAACTATATAAAAAATCATTTTGCAGACATAAAGAAATATGCAAATGTCATTGAAAATCGTTTAGATGATGAATGGTGCACAATGGAGAGTGTGTTAGCAGACAATTTAGAAATGTTAGCCCTTGCACGAGAGCATAATGTGAACTATATACTCATTGACGACAAGTACGAAATCAATATTGAGTTATAACGATAAATTCCAATTTGTCAGTCTGGTTATTCACCAGAGGGTATACCAGTTATTTCCCGAACGCTATACTAGAGACTGTTACATCGCTTGCAAGAGGGCAGGTAAAATGAAACACAGAATTCGAGATTTAGGATTTATCTTCTGTTCGAGCGCATCTGGCCGGAGCGTTTACACATGAACACTTTAAGGGGCTTCTTTCGATGTAGCAACATGACAACAAACTCTCCTCTGCCGGGCTTGAACAGGAAGTGGCTATATGGTAGAATACCCATGCTTTTCCGCCGACATGCCGCATGGCGGGTGTATACGTGCACCGTCAGCGGGAAGTAAGCCAGTCCTTAGCGCTGATGGTAACGTAGCCGCAAGGATACGGAACAGCAGCTAACCATGGCTGGTGGAAAAAGACATTCATGAACATCCGAATCATGATAGAGCTGATAATGCCCATTTTGCAGGTAATCCTGTTTGTGATGAACTTCATCCGATGAGCATGTAAGGCTCCGCACGGTGGGCGGCCACCTGCCGTGCGCGTTCCTTTCAAAATCCTTTCAAAATACCGAGTTTGTTTGCTATGTTGCGAGTACAAATAAAGGTTGCATTTGTTAATTGTTTGTGATATAAGGCGCCGCAATTTTATGGATAAAACAAAGAAAGCCGCCTTTTTTTCAGGGATTCTGCTCATCGTGCTGTTTGCATGCACGGCCACGCTTGTGGCAGGATTTGAGTGGGTGAAGATACTGAGACTGAGCCCTCTGATTGTCGGTATCATTCTGGGTATGGTGTATGCGAATACCCTCAGGAAGCAAGTGCCGACTGAGTGGAACCCTGGCATAGCATTTTGTACTCGGCAGGTGTTACGCACAGGTATCGTGTTGTATGGCTTTCAAATTACAGTGAGTGACGTGCTGGCTGTGGGCTTGCCCGCTATCGTGGTGGATGTAGTGGTGGTGAGTTTTACACTTATTCTGGGAGTGGTACTGGGACGTTTGCTGAAGATGGATTCGCAAACAGCCCTGCTTACATCCGTGGGAAGCTCGATATGCGGTGCTGCGGCCGTGCTTGGGGCCGAACCCGTGGTGAAGGGGGAGCCGTACAAGACAGCTGTGGCCGTCTCCACCGTCGTGATTTTCGGTACTGTTGCAATGTTCCTTTATCCTACGCTGTACAGGGTAGGCGTGCTTGATCTGGATGCCGGACAGATGGGTCTCTATACCGGGGGTACCCTTCATGAAGTGGCTCACGTGTATGGTGCCGGCGAGGCTATGGATGCTGCTGGGCTTTCTTCGAATTCCATTAAGCGACCGGCTGTTATCGTGAAGATGGTGCGTGTGATTCTGCTGGCTCCTGTGCTAGTGGTGCTCGCTTTCATGCTGTCTCGCAAAAATGCGTCCTCAGGCCCAGTCAGTAAAATCAGCATGCCCATTTTTCCTTTCCTCTTTTTGGCAGCCATTGGCGTGAACTCGCTGGGGATTATTCCGATGTGGGCAGCTGACTCCATTCGCACTCTTTCCACCTTCATGCTTACGATGGCTATGACGGCGCTGGGTGTAGAAACGAGTTTTGACAAGTTCTGCAAGGCTGGGCCAAAGCCTTTCCTGTTGGCTTTGCTGCTGTTCTGCTGGCTGATTTTCGGTGGCTACTGGTTGGTGAAGAGTGTGACACTATTTATTCATTAAGGACCTTTCATAAAAACATCCTTTCAAAATAGAGTAGTTGACGAAAAGTATTGACTTTTGGCTACAGCTAGTAGAATGAAGCCATCAAGAGTGGATGCTCTGATATTACTTTCCGCTCCTTCGGCTGCCACCGAAGGAGCATTTTTCTTAACTGAGTGTTCCACTTTGTTGTTTTTTGACACTCATGGAATTCATTGTAAGGCGACAATGACTCCACCCATCGACAGAACAGCCATCTACGACAAGAGTCTGTACGAGGCTGAGGAATCCGGCAACAAGTTCGAGACGGAGCTCATTCAGGCAATCACCGGCTTATCCAATATTCGGTGGTGGCATCGCAATATCGCGCGAACGGGTTTCTCCATCAATGGCTTTATCAACCACTATCCGGATTTTATCGTGCGGACGCGCTCCGGGAAGATAGCCATCATCGAAACCAAGGGCGACCATCTGGCCAATGAGGAGACACTGGCCAAGCTGCACTTGGGCAGAGCATGGCAGGAACAAGCCGGGCCGGGGTATCGCTATTTCCTCGTCTTCCAGGACAAGGATATCAGCATGACCGGGGCATACCCCATGAGCGAGTTCCTCAAGATTCTGGCCGAACTGTAACCAACGCACAAAACACCACTCAGGCTCCTCGTTGATACGCCCGGACAAGCCGCAACCACATGACCCGACCCCGGCAGACCAAGGGCTCTACTTCGAGCAAATCCTCGGCTTTTGCCCGTCACGGCGCCAGGGTGGGCGTATCAACGAGGAGCCCCCAGAAAGGAGGGCGCAAGCCCGAACTCGAAGCCGGAGCTCAGTTTTTGCGCCATCGGCAACAAAAATGCAGGAAACGCGCAACAAAATGCCCGCCACGCTTGAACAGAGGGGCGGGAATTGATATAATAACCGGTGTCATATACGCGCTTAGTTATGACCATCTTCCGTAAAATCCTTGCCACCACTGCCCTGTGCCTTGCGGCGATGGGGCTGAGTAGCTGTCAGCAGCCCCTCACCTTAGAACAGGCATTGATTTGTAAAGATACAGCTGCCGTTGAGGCCGCA
>JAZNLU010000092.1:0-22093 GCA_045579245.1 Akkermansia sp.
GTGCCTTATCGTAGCGTTTGATGATTCTGCGTCCGCATGTCTCTTTCTTCAACAGTCTCATACTTGCTATAAAATGATTATGCTGCAAGTTTACCCATTTATAGAGCCGATTTAACAGGTACACAAATCGCTCATCGTCGAGTCTTTCATCCCCAACAACCTCTCGTACAAGCCGGCGATTTCGTTCCTCTACCCCTGCATCTTAGCACAGGGATATCCCATACCGGCTCATATTTCTCGCAGCAAATCCACCTGTTCGGCAGCAAGAATCTTTCGACGCCCTCTCTTTTTGCGCTTTTGTTTATGCAGTCCTTGAGTCAACACGGTGATGGCATGCTTTCTTGACTTATAGCCACTATATTGCATTAGGTCATCAATGATTGCGGATTTCTGACTGCGTGAGGTGCATTTACCATAGAGAAGTCTTGACTTCAAAACGAACCTTTCTTTTTCTTTTCCGCTCATCATTAAGTACATGTAAGTATTATAGTTCTTTTAATTTTGAGGCAACCATAAAACTTCATCACCGCACGCGAAACGGCAATTCCTCGTTGGGTTCGATTTTTTTTTGAGGCAATACGTTCCACCAATTAGAGCGTCAGCCGACAAAAAACGGCTTGCCAAGTGTGTCATGCGCGTGTATAATTTCCGTGCATCTACACGGTGCTATTATTTATGTCCGGCAATCTCACATACAAGCAATCCGGCGTCGATACCATTGAGGCGCAGTCTTTTGTTAAGGATATCAGTGCTCACGTCAAGCGCACGCAGAAAAACCGAAAGCTCTGCAATGCTTTCGGTTTGTTTGCAGCAGCTTACGATCTCTCCTCCTACAAGGAGCCGGTCATCGTGACCGGAACTGACGGCGTGGGCACCAAGACAGAAATTCTCTTTGATATGGACATGCTCGAAACAGCGGGCAAGGACTTGGTGGCCATGAATGTGAACGACATTCTCACCACCGGCGGTGATCCGCTCGTGTTCTTGGATTACCTCGGCATTTCCAATCTCGAAATGGAAAAACCCCGCATCACCCGACTGGTCGCCGGCATGTGCGACTATCTGGAGAGCTGCAACTGCATTCTGGCAGGCGGCGAAACCGCCGAAATGCCCGGCGTGGTTCCTGAGAATCTGGTGGAAATGGCAGGATTCAGCATCGGCTGCGTGGAAAAGAGTCAAATGATTGACCCCTCCAAGGTGGCTGTGGGTGATGTACTCATCGGTTACCCGAGCGATGGATTCCACGCCAACGGCTGGAGTCTCGTACGCCGCATCCTCAAGCAAAATCCCGATTTACTCTCCGAGCAGGAGCTGCGTGACTTACTTGCCCCCACCCGCCTCTACCATGATGTGGTGTATGACATGCGCAAGCTGGGTATCACCCCCAAGGCATACGCTCATATCACCGGCGGCGGGCTGCCGGAAAATCTGGAGCGTTTCCTGGGTGACAAGGGCGCGGATTTAGAGATTCCCTACTGGGATAACGCCCCTGCTCAGAAGGTGCTCACCTTTGTTGATGCCGAGGATCGCTTCCACACCTTCAACATGGGTATCGGCTGGGTGGCTATCGTCAGCCCGGAGCAGGTAGAACAGGCTCTGACAGCAGGTCCCGGAGGCACCGTCATCGGTACCATGCGAGAGGGTCAGGGCATCAAGGTAACGGTGAAGAAGTAAAAATCCCAACCAAGAAAAGTTATGTCCGCAGCCATTCGCCTGCTGAAGCCGCTCTCCTATTTTGCGGAGAAGTACGGCACGCCAGAATGGGCGTTCAACAAGCTTTTCCTGCTCATGGAAAAGCAGCACAACCGTGGTCAGGACGGTGCCGGTATCGGTTGTATTAAGCTCAACATGCCGCTGGGAGAGCCCTACATCTTCCGCGCCCGCGACACCACGCCGAACGCTATCACCAGCATTTTTTCCAATCAGCAGCGCCACCTGCGCCACATGCGGGAAGATGGCATCATTAAAGGGACTGATGCCGCCTCCTACAAACGCAGTTTCAACTTCGGCGGTGAAGTGCTGATGGGGCATCTGCTGTACGGAACAAGCGGCGAACACTATGATGAGGGTATCTGCCACCCCTACATGCGCCGCACCAACTGGCCCACCCGCACCCTCATGATGCAGGGAAACATGGGTATCACCAACATCTCCGAACTGCATGAAAAGCTTATTTCCCGCGGTCAGCATCCCGTATTCGGCCCGGATATCCAAACCCTCATGGAGGAGGTAGGCTACTATCTGGACGAGGCTCACACCGACCTGTACCGCCAGCTGCGTGATAAAAATGTGGACGGGCGGGAAATCCCCCACATCATCTCCGCTGAGCTGGATTTATTTGACATCATCGGCAAGGCAAGCAAAGGCTGGGACGGCGGATACACCATCATGGGAGGTATCGGCAACGGTGACTTTTTCTGTCTGCGCGACCCGCACGGCATCCGCTATTGCTACTATGTACTCACGGACGAGTATCTGGCTGTTGCCAGCGAACGAGTCCCGTTGATGAGCGTAATGGAAGTGGAAGCAGAGGAAGTGAAAGAGCTCAACCCCGGCAACATGATAGTGGTGAAGTATGACGGCAGCGTCTCCATCAAAGAATACACCAAGCCGCTGAAACCCACCCCGTGCTGCTTTGAGGATGTGTACACCTCCCGCGGAAATGACCCCATCATCTACCGCGAGCGCAAGCAGCTGGGCGCCAATCTCACCGAAAAAGTGGTTGACAGTCTGGACGGGAATTTCTCCAAAGCGGCCATCACCTTCATCCCCAACACAGCGGAAGTTTCCTATTACGGCTTGCTTGAAGGTCTGCGCGCCTACCGTCGCAACAAAGTGACAGATGCCATGCTCACTGCGTTCCGAGACGGAACCATGAGTGAGGAGCTTATCGAAGAACTCATCCTGCGCCGCTGGCCGCGTGCGGAAAAGATTGCCCACAAAGACATCAAGCTGCGCACCTTCATCTCAGAGGAAAGCAGCCGCAAGCAGCTTGCAGCCATGGTGTATGATCTCACCTATGGCGCAGTCGGCAGTGATGAAGTATTGGTTGCCATTGATGACTCCATCGTGCGCGGTACCACGCTCAAGATGAGCCTGCTGCGTCTGCTTGCCCGCACCAAGGCACGCAAGATAGTCATCGCCTCCTCTGCTCCGCAGGTACGTTATCCTGACTGCTACGGTATCGACATGAGTGAGATGGGTAAATTCATCGCCTTCCAGGCAGCTATCACGCTGCTGAAGAAGCGCGGCATGTACACCCATATCATTGATGTGTATGAGGAATGCAAGCACCAGCTCACCCTCCCGGCAGAGCAGCGTTCCAACCCCGTCAAAAAAATCTACGAACCGTTCACCGAGGATGAGATTACCGACGAGGTATCCCGCATGGTCACCCCGGACAACAGTCCCTGTGATATTCAGGTGATATACCAGACACTGGAAGGTCTCCGCAAAGCGGTGGAAGGTCCCTGCGGTGACTGGTACTTCAGCGGCGACTACCCCACCCCGGGTGGTTTCACCGTGGTTAACAAAGCTTTCATTAAATGGTTTGAAAGCCGCGATTCCCGCGACTATCAACTATAATCCCCTACCGCAGAGAAACGGCCGGTACGCCGTCTCTCTTTTCAGCCCGCCCCGGCGGCGAAAAAAACGCCGCCGGGGCACCCTGCCCAACCCAACCCTGACAACCCCGAACGAATGAATAACAACGCCAAAGAAAATTTCCCGGAAATGGAGGACGAGCTTCTCATCCAAAAGACGCTCGAAGGACAAACCCGGGCTTTTGATGAGCTGGTGCGCCGCCACAGCCGCAAGCTCAATTCCATGCTTATTGCCATGTTAAATAATGAGGCAGATGCCTATGATGTGGCGCAGACCTCATTTCTGAAAGCGTTCCACTCTCTGCGTTATTTCAAGGGACAGAGCAGCTTCTACACATGGCTCTACTCCATTGCTCTCAACCAGGCGCGCAACTTCCTGCGTAAGCGCAAACGCGAGCGGGATAATTCCTACAGCCTGGATAATGACCAAAACGGTGACCCGCTGGAAAAGAACGCAGATTTATCTGACACAAACCGCGCGGCAGACCCCGTGCGGCAGGCGAACATTGCAGAGTTGCGCAAGAAGCTGCAACGCGCCATCAGCCAGCTTTCCCCGGCGCATCAGGAAGTCATTAATCTTTGCGACATTCAGGGACTTTCCTACCCGGAAATTTCCAAAATTATCAACATCTCAGAGGGCACGCTGCGGTCGCGCCTTCACTATGCCCGGAGACAGCTTCAGGGACTGCTTGCAGAAGAAAAACCCTACTGATGACGAATATGAGTCGCTCCCATTTCCTGCTGAACCTTCTGTTTATGTTCCCACTCGCCTGCACAGCAGTCGAGCAGCAGCCCCACCTTCCACCCGCTCTCCCGGGGGTGGAGAACAGCTACCGCGTCAGCACGGAGCTTTACCGCAGCGGTCAGCCGGACGAAGCCGGATTTCGCACCATTGAACGAGCCGGAATCAAAAGTGTGCTGAATCTGCGCGAATACCACACGGATGATGACGAAGCAGCCGATACAAAGCTGAAACTTTTACACTACCCCGTAGCCGCCGGCTCCGTGACAAAACAGGATATTGTGAATATTCTGAAACTGCTGCGCTCTGCCCCCAAACCCGTGCTGGTTCACTGCTGGCATGGCTCAGACCGAACAGGTATCACCATTGCAGCCTACCGTATCGTGGAACAGGGTGTTTCCGTTGAAGATGCAGAAAAAGAATTCACCGATGACCGATTCGGACACCATGAGTTCTGGTACGGCAACCTCCGCCGGCTTCTGAAACAAATCGACTGGGCAGCCCTGCGCTCCGAATTGGATGCACAGACTAAATGAGCAGCTTTGATTGCAGCCCTGCGTGGATTCTCCGCGCTCTCGCAAAAAAAGCACCCGCAGACCGATTGTCTGCGGGTGACATGAACTGAAAAGAATGATTAGCGCCCACGGCGGGCCATAAGCCAATTGACGGAAGCCACCACAAAAAGCAGGACACAGATACCGGCACTGAGTACCTGATCTGCCAACTGCTTATCCTGACCGACAAGACATCCCCAGGCAATACCGAGCCCGGCAAAACCTGTCAACAGGGCGATAATGGCACCTTTATTGGCTTTCCACATGACCGGCACTAATCAGACAATCAATAATTCATAGCGGCAATGCGGAAATGGGCCTTGGGATGCGCACACACCGGGCACTCCTCAGGCGCGGCTTTACCAATCATCAGATGCCCGCAGTTACCGCACTGCCAGATCTGATCACCGTCACGGGAGAACACCAGACCGCCTTCTACGTTTTCAAGCAGCTTCAGATAACGCTTCTCATGTGCAGCCTCCACCTCTGCAACCCCGTCAAAAAGAGTAGCTATCTCATCAAATCCCTCAGCACGAGCCTCCTCTGCAAAAGTCTTGTACATATCTGTCCACTCGTAGTTCTCACCGCCGGCGGCATCTTTCAGATTTGCCACGGTATCCGGGATAGAGCCACCGTGCAGGAACTTGAACCAGAGCTTGGCATGTTCCTTTTCATTACGCGCCGTCTCCTCAAAAATTTCCGCTATCTGGTTGTAACCATCCTTCTTGGCTCGGGATGCGTAGTAGAGATACTTGGTATGAGCCTGAGATTCCCCGGCAAATGCAGCTGCCAGATTAGCTTCCGTTTTGGTTCCCTTGAGTTCTTTCATCGTGTTGTATATGGTTAACGTCTTTCTCGCAGATTTCACTCTGACTTCCCCACAGATACCATCATTTTCAAAAAAAATCAAGTTAAAATGATTCTAATGTCGCACAATTTTACGAGAGGGAGACGGGAACTCACTGTGACATGATAAAAGCTTGCCAAAAGATGTAGCATCTGATACGCTGAGCCGGTATGAAAAAATCTTTGAGCATTCTCAGTTTAGGCGCCGGCATGATGGTGGCATTCACCGCCTGCCAGCAGACCGGTCAGAATGACTATCCCGGCGGTTACGAAGAGGCCCTGCCCATGAGTGAAATGGCCATCGCAGACGGGGAATTGCCACCTTGGTTGCTGGAAGACAATGAAGACGGCGAACAGATTCCCGCCGGAGATTACACGGAGCATTCTTTCCCGGATGATGAAATCAAGGTGGCGGAAGCTCCTGCCGGAGGTCTCTCTCAGAACCAGCCCGCCCTGGCACAGGATGACACATTCGTTGACTCGGATACCCGCCCCATGACAACTGAAGAAGGGGCAACCATCATCCCGTCTCCGGTGCACAGCGGAGCTAATGAAAGCCCGCTTACTGAAGACACCGTGGCAGCCATCACCAAACCTGCCAAACCCAAACCCGTGACAAAAGTCTCCCGAAGCACGGCTGACATCAAGAAACTCACCGCCAAGGAGAAAAAGAGCATCAAGAAACCCAAGGAACCGACAGTTGTTACCTACAAGGTACGGCCCGGCGACAACCTGACGCTCATTGCCAAGCGAAGCAATACCACTGTGGCTCAGATTCGCAAAGACTCCGGAATCAAGGGAGATTTGATCTATCCCGGTCAGATAATCAAGGTGAAGTACTATCCCAAGGGTTCCAAGGCAGCACTTGCGGAAAAAACGGCCAAGGCAAGCACCTACACGGTGAAGCGCGGCGACAGCATCTCCGAAATTGCCGCCAAAAACGGCATCTCTACGGCAGCTCTGCTCAAGGCTAATAATCTGACCGCAAAGCAGGCTGCCAAAATACAGCCCGGGCGCAAGCTCACTATTCCCGCTAAGGGCGGCACCGAAACCGCAGCCAGAAACACCATCCACACGGTGAAGCGCGGCGAGAGCGTGGCACGCATTGCCACCCGTTACGGCGTAACGACTCAGGACATCCTCAAGGCTAACAACCTGACCATGAAACAGGCTGCCAAAATACAGCCCGGACGTCAGCTCACCATCCCGGCAAAAGCCGCTTCCAAGCGAAGCCGCCGCTGATAGCACATACCGTTCATTCACATGAAGGCCACGCGGTTCACAAGCACCTGCATCCTGATGAGTGCGGCAGTTCTGGCGCTGCCCTCCTGCCGCATCATCAACGGAAAACCGGATTTCAACTGGATAACAGACCAGTTTACCCCGGCTGTGAATGACAGCGTGATTGTGGATCGCGGGGTTGGTGCTCTGGATATTCCGGCAACGGAGGAGGTGCCGCATTCTGAGGCACTCACCCCGATTCCTGCACCGATTACGCCGCCTGCACCGCAGGCGGCATCTGAGACTCCGTTGGCACAAACTCAGCCGCAGCATGAAACCACACCGCAGCAGACACTCCCTCCACCGCAGCAGCCGACAGTCTACACCGTGGTGGCAGGAGATACGCTCAGCGGTATCGCCGCCAAACACGGTACCAAAACCAAGGTGCTGATTGAGCTTAACAAGCTTGACATCAACAAACCTCTTCAACTGAATCAGAAATTACTTATTCCTGCAACAGGGGCTATTGTTCCAGCCCCGTCGGCAACGCCGGCACCCGCCACCGCACCCCGTAAAGCCGGGTTCTTCAGCGGACTGTTCGGGCAAAACGCAACTGATGAGCAACTTCCTCAGAATATCACCTACACCGTAGTGGCAGGAGACACGCTCAGTGCCATAGCCCGCCGCCACGGCACCCGCACCAAAACGCTCATTGAGCTCAACAGGCTGGACATCAATAAGCCGCTGCAGATTAACCAGAAACTACTTATCCCGACCACGGGTGCAGCGTCTTCGGCATCTCCGCGACGCACGCAAACGCAGCGGAAAACCTCTGCACCGCCTGCAACCGAAGCAGAAGAAAATACGGAAAAATCCGTAGTTCAACCACAGGATACGGCTCCCACAACTGAGGCATCATTTGCAGTTCCTCAGCCTGTCACCGCATCTGCAGAAACGCCCGCTTCTGCGCAGACGAACAGTTATACCATCTGCCCCGGAGATACACTCTTCGGAATTGCCCGTAAGCTCAATATCCAGCCGACAGAACTGATGCAAATGAACGGTCTTACCCCGGAAACGGCCGACAAACTGCGGGCTGGCGACACGCTTAACCTCCCAACCCAGAAACAACCATGAATAAACGTACACTTCTCCCACTTGCCGCCCTCTCCATCCTGCCGACAGCATGCGTACCGCAGCCCTATCCCGCACAGGCAAACGTGCATACGGCAGCTAATCAGCCGCAGCAGCAGCTCGTTTTTGTACAACCGGCTGCCGTAAATCCGCTGGATTTACCCAATAAGAATGTTCCCGGCTACCAAAATCCTTATCCCGCAGGAACGTATGAGCATTTCGTAGCGCAGCCTGCTTACCCCAAGACCATGGAGACCTATTCGGATGATGTTCTTCTGAACCGTCTGACCGTCAGCAACTCCAAGATTGTCATCTGTATCCCCCAGCAGCGTGCAAGACTCTACGTGGAAGGGAAAGTTGCGCTGGACTGGCCTGTCTCCACGGGCACCAACGGGCATGAAACTCCCACCGGCGTATTCCGCGTGATGGAAAAGGATAAAGACCACAAATCCAACCGCTACGGTAAATTTGTGAATGCTCAGGGTAAAACCATTGATTCCAACGCTGACCTCTCCAAAGGACTTCCCGAAGGTGCAACCTTCAATGCAGCCGGAATGCCCAACTGGCACCGTCTCACCTGGGACGGCGTAGGCATTCACGGCGGTAAGGTCATCGCGGGTCGGCGTTTGTCCCACGGCTGCATCCGCACGCCTTACGCCGTGGCAGCCAAATTGTTTGAGCATTCGGAATTCGGAATGCCGGTGTATATCTCCCGCGCGGTGGAAGATTACAACCGTGGCGGTTACGTGCGCCCAATAGACGTGAAATATCGCCCGAAGCCCGGCAACGACTACACGGACATCGCCCCGCAGCAGATTCGCACCATTCCAGCCCCCGCTGCAGCCCCGCTTCAGGCATGATACCGCGCACCCTGCACAGCGCCAACGCCGTTATGTACGCAGCCATCGCCCTGCTGGTGGTGGCTGCAGACGTTTATGTGTGGTGTACGGAAAGCAACAACACCGCACGCTGCATCGCTGCCACCGTTGCCACTCTCATGGCAGTCATCTGGGCACTGCACTACGTGGTACTGCGCTATCGGATAGATGCCGCAGGGGTGAGCGAGCATCGGCTCTTCAGGAAAGTACGTCGCATCCGCTGGTCCGAACTCAGCTCCGCACGCTTGGAGGAAGTTCAGCTCCAAGGCATAGCCGGGCTCACCATCATTCTGGAAAGCCCGGAGACAACACTCTCCATCAGCAGCAGTATCCTGCACATGGAGGCTGTGGAAGAATTAGCCGAAGAATTGAAAAATGTCGGAATCCTCCCGTAACTCAGCGGGAAAAATGCTCCGACACGGCTTTCTTCATAGCGTTAAGCCCCAGCATGAGCAGCTCCGGCGAGGTGGCAAAGTTCAGGCGCACGCACTGCGCATCGCCGAAGTTGGCACCGTTGTCCAGATAGACCCCGGCTTTCTCCAGGAAAAACTTGTGCGGAGAATCCACACCGAGAGCGCTGCAATCAATCCAGGCCAGGTAGGTGGCCTCCTGATGACGGGTGCGCAGCATGGGCAGCTCATGGGCAATGAAATCCACCACGGTCTGCCGATTGCGGCGCAGTGTCTGCAACAGCTGCGCGTGCCACTCCCAGCCCTGCGTATAGGCCGCCAGCGAAGCCGCATAGGCGAACACATTCAACGTGGGCAGGCTGTGTCCCTGAGTCTTGCGGATGGCTTCCCGCAGCTCCGCATTCGGTACAGCCATATAGGTGAAACAGATACCGGCGATGTTGAAAGTCTTGCTGGGTGCGCTCAGCATCACCACGCGATTAAGGACATTCTCCGGCAGGTTAAGGGCACACTGGTGGCGCAAATCTTCATCCAGCACCAGATCACAGTGAATCTCATCGGAACAGAGGATGAGGTCGTGACGCACGCAGAAATCAGCCACCTGCTCCATTTCCTCACGGCTCCAGGCGCGCCCCAGCGGATTGTGAGGATTGCACAGCAGAAAGAGCTTCGTGTTGGGTGACACGGCGGCTTCCATGGCCTCCCAGTCGAAACCCCAGCGGTCATTCCGGTACACGTAGGGTACCGTCAGCAGGCTGCAACGGGCATCCTCGTGACAATGCAGCATAGGAGGATAAGAAGGTGAGCACACCAGTACCTCATGCTCAGGGCGCGTGCAGACCGTACGCGCCACCAGCGTGAACGCCGGCACACAGCCGGGCAAAGCGTGCAGCCACTCCGGGACGGCATTAGCAACGCCGTGTTTATCCTTGAGGTAGGCAACGATGGCCTCGCGCAGTTCATCCGTCATGAAGGCATAGCCATAGAAGCGGTGATTCAGTCGCTGCTGCAGAGCATCCACCACACAGGGCGGAGACTCTATATCCATGTCCGCAATGCCGAAAGGCAGCGGCCCCTGCAAATCCCATTTGATATTCCCGGTTTCACGCCGACAGTCCGTAGAGGCAAATCTGATCATCTTCGCGCAGGTGCTGTTGATTCTAACCGCAGGATAGCACAATCGACCGTTTTGACAAGTCAAAACGGTCGAATCATCCCGGAAAAAGCATGTGCTCCCGCTTGCAAATCTCATGTTGCCGTGATAGTATGCATCCATGGTTTATCAAACAGGCGCCTTACGGGAAGAACAAATCAGAAAACTGGCAGACATGCAGATTCGCCGGAGCATGAGGCTAGGGTTATGGATTGGTTTGGCGGCATGCGCACTGCTCACCGCCTTCTTCGATATCCGCTATCCTCTCATTTTCATTGGCATCTATATCTGCACCTTCTCTATCACCTTTGTCTTATACAAACGCAGACATTACAAACTCTGGAAAAGCGAAACCGACTTCCGGCCTGAGTGCGTTTTCCTGACAGTTACAGAAGCCGGAATACTCAGCGAATCGGAAGGCCTTTCTCTGTATTATCCATGGAGCACCTACATCCGTGCAGACATGGTGGAGGGGGTCTTTGTGCTCTTCCTTCCCAATGGGATGATGCATTATTGGAATCTAAGCACTTCACTTCCTGAGCAACGCAAGGAATTGCTGATTTTTGCCCGTGAGCGAGTGGGAAAAGCGTCGGCAGCCAGCATTGCCCCGCCCGCACCTGATTGCGAAGAACAAGCTGTAGCAGAAATAACTGACCGAGCCCAGGCGGCTGAGATTAGCGACATCGTTGTGACAAGCATTCATCAGCTCAATTTTCAGAAATATGTTGTCATCACTCTAATCTATGCCGCAGTTCTGTGTTTCTTTGCACTCAAGCGGATAGAAGCTCCGGCAGAAGATATATGGAGTATCGGCTGTTTCATCTTCGGTTATCTTCTTCTCCGTTATCTTGTGTTCCTGAAGCATCCCGGCCGCGTCTTCATGAAACAGATGGAAAAGGCCTTTCCCTCTCACGGGAAAAGCTCCACGGCGCGTTTCAGCGATGGACGACGCGAACGCGTCATCTACCCGGACGGACGATGGATACGGCTTGACTATGCCGACATTCAAAGCAGCATGCGCGGGCGTACGGTGACGGTGGTCAGACTTGCATACGCATGGCTCGGCTACCCGAACACGGCACTACCGCCTGCGCTCCCCGCATCGGAAAATTACCGCCCGCAGACGTGGGCATTCCGTACTGCGCTCATCGGCAGTCTTCTGCTGCTCTGCGGGGCGGGCTTCCTGGTATATGCAAACCCATATTATCCTTTCGGTTACCTGCTTTGGTTGCTGGGAATGATATGATGCTTAAATCCCTTGACAATACGCAGCAGCTGCGGCATGATAATGCCGCGCCATGTATATACCGACACAGGAGGAACGCTACAGTAAGGCAGCACGGTTGACCCTGCTGCTCTGCATTGTCATCCCCAGCGGGGTGGTGGTCTGGCTGGCGGGAGGCGGACTGAGTGACTGTGCCGCAGCGTTTCTGCTGCCCCTTTCCCTGCTGCTGGACAAGGTGGGGTTCAACACAACGGCTGCGGCCTCTATTTCGGCGCTGGTGCAGTTCTTTGTCTTTTTCTGGCTGACCCGCAACCGCAGGCTCACCCCCAAGCACCGGCTCACCATCGCCATTACCTGGGGGATGCTGTTTGCGCTGATTGTCCGTATTGCCATTTATCAGGCCGCAGCGGCCTTGCAATAACCCTACTGCTCTGACCTTGCTCCGGGAGCAAGAGCCCCCAGTGCACCCACCGCACCACTGAGCAGTGAGACGCGGCTGTTGCTTCGCGCCGTTCCGGCCTGCTGCAGCAGACTGCGGCGGTCATACCAGCCCTGCAGTCGGGTATCATTTGCCTCCTGCAAGGCAGCGTTGGTGCTGTTGGTTATTTCATCCTCCAGACGAGTGGCCAAATCCTGCTCGCGACGGATGACACTTCCCTCCTGCAGCAAGTTGCCCGCCGCCGCATCGGCACGAGACTCTGCCAGCTGCATGCGTGCATTGCGCTCGCTGCGGCGCTGGTTCTCCAGCGCGGTGTTAGTGATGACCTCAGCCGTGCGATTAGCCAGCTTCCACTGGTTATCGGCGGCATCGCGGTAAGCGGCAGACTGCTGGCGCTGAGCGGCGGCCTGAACCGCACCGCTCGCCAGAGCCCCGGCGGCAGTTATGATTGATGCAAATCCCATGATAAGCACCAGCATACCACCCTCCTGCCCCAAGCGCCAGTCTGAGTCAGACTGTTTGTCTTTGTTTGCGTCCGAGGAATGCCGGGAGAAGCATCAATTTTTCTCCCGCGTCATGTACTTCATGACGGCATACAGCACCATCAGCAGTACCACGCCCAGCACCACCAGATGGGATTCTGCCTTCACAGCTTCTATCAATGCCTCCGGGGATTCCATGATACCCGGATGCTCGCTGCCTACCTTATCCCCGAACCACGCCAGTACCCAGCACCAGATGGCAGAGCCCACAATCGTGGCCAGGCTGAAAGTAAGGAAGTTTACACGTGCCATCCCGGCGGGAATGGAAATCAGGTGGCGAATGACCGGCAGGAAACGGGCAAAGAAAATGCCGGCAGAGGAGTATTTCTGCATGAAACGCTCCGCTTTTTCCACCTTATGAGGCGGCATGAAGAAGTACTTGCCGAAACGCAGCACCAGAGGCCGCCCCAACAGCAGCGCACACACATACATCACCACGGAACCGATGTAAGAGCCAACCGTGCCCGCAAGCACCACCCCCCAGAAGCTCATACTCGCGCCCTCCTGAGAGGCGACTATGGCCGCAGGCGGCACCACCACCTCGCTGGGCACGGGAATGATGGAGCTTTCCATCGCCATGAACGCAACCACCCCCCAGTATCCCCAGGCCTCAACATACTGCATGCAAGCATTGATAAATTCGTGGAACATGCGGGGTATTATGCACACAAGCCGCCAAAAAGGAAGTCTTTTCTTGCTAATTCGGGTGTAACATGGTAGATTGGCGACATGAAGCTGTTCATGGTAGCAGGAGAAAAAAGCGGGGATAAACAGGGTGCCCTGCTGATTCAGGAATTACTCCGCAGACAACCCGATATGGAAATCGTGGGGCTCGGCGGTGCCCGCATGCATGCGTTGGCTCCCGGTATTGAGGATTGGGCAGACCAAGCCGGTGTCATCGGGCTGGTAGAGGTGCTCAAGCACATCCGCTACTTTGCCCGCTATCTCAACGAAATGACCGCCCGCATCGCCGCCGAACAGCCGGACGGGCTGGTGCTCATCGACTATCCCGGCTTCAATCAGCGACTGGCAGAACGCGTACGCAAGGTTTCCCCCAACACCAAAATAGCCTGGTTCATTGCGCCCATGGTCTGGGCATGGAAAAAAGGACGCATTCCCAAACTGGCACGAGTGCTGGATTTGATGATGTGTACTTTCCCCTTTGAGAAGCCGCTGTTTGAAAAAGCGGGGCTGCGCACGGAGTTTGTGGGACACCCGCTGGTGGATGATATTTTAGCGCAGCGCCAGACAAATGTGCGGGAGAAAGGGCTCATCGGTCTCTTCCCCGGCAGCCGCAACCGAGAGGTGGAAAGCAACTTCCCCGTCTTCATGGACGTGGTGCGTGAGCTGCGCACCCGCCACCCGGAATGGAGGTTTGAGACCTCTGCCAGCACTCCGAAACTGGCAGAAAAGATGCGTGCCATGGCGAAAGCCGCCGACATGCCTGAGGAGCTCATGAACATCTGTCCCGGCAGCTACCACGGTCTCATGGACAGAGCGGAGGCCGCGCTGGTGACCTCCGGCACAGCCACACTGGAAGCGGCTCTGCACGAATTACCCTTTGCATTGGTGTACAAGGTAGCGGCGTTCACCTACTGGGTAGGACGTATCATCCTCACCATCAAATACATCGGCATGGTCAACATTCTCGTGGACAAACCGGTGACCCGCGAGCTGATTCAGCACGATTTCAACGTAGAGAACTGCATTTCCGAGCTGGAGCGGCTCACCACGCCCGAACCGCGCGAGAAAGTGCTGACCGACATGCGTGAATCCATGTCCAAGCTTGGCCACGGCGGTGCAGCAGCCAAAGCGGCAGAGGCAGTATTGAGCCTGTTTGCCTGATTTCTCTTCCCTGCAACGGCAAAAAGTCCTACCCGGTATACTCCGGGCAGGACTTTGAGCTTATTTCAGGAAATCAATGGTAAGCGGGAAACGGAATGAGGTATCGCCGGATGAAGCTTTCACGATATCGATGATGCTGCAAACCAGCCATACAATGACAAGAATCGGCAGCACCACAAAACCAACCAGCACAAAGCAGGAAAGCCCCGCCAGCAACACCCAGATAAGCCAGGATATCTGCGTGTTGATACGAGCCTTCGCGAAAGATTCCACCACGGAATCCTCTTTCCATACCAGCATACAAATGAGCGGTCCCACCACGGCAGGTAGTGAGATGAGAGAAACCAGCAGACCGGAGGCTGCCGTCAGCGCGAGTTTTGTGTCTTGTGTCATAGAATTGATGGATTAAAGTAACGAATCTGACAAGCACCCGGCAGCTATGGCAAGGAGTTGAAGAATCAGCGTTGTTAATAATAACTTTTTGAATCGCAAAGGTTTGCACTCCCCACTCATGTGTTGCAGAGAAACACAAAAGAGCGCGATTCCGGACAGCAGGAAAAAGAAAGAAAAGAAAAACGACATCGCGCCTGTCAGCACGTCACTAAGTGTCATCATACTCTTCTCCATGGGGGTGTTTCCCACCGGGGGAAGCTGCTGCCCGTTGGCGGCAAACGCAGTTTCACCGGAAGAAACCTTTGATATTTCACCCGAGAAATAGCGCCCGCGCACAGCAGCAGGCATCTCTGCCGGCAGATAGCTGAACCGCAGTTCCACATCTCCCTCCATAGTCGGTTTCGTTGGTGTGTCAGGATTACGGTAGCGCTCCGCCAGGCGATAAATCGTGCAGTCCGGGCGGTCAAGTCTCTGCGTGTCAGGCAGAAGCCGAGCCATGCCCCGCAGGGATTCCGGCAGGTGAATATGCTCCGGCGGCAGGGGAAGAAAACTGCGCTCACAAACCCAGCCCGAGCGGCTGCGAGTATGCAGCAGTTCAGCTATCAGCGCGGAATCAATATTGTAATTCCCCATGCGCAGAATCTGTGACCACTGCTCGCCCGCCGGGCATCGCGCCGCTGTCACCACAGTAGCAGTTGCAGCCTCAGACAATGGGCAGAAAACTCCCGCAGTCGGCTCCGTGGTTGAGCGAAATACACGGGCATCCACCCACAACGCGGCTGCTTTCAGCTGAATACCGTATTCCGGGATTTCAAGCACTTCACTACTCTTCAACACCCCCTGCAACTCCAATAAACGCCCCTGATAGTCAGGAGAGGCTATCTCCGAGCTATCGGCAACAATGGCTTGTTCCGGCTCGGGTGGATTCCAACCCAGAAAATGCCCCAAGCCGAAAGATGAAGCAAGATTTCCCAGCACCATGAGACCGCCGATAAGCAGCCCGAGGACATACAGCAAATGAATCAGTGTCTTTTTCATCGTATCAACTCAGGAAGAATACCGCAACGGAAATAATCAGACAGCGGCGGGCTGCCTCCGTCTGATGTTTGCGAAACAGGCGTACCAAACAAAGAATCACCGGTATAAGCACAAACAAATGCCCCCACCTCATCAGCATGAAAAATTGCACCCCGGTTTCACGCGACATGCAGCTCACCGACAAATTCCCCACAGCCCCGAGAAGCACCCACAACACCCAGGGAGCCCGCAGCAGAGAAGCTGTCAGATAATACTTCAACCGCTTGCCCCGGCGGGATTTTGTCCCGCAGAATGCCTTGCGGCACACACGGAGCGGAAACCGCCACCCCACCGCAGCAAAAAGCAGCAACAAAACGCCCAATGTATACAGCCCGCTGCTCAGAGAAAAGAAAAAGGCACAAATGCTACAGTAGTAACTCCCGGTTATCACGGCACCGGCCGTCAGAATATCCGCAGCTACACCGCGTCTCACCTGCTCGCTGACAGCTCGCAGCACAACACACGCCACCCCCATCAGGGGCAGAATCCACCCCAACATTTCCGCCAGCATGGCGTTCTGATTCACATCTGCGGCAATAAACATAGGCCTGTATACAACCTGATTCTACACATATTAATCCGCCTGTCACGCAAATCCGCAAAAAAATGTCAGATTTTTTATTTCCGTCATTTTACTCTGAATAAAGCGGTGCAATTTCGGCTTGATGCCCACCATGGAAAATGGTAGTATCGCGGCATGAAAGCACCCATTTTGTGTTCAGCTGTAACTTTACTGGCGCTTGCTCCGGAGCTTTTTGCCGCATGCCCGGAGCATTTTTCGGATGCAGCCAAGGCAAGGCTTGCTGACAGCGTGGAATTGGAAAAACCTGCTTACAAACTGAATGTGGTCTATTTCACGGGAAACGACAATGAGCCGATAGCGGGCTACCAACGGCGCATCAGTGAACTGCTGTTATACCTGCAGCAGTTTTATGCAAAGGAAATGGACAGAAATGGCTACGGGAAACGTGCATTCGGTCTGAACATGCTGCCGAACGGCGAGGTGGATATCATCCTGCTCCGCGGTAAAAAAGGGCACAGGGAATATGGCTACGGAACCGGACACAATGCCTGTCTGGAGGAGATTAATGCCTATTTTGCCGCTCATCCTGACAAAAAACTCAGTCACCACACCTTCGTCATCATGCCCACGCACTATGATGAAACAAACGGCGACAAAAACCCCGGCGGCGTTCCCTTCTACGGACTGGGTTATAACTGTTTTGCCCTTGACTATCCCGACTTTGATATCAGGCACTTAGGCAAAGATACTCCGGAAGGGCGTCTGCTCACTAAATGGTACGGAGGTTTTGCTCATGAACTGGGGCACGGTCTGAACCTGCCGCACAATGACGGACCGACAAGCATGAACGCTCAACTCGGCACGCCCCTGATGGGCAGCGGCAACTACACCTTCGGGCTCAAGCCCACCTATCTGACCCCTTCCTCATGCAGTATTCTTGACCGCTCCGAAACCTTTGCCGTGGCAGGAAAGGCTCCCCGGTTCTACCCGGAAAACGCAGCAGAACCACATGTAGACAAGCTGAATATCGTGTACGATGGTAATCATCTTCAGCTCTCTTTCCTCTGTGAAGAAAAATTCACGGTGAACGCCTACATTCAGGATCCGGAATATGCTGTAAACCGGGATTACGATGCCATCCCTTTCCGCACACAGGCTGAAAAGACGGCAACCGATAAGTGCCGGCACTCTGTCACCATACCGCTCTGTGAACTCAAACGGCTGAAAAATGTCCGCAACGGAGAACAGGGAATTGACCTCTACTTCATCTCCCCGGAGGGTTCCCGATTCCGCACTCGCGTCGTCTTCAATTGGGATGGCTTAAAACCGGGAGATTCTATCCCCACCGGGCAACTTCAATTCTGGGAAGGGTATTAAAATTTCTCATTCTCTGCAAAACAACTATACAACAGGCTCATGTTCATGGAGAACATAAGCCGGAGTTCTTCATTTTTTCCATTTGATGACAACAAAAAAAGCGCGTGACTCCGGGGAGGGAATCACGAGCTTGCTGTAAAAGGCTGTGTGCCCGGGGGGGAGCTTTACTCCCACTCGATGGATGCCGGGGGCTTGGTGCTCACGTCGTAAAGGACGCGGTTGATACCCTTCACCTCGTTAAGGATGCGGTTGGAAGCCTCGCGCAGCAGGTCATAGGGCAGCTGCACCCAGTCGGCGGTCATGGCATCCTCTGACACGATGGCGCGCAGGTTGGTGGCAAACTCGTAGGAACGCTCATCGCCCTTCACCCCCACGGTCTTCACGGGGATGAGCCCGGCGTATGCCTGCCAGCACTTGTCGTACCAATCCCACTTACGCAGCGTACCGATGAAGATGGCATCGCACTCGCGGATGATGTCCAGACGCTCTTTCGTCACCTCGCCCGGGCAGCGCACGGCCAGACCGGGGCCGGGGAAAGGATGACGCCAGAGGATATCATGAGAAATTCCCATGGAGGCACCGAGTTCGCGCACTTCGTCCTTGAAGAGGAAGGCGAGCGGCTCAATGACCTTGCCCTCTTCCTGCATCTTGAGGACGCGCTCCACGCGGTTGTGGTGGGTCTTGATAACGGAGGCCTTGCTCTTGGCATTGGAGGCACTCTCAATCACGTCCGGGTACAGCGTTCCCTGGGCCAGCATCTCCGCATCACCCACAGCATCCCAGAACACGTCAATGAAGAGATTGCCGATGATACGGCGCTTCTTTTCCGGGGCGGTTTCCCCGGCCAGCGCTTCCAGGAAACGGGCAGAGGCATCCACCGTCTCAATCTTCACGCCCATGCGCTCAAAGTTGGCCTGCACTTCCTTGGCCTCGTCCTTACGCAGGAGGCCGTTGTCCACAAAGATGCAGCGGACGTTCACCCCGGCTTCATGCAGGAGCACGGCCAGCACGGTGCTGACCACACCGCCGGAAACACCGCAGACCACCTGCTTGTCGCCCACCTTGGCGCGGATGTCCTCGATGAGTTCGCGCTTGAAGTCACCAATGTCGAACGGTGCCAGCTCTTTGGCATAGGAAAGGAAATTGCGCAGAATGGTGCGGCCCTCGTGAGAGTGGGTCACCTCCGGGTGGAACTGGATACCGAACATGGAATCCCCCCACTGGAGAGAGACGGGCACGCCGTCGCTGTTGCGGGCGATAACCTTGCAGTTGTCTGCCAGATGGTCAACGGTGTCGGAATGGCTCATCCACACCTGAGAGGAGGGTGACATATCTGCATACAAGCCCTCCAACTTGTCCGGGATGAGGGCGGCGGGGCCGTACTCACGCTTGTTGCTTTGGCGAACCGTGCCGCCGGTCTTGATGTTGAGCAGCTGCATGCCGTAGCACACGCCCAGAATGGGCACATTAAAAGATTTAAGCCATTCAAAATCAATATCCGGCGCATCCGGTTCCGAAGTACTGCGGGGGCCACCGGAAAGGATGATGGCACCCGGCTCGCATATCTCATGCAAATCCTCCAGAGCATAAAGTTTGGCAAGGAAGCCCAGCTCACGCACGCGGCGGACAATCAGCTGCGTGTACTGTGAGCCATAATCGATAACGGCAACAATGTGTTTGGGGGTCATAACGCTGGGCATATAATACCACAGTATCTTTGTTTGGCAAGCTTTTGTTTAGCCTGAAAGATTGCCGGGCCTGCGCGCGTATATATGGGCATGACAGCAACACATGCCATCCTGATGACTCTGGCTCTGAGCCTGACCGTCGGCACGCCGCTGACAGCTCAGCAGACGGAAACCGCTCCGGCTTCTGCCACCGCTTCCGCAGCTTCACACCCTTTTTACCAATGGGAGATGTACCCCCGCTGGTCACACATGACAGCAGAACAAGCTGTTAAGGATGCCCGCCACGGAATGAAGCTGGCTCAGGAACGCATTGATGCCATCTGCCGTGTCACCCCGGCTGAATCCTGCTATGAAAATACATTCGGAGCTTTCGAGCTGGCGGCAGAGGAGATGGATTTGACCGGCTCCCTGCTCTACCACCTCTCCTCCACCATGGACAGCCCGGAGTTCCGCGCCGCTCAGGAAACACTCATGCCGGAGATGAGTGCCTTCTCCTCCTCCATCATCGCCAATGAAAAGCTCTGGGCCGTCATCAGCGATGCCGCTCAACAGCCCTGGGTGCGTGACCTTTCCCCCGCCAAACAACGCTTCGTCCAGCAAGTGGTAGACTCTTTCCGCGACAGCGGCGCTGCCCTCAGCCCGGAACAGAAAGAACGCAAAGCCGCAATCCAGCTGGAGCTCAGCAAACTGACCCTGCAATTCAGCAAGAATGTGCTGGATTCCACCAATGCCTGGCAGTTAGTCATTACCGATAAGGCCAAGCTTGCCGGTTGCAGTGCCGACTGGATGGAGCGAGCCGCCGAGGCCGCCCGCGAAAAGGGCTTCGGCACGCCGGAAAACCCGCAGTGGCTCATCACGCTTCAGTACCCCTCCTATTCGGAGGTGATGAAAAACTGCGATGTGGAGGAAACCCGCCGTCTCTGCTGGGAGGGACGCGCCACCGTGGGCAGCAGCGGTGAATATGACAACGCCCCGATTGTAGCCCGCGTCATGGAACTGCGCCGAGAGCTCGCCACCCTGCTGGGCTTCGGCACATTCGCAGACATGAAAGCCGCCCGCCGCATGGTGGGCAGCGGCACCAACGCCATCAACTTTGTGGATGATATGATGCGCAAAGTCAAACCGACTTTTGACCGGGAAGTTGCAGAGCTGCTGGAATACGCAGGCAAAAAGACCGGGCAGACCATCACCCGCATGAACCCTTGGGACGTTTCCTACTACTCGCGGCAAATGTCCAACGAACGCTTCTCCCTTGACCCGGAAGCCGTGCGCCCGTACTACAAATACGAGAACGTCTGCAAGGGCATGTTCGGCATCTTTGAAAACCTCCTGGGCATCAGCATCACCGAACAACCCGTCGCTTGCCTGCAACCCGGCGAGACCCTGCCGGAGGGAACCGCAGAAGTCTGGCACCCGGAGGTCAAAATGTTTAAGGTGACAGATAAGCAAACCGGGGCACACCTTGGCTCCTTCTATCTGGATCCCTTCCCCCGCGACACCAAGCGCGCCGGAGCCTGGGTCATGCCGATACGCTATGGCACCCCGGCTGCCGACGGGCAGCCGCACGCCCCGCATCTGGCATGCATCTGCGGCAATTTCAACGCCCCCGTGGGCGATAAACCCGCCCTGCTCTCTCAGCTGGATGTCACCACCCTCTTCCACGAGTTCGGCCACATGATGCACTGCATGATGGGCGACACAGAGCTCGCTTCCCACTGCGGCACGAGCGTTTCCTGGGACTTTGTGGAGCAGCCCAGCCAGATGTTCGAAAACTGGGCATGGGAACCCGAGGGTCTGGCCAAATTTGCCTTCCATTACGAAACGGGCGAGCTGATGCCTGCCGACATGCAGCAGAAACTCATCGCCGGGCGCTTCTTCATGCCCGCCACGGATAACATGAACCAGCTTTGCATCGCCAAGCTGGATCTGGACATGCACGTGAACTACGATGAGAAGTACAAGGGCCGCAACATTGATGAAGCCACGGCCGAGCTGCTTGACCCATGGCGGATTCCCTCCACGGTGCGCGGCAACTCTGTCATGCGCCACCTCACCCACTGCATCAATGGCGGCTATGCCGCAGGCTACTACTCCTACAAATGGGCCGAGGTACTGGCGGCAGACGGATTCTCCCGCTTCAAGGCAGAGGGGGTCATGAATGCCGCCACCGGTGCCGCCTACCGCGAGACCATTCTCTCGAAAGGCGACAGCGCGGACCCCAACATCCTCTTCCGCAACTTCGTGGGCCGCGAGCCCAACCCGGATGCCCTCCTCCAGCAGATGGGGCTGAAGTAACCTCGCTCGCACCAGCGATCGTTCTCGGGAACTCAGTCCCCTTTCGCGTGTCAACTTTCTCGCGATAGCTTTCACGGGGCGTAAGCCCCTTTCACGTGCTAACTTTCACGCGCAGCTTTCACAGATAGCAACAATTCACCGCCGGGAGA